>DAOWEO010000138.1 GCA_030638415.1 Bdellovibrionales bacterium | reverse complement strand
GTATTGAGAGTGTAATATGCTTGAGCGGATATATTTATGATAGCTATAAAGAAAATTAAAACTAGTTTATTAATGACTGTCATTTGGTGCTCCAGGTACTTGGATCAAAAAAATAATTAACTGTTACTAAATAACCAACATTTTTTTTTGTAGAATTAGTTATATTAACGAGCAGCAGTGTCGGTTCAAAAAAGATATCTGGAGTAAAATAAAATGTTGCTCCTAACTCTATGATCCAGTTCCGTGAGGTTCTATTTTCATCTGGTAAAAAGAATTCACTCATGCCGTCACCATTATTCAGCACGACGCTTTCTCCAGTTCCAAATTGATTCTGAAAGTAGAACATATTGCCAACATATATTTCAAAAAATGGGAAGTCGTAACGTAGGCGTGTGGTAAAATAAAAGGGGAACTTTTTATTTCCTACTTCATCACTTGAGGGTAACTCTGCACCAGCCCCCAAAGAGAGAGTGAAGTCCTCACTTATATAGTGATAGCTGTCAATTTTGAGTAAAAAATTAAAACGAAATGTATTACTATTTCCAACTTCATCTTTTTGGTACAGTCCAATAGGTGGAGATAGAGTGCCGATGCCCAAGGCAAGGCCTTTAAATGCAAAAAACTCTTGTTCTTGTGCAGGACCAGGTTTAACCCATAGAGCTAACATTACGATGCAAAGAAGTAGAATTTGTTTGGAGGTCATATTTTTTCCTTATTAAACTTCATAATTAAAGCTAATTGGGTTAGGATAGTCGAGTTAAATCTATAAAAAAGGTGGAAATATGTTTGAAAATGTAAAATTATCTGATGATCTAAAACCTGCAGATCCTCGTTTTGGTTCAGGGCCATCCTTGGTTCCAGTTGAATTTATGCAATCTCTTGCTGAGACAGGAGTTGAACTGCTTGGAACCAGTCATAGAAAGCCTGTGGTTAAAAATCTGGTAAAAGAGATGCAAGATGGTGTCCGTAAATATTTTAACGTTCCTAGTGATTATACGATCGCTTTAGGTAACGGCGGGGCGACACTTCTTTTTGATATGTTAGGTCTGGGCATTGTAGATAAAAAAATTGTGCACCACACGTGTGGTGAATTTTCGCAAAAGTGGTATAAATCTTCTGCGCTTATCCCTTGGATTGAAGCTCAAGAAGTTGCTGTTGATTTTGGTCAAGGCGTGGACGCAACAAATGTCGCAGGAGCAGACGTTATTGCTGTAACTTTAAATGAAACTTCTACGGGAGTACAAATTAAAGGCTTACCAGAAGTAGATGCTGATACTATTTTAGCCGTTGATGCTACTAGTGGCGCTGGTCAAGTTCCTTGTGACGTTTCTAAAACAGATATTTTCTTTTTCTCACCACAAAAAGTTTTTGCTAGTGAAGGTGGTCTATGGATTGCAATTATGTCACCAAAGGCCAGAACACGTGCTCTAAAGCTGGCTGAGGATAAGAGTCGCTACATTCCACCAATTATGAATTGGAAGACTGCTATTAATAACTCTGATAAGAACCAGACTTACAATACTCCAGCGATTGCAACGATCTACTTTTTGAATGAGCAGCTTAAAAGAATGAATGCTTTGGGATATGAGACTGTAGTTGATATGGCCCAGAAAAAAGCTGACCATATCTATAATTGGGCTCAAGAGAAAGATTACCTGAGCTGTTATATTGAAGATGCAGGATATCGCTCGAGAGCTGTCGCAACTGTTGATGTTGCAGATAAGGCTAATGTCGATGATATCATTAAGCTGCTAGAAGATAAAAAATGGGTTTATGGAATTGATGGATATAGAAAATTGGGTCGAAACCAATTTCGTATCTCACTTTTTCATAATGTTACTTTAGAAGATACACAGAAGTTAACTAAGATTTTATCTACTCTGATTGAAAGCGTATAATTAAATGGTGTGTACGAAGTAAGCTTGCTTCGTACACATTTTTAAATTTATTATAAACGAACCATATGGTTGGTTAGCTTTTTCTGATTAACCGATACGTCTAACTCGATAACCTCACCACTATCTGTAGTAATTGTATAAAGATACTCTCCGTTAGGAAGAATTTTATAGAATTCGCCACCCCAGTAAGTAAATGGTCCAACATCTTCCATATTTTTACTTTTGTCTTTAATCATCACAGTGCCACTGCTCATATTATCAAAGAAGAATCCACCACCTTGGTGAATTTTTTCCATATAAGCGAGGCAGCCTTCACGGTTTTCATTATAAAAATCATCTAACTGATTGTAGCGAGGCCATTTTGTATAGCTAAGCTCAACTGTAACTTGCAGGTCGTTATGAAAGTAGTAACTCCAGTCTTGCATTCCACCGTTTACTTCATACCAGTCATATCCATTGACGATTCCATTTTCAAATCTTCTGGAAGAGCTCATGGTTGGGTTTGGAGAAGCGTAAGCGAGAGATATTTCTTCTATAAGAGTTTGTAGTGGATGATCATCACCAGTAGTATCCCAAGGATAGTTTACAACCACCGCACCGCCATGAAAATTTGCTGAAAGTGCAAAGTGGCGTTCTGCTTGAAACTTCATAATGGCCTGAGTTTCAATGCCTCGTCCCTGCGAAGAATTCAAATTATCACGAGAGGTAAAATCGGGAAAATCACGATTTAGATCTACCCAAGCTCCATTTGATCTGGTGCGCTCCATGCTGCCATCTGGATTCATGGTTGGCATAATATATATTTCAGTATTGTTAATTAGGTTTGTGATACGTGAGTCTTTATTATAGTTCCTGGCAAGATCCGCAATAAACTTCACCATTACGTCACGGCCTACAATTTCATCTCCGTGCATATTGGCGATGTATTTAAACTCTGGCTCACGCTCGTCAATATTTACATTATCAGATATTTTGACCATCCATAGTTCACGGTCATCCTCTGATTGGCCAATTGAAAATAGCTTAATTATGGCCGGATAGCGTCTTGCCAGGTTTTCTAACTGTTCTGTGATCTCTTCATGAGTAGGCCAATCTCCACGGCTACCCCATCCTTTACTGCTAGGCTGGATATTTTGGTGCTCAACTTTTAAGTGTTGTAGCCACTTCCCAAGACCGGTAGGTCCATAGACCTCATAGCCCATTTCACTCATGTGATCGATAATAAGATCATATTGTGAAACGAGATGCTTTAGTACTTTCTTATCTTGATCGAAAACAAAGTAGCTCTCTTGTACAAGAGGCTTTGCAACGGCATTAAGGGATACTAATAACAGTAAAATTGTAATAAATTTCATTTTTTCATCCTTGAATAAGTAAAACGTATAATAGTAGCATAAACAGCACTATATCCTAAGTAGTAATAGGCTACAGCTAATTTGTAAGAAAGATATGCTGAGGGTGGACAGATAGGGACTTTTAAGTCCTATCTGTCTGAAAGTTGGTAGTTTGTAAGAAAATGTTATTTTGTTAATATATAAAAAAGAAGTGAATCACAAAGACTAGTTGAACTGACCTTGTAAAAAGTTGAGAAGCTCGTCGCTGCCAAATTTTGTCTTCATTACAGAGTCAAAATGTGGGCTAAGATCTCCACAACTTCCTGGTGCACAGAAATCTAACCCTTTCCAATACTTTACAGTGAGAGTGTGAGAAGTGTTATTATAGGTAGGTGCTTTAGAAGAAAACTTTCCAACTTTTTTACATGTAATGTTCAGTGGCTTGTTATTAGGACCATTAAATAGGAACTTTAAAAATGGAATATTTTTGGCAAAAGGCTTGTATCCCATATCCTTAAAAGGGTATTGGTAGTTATAAAAGAGCTTACGTGTTGCATGGAATGAACTATCTACATCCTGACAACCACTGGTGGTTACGTACGTATCCATATTAAAATCTACAAAGTGTAGGCTTATATTAGGTGCGAGTGCTGTTGAGATGCGAAACATATTGTAATGATCATAATAGTTCGCTAACTCCACGCCACCTGCCTGTTCTACTGCGTTCATGTCTTCAACCTGAAAACTTGTTTTTCTAATCGCAGCATGAAATTCATTAGTATTAAGTAGTAGTGAATACTCCAAGGCACGTGTGCTTAGATCTGTATTAGAACGATCCCATTGTTCGATCACATTAATGAGATCAAGTAGTGCTATTTCATATGGAGAGTTGTAATCGAACATACTTAACATACCATCAAGTGTTTTAAAGTCTCTTCTATCTACAGTAGTGGCATAGAGGGCCTCTATCATTTCTGAATAGGTTCCAGTGTCACTAAGTGGAATAAAAGCTGCAATATCACTTAAAATCTTAGCTTTATGAGCTTGGCTTGTTTGAATGCTCTCAAGTCGTACATTTCGGTATACTGCGAAATCCTCAAGCAGAATTTCAAGATCGCTGACAGTTGGAAGACGACAAGCTATTTTTTTATCATAGCAAAAAAATGCTCCAGAGCGATCATAGAACTCTTCGCCAGATGCATTTCCATAAGTTGAGGCTGTTGTAGACCAGGAAAGAGTGACGAGAGATAGAAATAGGATAATTTGTTTCATGGTAATTCCTTTATTATGAGTTAAAAGATGTTAACTGAATATAGGAATAACAAATGGAACTTGTGGTGTCTTGTAAATCCGTTGACAAAAAAGAGCCTTTTCTGTCAACGGAGTATTAAATCAGTTACTTTTTGATTTTGACAACAAAACACTTCACATCAACATCATTAACAATAGTGAAATCTTTCAGTGTTACTTCTTTTAAAATAGCTGTTTCACCAACTTCTTTTTTCTCAACCAATACCTGAAAATTAATATTGTTTGCATCGTTCATATGGTAATACTTCTCTCCGTCGTCATCAGTCTCTTGACTGCCTTCAAGTTGAATTGTTTGTAGAGGAAATCCTGCAAACTTAATATAAGTTGCCCTATATTCAAAAAAACTTCCATCTGGTGATGTCTTAAGCATCAGTACAGATTTTTCACCATCATCTGGTCCACAGTTGTAGACAATTTCCATGGCAGAAAGTGATAGAAATGGAAGTAATACCAATAGTCCTAGCAGTGTCTTTTTCATGTTGTATCCTTTGGGCATTGCCCTGTTATTAATTTGGAATTGTAATAAAAAACTCACCAGCTTCAGTTGGAGAGCCTCCTAAATTAATAGTTTGAAAAATTATTTTTATTTTAGTGTTATAGTCGTCGTCATCACTGTTCATATCATCATCGGTATAGCTAATAGCTGAAACGAGAGCCTCGTCTTGGTGGATAGTCGCACTTTCGACAGTTGCAATTTGCTTATACTCATAAGCTTCTGGAATCCATGACTGGAGGCTTCCATTGACGTAAAAGTAATTAGTATAGGTTCCACAAATCAACATATCCGCAGGGCGTTTATCTTTGCCAAGAAAAATTGCTCCTACTTGCTGGCCTTGATTGTTTTCCATTGTAATACTGTAAGCTCTAATAGTGCTAAGTTCACTGATTCTATCACTAGTAAATTTGTCTTGTGAGCAAGGTTGAACAGCATTAGCAAATGATGCTAGAGAGAGTATTAATGATCCAACTAGTGTAATAATTTTTACTTTCATAGGTATTTCCTTAAGTTTAGTTGGGCAAACATAAGCTGAAATCGAATTTTATTCAAACAAATAGTAAAATTTACAATTTTAAGGCAGTGCGTCAGAGTTATGATATAACAATGAATCAATATCTGCTTGGCTTTTACAAAGGATATATTTTATATGCGTACTCCTCTTCTTTTCTTATCTCTATTTGCAGTTATTATTGCTGGTTGTGATAATAGAAGAGATGCATCTCATATCGAGCCTATTGTAACAGCTGGAAATGTTGTATATGGGGATGACAATAGAGAAGAACCTATATCAAACACTCGCTTTGAAGGTTTAGCATCTTCAGTGGCCGTCATGGTTGAGTCAACACTACTCAAAAGAAAAAAAGACTATTTTATATTTGATGAGAAATTACTAGGTGATACTGAAAAATTATGTGAAAAGGAGCGCTTTCGTTCCCAAAATGCAATTGGTGTCTGCTCCGGATTTCTTATAGCAAAAAATAGACTTGTTACTGCAGGACATTGTATTAGCAAGGATAGAGATTGTAGCGATTACTCTTGGGTATTTAACTATGACAAGGCAAATTCTGACAGTCGAGTGATTCAAAAAAAGCAAGTTTATGGCTGTAAAAAAGTTCTCGCTAGAGAGATGAATGATAAAACAGGACTAGATTATGCGGTAATCGAACTTGACCGCATGGCCGAGCATGCTCCTCTTTCGATGAATTTAAAAAATCCACTACAAACAAATTCTGAAATTTTCATTATAGGATATCCAAGTGGTATGCCTATTAAAATTGCATCTAGTGCACATGTGCGCAGTAATGATAGTAAACAACCATTTGTCCTTTCAAATCTTGATGCATTTTCTGGAAACTCAGGATCACCTGTATTTAATAACGTGACAGGAAAGGTAGAGGGTATTTTAGTTCGCGGAAGCAGTGATTATACAAAAAATAAAAATGGTTGTTATGAGGTTAATGTTTGCCTTGGTGATAAGTGTAAAGGTGAGGGCGTAACTAAATTAAATCAAATTGACTTTGATTATCTCTCTTCCAATTTACTACAACAAGAGTTAGATATTGTTAATGCAGTAAAACGTGGTGATGTAAAAAAAGTAAAAGAATATTTAGCAGATGGGGCTTCTATAAATAGTCGTGATGTGATTACAAAAGATTCACTACTAATGGTTGCGCTGGAGAAAAAAGACTTATCGATGATAAACTTTTTACTTAAATCAAGTGAAATTGATTTGTTAACTAGAAACATTATTGGTGAAAATATAGTTGATGTACTTAGTTACGAAATCGATACCCCTGAATATAAAGAGATCTTACTGCAAGCTGTGAGAAGGGCTCCTACTCTTTTAACCGAAAAAGATAAGCAAGGAAAAACACTATTAATGTTGCTGGCAAAAGATGATGACTCAGAGCTTATGGAGCTCTTGTTTGATGAGTTCAGCTCTTTGAATATGAATGCCGTAAATCATACCCTTCAGTGGAGTGCTCTCATGTACGCGACATATTATCAAAGTGATGACTCGGCTCTGATCTTACTTGATCAAGAAAATATTGATATAACTCTAATCAACAAACTTGGCTGTAATGCACTAATGCTTGCTGCAAGTCACTCTTCGTTAGAAGTCGTAAATCAGTTTTTAAGCTTTAAAGGTCTTGCTATCAACGCTCAAGATGATTTTGGAATTAATGCAATTATGGGTAGTGTTTTGAATATAGACAATGATGTGTATTTTCAAATTGCCAATTATCCAAATGTTGATTTTAACTTAAAAAATCTTCAAGGGGACACTATTTTCGATCTTGCTGTAAAGCACGATAGAGACGATATTATTGCTGATCTGGTAATGAGAGGAGTTCGTGCTGGAATTTAACAGTACTTTAGTTTAAACTTTTGTGATGAATGATGTTGAGCTAAAAAATGTATTTTGTCCGAAACCATTTGAATATTTAGATGTTCATTTCACCGATGGCGAGATTCGTCTCTATTCTTGCTGTCCAACATGGCTGCCTGAATTTGTTCCTGCAAAAAGCTTTAAAGATATTGGAGATTTGTGGAATGCTCCGAGCTTACAAAGGGTAAGAGCATCAATTCTAGATGGTAGTTATAAATATTGTAATAAAGAGTTGTGTCCTGAGATTCAGGGAAACACATTGCATGATCGTCGCTTTGCTCACGATCCCCAGCACCGTAAGTTTATCCTAGAAGGTAAAACAGAGCTGGCCAAAGGGCCACGTATTATCAATTTTAGTGAAGACAGAACCTGCAACCTGACTTGTCCATCATGTCGTAGCAGTATCATAAAGATGGGTGACAGTGATCTAAATAGTATTGAATATTTTCATGAGAACCTTCTACCAAATCTACTTAAAGATGCGGAGTTTATATATATTTGCTCAGCAGGGGATCCTTTTGCCAGTCCACTATATCGCAAATTGTTATTTAACTTAAACGGTGCTGACTATCCTAAACTAAATATCAACATTATTACTAATGGAGTCCTACTTGATCAGCAGGCGTGGGAGAGTATGTCTAAAATTCATGGCAATATTCATACT
>DAOWEO010000147.1 GCA_030638415.1 Bdellovibrionales bacterium | reverse complement strand
GCTAAATGTTGTGGCCTATATTATGGACGTGCAAGGTTTGGCAAAGCTGATTGTAGAGGGTGTTGGAGCGGGAGTATTACCTCGCTATGTTGTATCAAAACTTAGACAGAGAGGAAAAAAAATATATACTTTTCGTGGAAGTGGAAAGGTCTTACGAAATTCAATTAGACTTGCCGCTCTGAAAAATAGAACTCACTCTATTGCGGCACGTGAAGCGCTAGAGTGGTTACGTGAACATTTAACGAAAATGATGCAAGAAAAACGCAAGGGACTTAAAAAATAATTTTTAAGGCATCCCTGATAAAAAATATGGTTGATTTGGGGGGATCTTGCTATATTGTGGAGGTGGTCCCGGTGTAAAACTTAGTGGTTTTCTCTCTTCAACTTCATCCTCTTCGTCATCCTCTTCATCTTCATCTTCGTCCTCACTCTCTCTTGCTCTGATGTGGTCTGATTTTATAACATCTACATATCCTGGTGCAGATAAGGTACATTCGAAATATTGTTTTTCTTTTGTTGTATCAAAAAACTGTTTCGTGTCAACTTTAGTGGGACCAATTGGTTTGCACACGATACTTTGTACTACGCCATCAATTTCTGTAACGTTGGCAGTTATATGAGCTTTCTTGTCATCTTCAGCGTTTGTATCAACTATTAATTCTAGACTTAATCCTACTTTCTCCACAGGATCTTTTTTTACTTCAACAGTAATAGTACCTGTTGCATCATCGAGTCCTGCTTTGGTTGCCGTACATTGAATTTGTTGTTCTTCATTTGTTAATGTGACACTACTTCCTGGTTTAAAATATTTTGTAGCATGGTTTGGAAGCTCTTCTTGAGGATTTACTATATCTTGAATCTGGTCAGTTCTCTCAGTAAGTTCATTAAAATCATTAACCCGAATACATCTTATTCTAACGTCTTTTTGTATTTTTTTACCGTCAATTTTAACAATGGTATTTATGACCACTTCTGTGTTCTCTGCATTTAATTTTTTGGTTACAGTTATGCTTAGTTTTGCTTTTGTAACAGCTGTTTCCGCAGTCGGGTCGACTTTTGAGCAATCGGGTGCCACAACGACTAAGGGTATATTACCACTAGCACTCTTAAAATTTATCTTTTTTAGGTGTCCATCAATACTTTTTTTATGCTTTCTATCAATATTTTTACTAGTATTGGTAAAGGTTTTATTTTTCTTATTATCACCATCACTCCAAGTTGCAGTCCATTCCTTATTAGCTGGTAGACGGAGAAATGTTATATCGGTCTTTTTAGTCGTTAAATTATAACAAGCTTTAATCGAAATCCCTGCAGAGCTAATGTAGTGAACTTTTTTTGTGATTTTTTGTACATCAAATAGAAATGTATCATGGTCTAAAATTACAGATGTAACTCTTTTCTCATTACAGTACAGAGTGAGACCTTTCATAAAGTCGGCATTAATAAGTCGTTGGCATATATCTTTTGTATTATGTAGTTTTTGAATATATTTAGCTAAATCTTGTGTAAGTTTTTTTTGGGTATCTTTTGCTTTTTTAACATCCTCTTTGGTGATTTTTTTATGTGCACCAATCTTCTTTTCTAACTGCTTTAGATCGTCAGCAGGAAAATTTCTATCTCTATAGATATTTCCAATTTTTAAGATTACTGCTCTTAGGTAAAACTGTGACTTTGTAGTACTTTTATTATTACGCCTATCATGTGCATGTAAGACAGTTAGATCGTGTTGATTAAGCTTCAGCATGTTATCATCATCTTTTGTTAGCTTTAGTAGCGCCTGTGCCATGGAGTCCACATTTGCATTGGTATCTTTAATTTCTAAGCGTGCTTTTGTTTTATCTGCATCTGGATTCTTTTTTAGATCTTGCTGGGAAAGGTAGTGAGGGGCAATAGCTCTGTAGAAAATTTTGAGTTGAATAAGTTCATGAACGTTGAGAGTTGCATATTTTTTTTTAATTTCTTCAGTTGTAATGGCAACAGGGGACTCGAGGCCTGTTTGCATTTTTAGGTATGCTCTTGTTAACTTTAGATATGAAAGATCAATCGCGATATCAATGAGTGCTTGATTTTGTTTAAGATCATGTGAAAATTCTTTGAGCTTCTTAGTTACTTTGTTGTAATCCTTATCTGCCAGTGCGTTGCATTCACTAATACATTCAAAAAGTTGTCCTGTCTTAGTATCACCAGGTTTGTCTGAAGTAATATTAGCACACCGTGGAGTGAGCAGGTGTTCTGTTCCGGCAGCATAAGCACTAAAAAATAGTGGGAATATCATAATTAGGTAAATTAGTTTTATCATATATCTTCCTCTACTGTCTTATCGTCTATTATAGGGAATAGTTAAGTTTTTTAGTCACTAATTCTTAAAATAATTTAAGTTTGAAGTAGTTATGTCCGACAATAAAAGTAGAGTGATCCCTTAATTGTGAGGGGAGTAATTTGTAGTAGAGAGTATCTATGGCTAACTATATGAAATATTTAATGTTTTTTAGTGCTATGCTCGCTAGCTTGTTTCAATCAGTATTGATGGGAGCAGAACTAACTCTACCACAACGCAACTACTCAATTATTGCTACTGATGAGGGCTTCTACCCACAAAAATTGGCACTTTTTGCAGGTGAGAAGATTCATCTCTTTTTGACAGCAACAACTAAAAAAAGTAGCTGCTTTATTATGGATGAAAAAAATATTTTTATTGGGGTTTCTAAGGGAAAAATTTCAGAATTTGAACTATTTTTTGATGCCCCTGGAAGTTATCGTTTTTACTGTCCTACTGGAAAAATTCAAGGTGAATTCGTTGTACTAGAGCCACCTCGTAAGAGTTTACAAAAAAGAATAAAACGTAAAATTGCTTCAGAGCAAAGTACTGGAATAAAAATCTGGATGCCTGCAAAGGAATAGGAATAACAATGAGTAGTAGTGTTTTTCAAGACGCAATTAAAAACTTTTTAAGGCCCGTTAAAGATTTACTGGAAGATCCAAATGTATCTGAAATAATGATTAATGGGCCAAGGCAGATTTTTGCAGAGAGGAAAGGATTGATCTATTTAACTGAAAATAAATTTACGGCAGAGGAGGACTTACTGGCTGCGATGAGAGCGATTGCACAGTCGGTAGGACGTGTCATTGATAGTGATAACCCAAGACTAGATGCTCGACTACCAGATGGTTCTCGAATTCATGTGGTTATACCTCCTATGGCGAGAAATGGGACAACTGTAGCAATTAGAAAGTTTTCAGAAGATAAGCTTACGTTGAAAAATCTAATCAGTTTTGGAGCAATATCAGCTGATGCTGCTAGGTTTTTAGATATATGTATTTACCTAGGGAAAAATGTAATTGTCTCTGGTGGAACTGGATCAGGAAAAACAACAATGCTTAATGTTTTAGGAACAAGAGTTCCTACAACCCAACGTCTACTTATTATTGAGGATTCAGCAGAGTTACAGATTAATGCTGAGCATGTTGTTTGCTTTGAAACGAGAAAAGAAGATATCGCAAAGGGGATTACAGAGGTCTCTATTAGAGACTTAGTTCTTTCCGCTATGAGGTTACGTCCTGATCGAATTATTGTTGGAGAGGTACGTGGAGTTGAGGCGCTTGATTTAATCCAAGTTATGAATACTGGGCATGATGGAAGTATGGGAACAGTTCATGCAAATACTCCTAGTGATGCTTGCACAAGGCTTGAAACGTTGTCTCTAAGTGGAGATACTCGCATACCGCCTGATGCTATTCGTAAGATGATTGGCAGTGCCATGGAGATAATTGTACAGTGTTCTCGTTATCATGATGGTAGTAGAAAAATATCTCATATCTCTGAAATTAGTGGTCTTGATGATCATGGCCGTTATATCTCAAAAGATATTTTTCGCTGGGTACAAACTGGTAAAAACCCTGATACAGGTGAGTTTATTGGCGAGATGGCCGCATGTGGATATCTTCCAACTTTTTTTGATGAGATTGCTGTTAACAAACTTCCATTTCCAAAAGCGAAGTTTTTGACTCCTGAGTGGTATCGTAAAATTTTAAAGAGTGCCGCTTAGTTAGCGGCACGCTGCTGGCTTATAATCAGGATGCTTGCCATATATTTTACGGTTTATATCACATGACTTTTGTAAGTAGGCATTTGAAAAATTTGCGATGTTTGGAGATATTGGGGGAGATAGAAAAATTTGAACCCCTTCTTGAATATTATTCCAATCTTTTATATTAGGGTTATAGCGCTTAATTTTAAACTCCGCGATATTATAATCCTTATGAGACAATTCATCTTCACCTAATTTTTCTTGCACGATAGTATCTAGAGTATCTCCCTCATCTACTTCATAGATAATCATTTCTGCTTGTAATGAGAAGACAATAATAAAAATAGTAGTTGATAATAACAGTTTCATTTTAGCTGTCCTTGGAAAATAGTATACCTTTACAGTATTAAAGATAATGAAATATAAAGCAAGAACTTCCTCTGTTCAATTAGTAATTGTAAAGTATAATGAAGCGAAATTAACTTATTAAAAAGGAGTTTGTAATGTCCAAAATAACAGCAATACACGCAAGGCAGATATTAGATTCGAGAGGAAACCCTACGGTGGAAGTAGATGTAACTACAGAGGATGGGAATACAGGACGGGCAGCAGTACCTTCGGGAGCCTCTACAGGGATTCGTGAAGCCTTAGAGCTACGTGATGGTGATAAAAATTACTATATGGGTAAATCAGTCTTAAAGGCAGTTAAAAATGTTAATGAAAAGTTAGCTCCAGCAGTAATTGGTAAAGAAGTTACTGAACAAAAAAATATTGACCTTGCCATGTTAGAGGTTGATGGAACTCCATTTAAAAAGAACCTTGGAGCAAATGCTATCTTAGGTGTGAGTATGGCCGTATGTCGTGCAGGTGCTTTAGATAAAGGTATGGAGCTTTATCAATACATGAGTGAATTTTTAAAAGTTCCAAATGCTGTCGGAGCAATTCGCCTACCAGCTCCTATGATGAATATTATTAATGGCGGAGAACATGCATCAAATAATCTTGATATTCAAGAGTTCATGGTGGTCCCACACTTAAAGAAAAGTTTTTCTGAAAACCTTAGAGCGGGAGTTGAAACTTTTCATGCTCTTAAAAAAGTTTTAACAGAGAAAGGCTTGTCTACAAATGTTGGAGATGAGGGAGGGTTTGCACCTGATCTTGGATCACATGAAGAGGCAATTGAGTTGATTCTTGAGGCAATTAAAAAAGCCGGATATGAGCCAGGTCGTGATATGTCTATCTCATTAGATGCTGCTGCTTCTGAATTTTATAAAGATGGTAAGTATAAAATGCAGGGCAAAGAGCTAAATTCTGATGAGATGATTAGCTACTATGATTCTTTGATTCAAAAATATCCAATTTATTCTATTGAAGATGGTCTTGCGGAACAAGATTTTGATGGCTGGATTAAGATGACTGCTGCTCTTGGTGATAAGACTCCACAAATTGGTGATGATCTTTTTGTTACTAATAAAGATATTCTAGCTGTTGGAATTGAGAAAAAACAGGCGAATGCTATTTTAGTAAAAGTAAATCAAATTGGTTCATTGACTGAAACATTTGAGGCGATTGAGCTTGCATATAAGAATAATTTTATTGCAGTTATTAGTCATAGATCTGGTGAAACGGGAGACAGTTTTATTGCAGACCTTGCAGTTGCAACAGGGGCAGGGCACATTAAAACAGGATCAGCTAGTCGTTCTGACCGTTTAGAGAAGTATAATCAACTACTTCGCATCGAAGAAGCGCTAGGTGATAGTGCCAGATTTGACCCAGTAAAATAGGTAAAGTAACTCTACGATTGCTCCGATATGTTAGTGAGGAGTAATCGTGGATTTTTTAAAGAAAAAAAGTAAAGATATTGATAATCATTTTTATCATGATTTAATAAATCAAACACATAGCTTAACGTTATTTCTCTCCCATAAATTAGCACAAAATATTCAATTAGATTTAGACGAAATGAGTATGATCAAACAAGAGATTGAAGTCTTACAGAAGATTATTGTTAATCACTCTGGGCAAAGACATAAAAATGTATCTTGTGTTGATGATGTAAGGGAAATTACAGAAATTTTATCGCTTATAGAGTCACTGTTTTATAGTTATTTTTCAACTAACAATTGTGAAATAGTGATGAAAGGGTTTGATCAATTATCTGCTGAATATTTGATAGATGTAGTGAGTTTTCATCGTATTGTGACCAATCTTATTAAAAATATTTCTGAAGCAGAAGCTAGTTTTATTGAAATCAAAGTTTCTGTGATAAATAGTTCCTTGCAGTTCAAAATTAAAAATAACTTTACAGTTGTTAGTTCCGAATTGGGTGGAGTAGGGTTGTCTTCAATTCGGTCACTTGTAGAAAAAGAATCTGGACACTACTCCTATTTTATTGATGAATCAGCTAAGGTCTGGCACACGCAGTTTGAACTACCTATACAAAAAAATACTCATTACAAAAAAATTGCCTAACATGATATAATAATTTTCCATCGTATTATCCAAGGAAGGACATATGAAGTTAATATTAATATTACTGTTTATCTCTACAAGTGCTTTAGGAAAATCATATTTTTATCGTTCATGGGGGCAAAAATATCAAAAGAAAAGTTCCTATTGGGCATTGTCCACATCATATTGGAAAAGTATAAAAAAAATCGATATTAATGGATTAGCAATAGTACCTGTGGAAACAACTAACTATGCCTCAATTAGAGGATCATTTTTATTATATCACTCTCTATTTTCTAATTTACAGTTAGGAGTTGAGGGGAAAGGGATTCTAAACTCTTACTCTGCAGGCAGTGGTACTCATAGTGTCAACTCAATGGATGATGCATCGATATTAATAAAATATCTGTTTCCGGCAGATATTAATTGGCACTTAGGCTTAGAGTTTCGCTACAGCAAGGTGATGTTTACAAACGGTGATCCTACTGTCATTTCGATTGGAGATGATATTGATTCTATGACGATGTCTGCCCTAGGAAGTTACTACTTGAGTAAAGACTCATTGATAAATTTTTCATTTGGATTTCACCGTTATATGGAACAGCAGTCATCAGAAGTTTTGTATCGTTTTGAATATGCTTCCCTTTTTAGATCGTGGGATCTATTTGCAGGAGTTGCTGGAGTATTTTCATTGAAAAATGATGTTTATACAGATGACCCGTCGGAAAAACTAGAAGTATCACTGGATGCTACTAACCTATATAACAGTGTTAATAGAGAATTTGTAGAAGGCTACGTGGGAATCGTTAAAAAGTGGAAAACGTGGGGTATCAGAGTAGAGGGAGGCTCTCGTTTTGTAGGGAAATCGACAGACTTAGGTTATTGGGGGGGGGTGTCTCTTATTCGTGGAGTACGTGGTAACTCTGTTAAGAAGCTTCGCCAGCAAGCATTTAAAGAGTATGACATTGAGGGAGAGGTTATAAAGATATCTCCAAGAGGAAAGTATATTAAAATTAATTTTGGGCTGGCCAAAGACTTAGATCGAAATATGCGTATTGATATCTACCGTGTAGACTTTTTTGGAGAAAACATTTTAGTTGCCACAGGAGTAGTTCAAGATTTAAAAGCAACTTGGTCAATTATTCGTATTGTGAAAAAATATAGACAGCTAAAAATTGAGAAAGGGTGGTCTGCTCGTGCTTATTAAGTATTGGGAATAAAATTCATATTTTGTATAATTTCATACTTCGTGTAAAATACAAGTGAATAGATATTTTAAATTAAGAAGTGAGGATATGATGAAAAGAAACTATTTAGTTTTATTGACGATAATTGCAATGAGTTTTAGCGTACAAGCGAAGCGCTTTGCAAGTCAGTATTGTGAGTTTGAACTTCCTGCAGGATGGAAATGTAATCTTGAAGGATCTGAATGGGTGTGCCAAAGCTCGAATAAAGATCGGCAAAAAGAAGCTATAATAATTTTAGCAGCAAAAATAAGAGGCTCTCAAGACTCACTTGATGGATATCAGACATATCTTAAAAGAAAAAAAACTTTCACTCTGCCAGGGGGAAAGACACAAGTCTCCGATCCTAGAACAGTTGGCTTAAAGACGATTAACACTCATCGCTGGGTTGATGCTTTACATCTTGCAAGTGAAGTTCCTGGCTTTTATACAAGGTATCTTGCTACAGTTAAAGAAGATTTAGGTGTTGCGGTTACTTTCTCTGTCGCAAAAGATTTTTATAATCAGTACCGTGGAATTTTTGATAAAGTTATTGCCACTCTAAGAGTCTTTAGGCAAAAAAATGGACCAAGGTCGACTTACAAAATGAAAGAGGCAAAGGACTTAGCTGGAGGAGAGATAAACTTTCTACCAGATGATGAGCAGCTAGGTATTGGCCATCAACGTAAAAGTGGAAAAAGTGGAAGTGGTACTGATGCGACAACATATCTGATGTATGCACTTTTAGCAGGAGCAACTGCCTTTGGATTGAAAAAATTAAAAAAGACAAAAGGTGGTAAGAAAAAGAAGACAAAGAAGAAAAAAGTTAAAAAAGTAAAAAAAGATTAATAAGTAAAAAGCCTCCAGAAATGGAGGTTTTTTTTTGCCTTGTTTTTGGGGTAGTATGCCACCTCAAAAAAAACTATTAACCACTTGATATTAAATAGGTGATATTTATTTCTCAGTATTTAGCAGCTTTTACTACATACTTATATAAAGAATCTTGGTTATTAGCCGAAAAGTCTTTGAGGTGAGTTATGATTTTCATTATATTGATTTCAATATTATGTTCAACATCGGTTTATGCAAATCGAGATGTTACGGGAGTATGGGACTATAATTCAGAATATAGTTTCATGAATAATTCCGGTACAAAGCTATGTATTCCAGACTCACCAGGATTGACTGATTTTATGCATAAAGATTTTATGAAGATTATTTCTAATTCCAATCTGAACAATTGCATTAAGGAAGGTGAAGATCACACAAAGATATGTGCTTGTATAGAAAGTAAAGGTGGACTAAGTTTTCCCCGTGCAATATTTTCAGCTGAGCGACTAAAGCAGATTGGGATGAGTTTAAAGATGATTCAACTTGGTAGGCACTTAAGTGATAGCGTAGATAGTGTTGCAATAATTGAAAAAGTAACAGCAATATTAGATAAAGATGGTATTGCCCATGATACTTGTAATATCGATAATATAATTAATAACTGCTCACCAAAAGCGATTAAAAGAGTAAACAAAATATTTAAAGTTAACACTCAATTGGGTGGGGCAATATTTACTGGTGCTGACCTAGGTGAGTATTACAAATTGGCAGGAACAAAAATACAAGCGAATAGTCATTCTTTATCACTGCCTTATGACGATCTTATTAGTGATATACTAACCAAGGAAGAAGTGAATAAAAGTATTGTATCCAAAGATTCAGGCTTCGCACTACACAATATGTTTAAACAGAAATTATCTGCTTCCATTAAATTGTTTTTGAAGAGGAGCTTAACATTTAGTGGACCTACTTCTTATGATCAGGTTCAGGATTTGGTAACTTTGTTGCAGGGAAGCCCAGTGACAACCGATAGTGATCTTGAGAACTGCTTGAGAGGTGAGACAATAGATATCAAAAGATGTGCTAATGATTTTATGGGTTTTTTGCAGCTTAACGATCGTTCAGTGGCAAGTATTGATAATTTAAATATAGATGACATAGCAATACCTCTGTTTGAAAAAAGCGGTAGAGATAAGCTTAGGAAGTCATGTGAAGAGCAGAGAAACAATTTACATGATTTATGTACAAAAGCTGAGATATTACATCCTGAAGTACCATTTTCTGATTTAGATTTAGAATCCGTATTAAGTAACTTAGTTGTAAAAGGTGAAGTGGAGTTCCCGAAAATAAATGATTTGAAAGCTCAAAAGCAGTTATTAAAATGTATAAAGCTAAGTAAAAATTTTGAGCAACTGAAATCGCTCTTGACATTCTCGGAGGGGGATCTAGATAGCTTTGTACCAGCTGAAAGTAAGGATATTGAGGAAGTTGTGGGTGTAAATGGAATATATTTTCCAGAAAGTAGAGTTCCATTTACTCAAAATCCATCATTACGTGAGGCAGTAATGAGTAAAAGTATTATAGCTAATAAGAGTGCCAGTATAACTCCTATGAGCTCGACTAGTTTAAGCAGTGAAGAATCAAGATCGTCATCTGAGTTTGATAGTGCCATAGCATCTATGGGTAATCAAACACCACAAAGTGTGAGTTCATCCTTCAGTCCGTCTGAATTATCGTCAGCAGGAAATAAAATCGCGAGTGACATTTCATCAATGGAAAGTGGTCTTGAAGAAAAGCAGGAAAAGGTAGATGCTTTGGAAGATCGTGTACAGCGTAGCACTAGTGGTGAAGATAAAATAAGTAGTGAAGAGGAGAGTTCGCTACAGGCTATGATTGAAAAATTAAAAGTAGAAATGGCAGAATTAAAAGATGAGATTAGTAGTGCTAAAAGGAGCCAGGACGTTGTTGCAAAGGCAACTGCTATTCAAGCAAAAACAGAGCCCAATTCATATAGAAGTAAGGATAACTTATATCAACCAACTGTAGCAAGTGTATCAAATTCGTCAGTGAGTGCACCTTCAAGTAACACAAGTGGTTTTTCTGCTGCGGAAGTGTCTGCACCATCAGGTGGAGGAAGTAACTCTGTCAGTGGTAATACTATTCAACGGCAAGCTAGCAGGCAGTACGTAAGTAGTGCATTTGGTGGTAGTTATCTTGGAACTGGAGGATTATTAACATTTTCAATTAAAGAAACGGTAAAAATGCTACTTCCTGAAAATAGACAAGAACTTCTAAAATTATTAGCGACACAAGGGGAAGTCATTATTCAAAAAGAGAATGGTGATTATGAAACAGTGTCTGCCATTCGTAAAAATGGTGAAGTCACTGGATATGTAATTGTAGCTAATAAAAAAGAGAAATTGGAGCAGAGTATAAAAAAACAAGAAGCTAAGAAACTAACAAAGACTGTTGAGTCACCTGTAGATTCTCAAAATATTTTTTATGATGATTTAAAAGAAATTCAGTAGTACTTCAATAAAATTATTAGGCTGCTCATAGTGAGTATTGTGAGCAGCGCCCTTGATAACATGAGTCTTACATTCACATTTGAGCGTTTTGGCAATTTGTCGATACTTAAGGTCATGTTCACCATATATAAAATATGTTGATAATTCTTGCAAGACACTACTGCAGTCTTCTTGCCTTCCCAGACTCCAGCAGTCGAGGCTGTCTTGCCAATTCTGAACAGAACTAACTTTTTTATTTTGTATTAGTTGCTTGAAATCAGGGTGTGATGAAATATTTCCAAATAGAGGAACTCTATACCATTTTTGTAAAAAAAACTGGAGTGCTGCTTGATCTGAAATACTTGATAGTAGTTTTTGGTCATTTATAAGGCGTTGCTGTTTATCTGATTTATCATGTAGTCCTGGATGTGATGATTCTAAAACCAGTCCTTTGAGATGGCTGAAGAGCTCACTGTGATGATATAATAAGTCTAGGGCGACTCTTCCTCCCATTGAATAACCAACTATGTATGGAGAAGATTGTTTTATGATAAGAGCTTTCATAAATAGAAAAAAAGTCTCTTTGTCACTTATATTAGGGGAGCTACCATGTCCTGGTAGGTCAATGCAAATACAGTAGAAGTGATTTTTAAGAGTTTTAGTAATTGTATTCCAATCCTGATAGTTGCCCATGAACCCATGTAGAAAAATTAGTGGTTGATCTGTAGGGGATCCGAGAGTTGTGTAATTAAACATGTCTAACCTGTTTGCTACTTATAAGAGTCTTGGCCAAGTCATTATACGCAGGCAGTGAAATTTTGAGATTATTTGTAGTTAGAGGCTGGTAGTAAAAAAACTTCGGACACTTGAAATTTGATAGGTTGTTTTTAAAAAAAGTTTTAAGCTGTATGTCATCTATTGATTGATTTGATAGCGTATCATAAAATAAAAAACCTACACATCCAAAATGGTCATCATCAACGTTGACTAGTACTGCTTGCGTTATTTGTTGGTGAGTTAGTGCCACTTTTTCAATTTCCTCTGGAGATATATTTTCTCCACCTGAAATGAAAACTCTATCTTTTCGTCCTGTTATATGTAGGATATCATTTTTATAGAATCCTAAATCTTGTGTACTGAAATATCCATCTGTTAACTGTAATGGCATAAATTGTTTTTTTTGCATAGTTCCACGTGCTAAGAATTGTGATTTGACATGCATAGTGGAATCAATAATTTTAATCTTATAATATTTTAGAGTTTGTCCAACTCCTTGAGTTCTAGAGCATATATTTGAAGTTATTTGCGCAATTGTTTCGCTCATTCCATAGGTTAGAAAAAATGGAATATTAAATTTAGTGAGTGAATGTGTAATAGTAGGAGAAATACTACTTCCTCCTATAATTACTCCTTTTAGTCGTTGTAGTAACTTAATTATCTGGTCATTTTTTAAATACTTCTCCAACTGTGTAGGAACAAGAGAGATATAATCAAGAGGTATGTTTTTTGATTCTAGTACATTTATATCTTGGCCAATATAATAATTGGAGTTGAGTATAAATGATCTAAAAAATATCATAAATCCTCCAATGTGATGTAAGGGGAGAGACTGATACAATGAGGTGTTCGTTGTCATTTCATAACAGGAAATAGTACTAAAAGCACTCATTACTAATCCATTCATGGAGTAGCATATTCCTTTAGGTGTTCCTGTGGACCCAGAGGTAAGTAATATTAGTGATGTGGAATCATTTTTTAGATTAAACAAGTGGTCTAGCTTGATATTTTTATTGAAAGAGAGTGACGGTTCATCCATTGGGTTAGTGATGACTTCGTCTATAGGTATCTCTGTCTTGACCTGTTCTAATTCAAGTTCGGAGATTTTGTGAGGTAATATGACAATAGTCTTTTCGAGAATCCACAGTGCAAAAATATATTCAATTGATTGAATAGTTGTTGGAAAACATAGAGCAATGGTTTGTTTAGTTTTAAGCCTAGTGTGTAGTGTTGTGGCAATGGCATGACTACGTTTAAATAACTGTTCCCAATAGAGGTTACCATTTATCATGCTCGTCGAAAAAAAAAGATTACTCCATTGTGTCTGGTAATTACTTAAAGGGTGAATAAAGCTTTGAGGAGATAGTCCTTGAGGGAGTGCGGACCTATTTTTATATGTAGATATAATTTTTAAAAGCTTATGAACATCACTTCCTTCATAACTACTACTGATAATAGGAGTTACTTGTTTTTGATGGCACTCATCCATTATTTCTAAAGTTCTAGAGATAGCAAAAATAGATGGTTTAATTATCGCATAATCAAATGGAATGTGCTGTTCTAAACCCCACACTAGATTCTCATCGAGGGCCAGTGGAACAGGAGAATTAAAAATTATGTAATCATCTCTATTTGTTAGTGGATCTTCTATAAATTCGATACTTTTGATATTTTGTGAATCAAAAAAAGTATTTATTTGTTTTACAGAAAAGCTACGGTTTCCATCAAGACGATAGTTTTTCTTATCTGATAAAAAAATGTCAGTTTCGTTTGGCCTAATTTTAATTTTAATTGTATGTGCAGTAGGACGACTATTAGTATCAGTGAGCAGTTCAGCCGATGCAATCTCTTTTGTAGGGGAAAACTGTTTTAAAGTGTCTTTATCTTCTAATAAAAATTGAAAAAGAGATTGCTCTACAGCATATAGTAGTGAAATATTTTGAAGTACTTTTTGAGGCAAGTTACATAGGTTAAAGAGAGGAGAGGTTAAGTTTATGGCGCTGACGTCTAATTCGAAGTCTTTTCCATCTAACTGCTGGTTATAAATTTCTACTGTACTGTTTAATTCGTTTTGGTGAAAGCCTACTAGTGGAGATAGTTCCGCGTAATATTTATTTTCATTAATTAATATTGTGAATGTGGCAATTTCTCGTTCATATAGCAGTTCGTCAATTACTCGTATGGGTTTTGAGTAAAAAAGATGCTGATGAATAAGTTTTTGAAATTTAATTTGCACTACTTACCGACTCAATATGAAAATTGTTGCAAGTAAGAGAGCATGCAAAAACATATATTGTCCTGTTGCTGCAAGAGCATCATTAAACTTATTACTAATCTGCTCGGCCCATAGACATTTCCATCTCATTATAAATGGCAATGGAGATAGGAGTATTAGGAATGTTATTGGTAGTAAATTAGGCAATATTAAAAATGGTGTTAGGATGGATAGTAGTAACAATGTGATAGTAACTGCTCGTGCAAATTTCTCTGGTAAGAGTGTCGAAATTGTTATCTTAGATGCTGTGGCATCACTATTTCTATCTCGTAGATTATTAATACTCATTATTTGAGCAGATATTAGCCCTGTAGGAGTTCCTACCAATAAAAGTGTTGATGCACTTTGAATATCAAGTTGAAGTGATTGTAGATAATAGACTCCCCATGCGGCAATAGGGCCAAAAAATAGAAATGCTAAAACTTCACCGAGAGCAAAATGTGATAGAGGCAGTGGGCCTCCTGTATATAAAAATGCTGCTAGGAAGCAACTACTGGTTAATATGATCATGGGTACTCCACCTCTTAAAAAAAGTGGAAAGACTAATATGAGTGCAAGAGAAAATGTTGTTAGAAATGCCAGCTTTACATGTTCAGGCTTTAGTAGTCCCTTTTGGGTTACTCTGGTTGGTCCAAATTCTCGTTTTTGGTCAATACCTGATTTGGAGTCATAGTAGTCATTTACTAAATTAGTACTAATCTGCAATAGTAGTGCGACGACACCGGTAAGTATTGCTGTGAGTAGTGAAAATGTAATACCCATATAGTGTGAGTAACTTAGTCCTACTATAATTGGAGATAGTGAAGCTGGTAGTGTTTTGGGCCTTGTTGCGAGAAGAAGATATTTTATAGTTTCTCTTTTCATAAGACTTACTGGCTAACTAGCTGTTTGAAATGTTTCTGTGACGTCTTTTGATCAACCTTCATTTCTACAAGGTTGATTCCAGATTTTTTACCTAAGCATTTAATAAGCGTTTCTAACTCTTTAGTCGTTGTGACACATTGAAAGGGGATATTAAAACTCTTAGCCAGAGGCTCAAGCTGTTGAGTATGTGAGTGTGCAATTATATTTTGTGCTTGGGTAGAATCTTTTAGTGACAATAGATTAAATATTCCACCTTGAGAGTTATTTATAATATATATAGTTAAATTAATTTTATCCTTATATAAATTGAATAGAGATCCAATATCATGAAAAAATGCAAGATCACCAGTGACAACGTGGGTCTTTATTTTAGATGCCTGCGCAATACCAATTGCATGAGATAAGTTTCCATCAATACCGCTAGTACCACGTTGAAAAAAAAGAGCAGAGTGCCTTCTCGCTTTTGATAGCAGATCAAATGCTCTGATTATCATACTATTTCCGATCAAGAGATTTTCTATTACAGGGAGGACATCCCATAGTAGCTTGGCAGCGGTATAGTGAGATAAGTTGGTTAGTGCTTTTGACTCATATGCTTGTGGTTTAGAATAGGCTGTTATACTAGGCATTTTTTTTGTATTCACAACGCTATATACTTGGAAGGATGGATCTTGTAGCACTTCGCTATCATTAGTGATATGCATAACAGAAACATTAAATTTATGTAGTAATGTATAATATTTATTGGAGGTGACTCTTCCTCCTATATGAACAATATTAGTAATTTTTTTTGTAGCTAGCATTTGTGCAAATGATTTGTGATCAGGATGAAAAGAGTTATATTTACAATCTTGCATACTGGTAATGTCACAAAATAGCTGTGATGAAATATTTTTCAAAAAAGGAGCTAGTCCTCGTGGTCGGTTTTTCTCAAGAGCACCTACAACGACTGCTGTAGTCTTATTGGATACAAGTGTTTTAAGATGAGCAGTATTTTGAATATATGTAGTATATGGTTTTTTACTCATCAAAAGAGAAATAGTTTGCTTAAGATATGATGGAGATATTTTTTGCTGTGAGTAATCTAGGGGTTCCGAAAAAGGTATATTGATATGAATGGGACTATCAATAGTGCGAATCTGGTTTGAAATATGTGCAATAACTCTTTTGACACTATTCGGGGAGCTTTGTTCACTGTGCAGTTCAAAATTATAAAATTGGTTATTGGGTAAATTGAAAAAGTTATACTGGTTAATGCTTTGGTTGGCATGTCCATGCACTAAAGAGATAGGACGATCGGCAGAAATAATTAGTAGTGAGTGGTTACTATGAAGTGCTTCAAGTATTGCAGGTGAATAATGGGCTAAAGCACTACCTGATGTGCAGATTAAAACGGCTGGAGAGTGTGATTTATGAACAAACCCCATGGCCATAAAAGCAGCTGACCTTTCATCAATACAAGTATGTATTTTGGCACTAGATTGATGTGTTAGTGCATTTATGAGTGGTAAGTTGCGCTTGCCAGGAGAGATGTAAAATTGAGTTATATCTTGTTTTATAAGTTCATCAATAATTAATTCAGCAGAGATGGTAGAGAAATTTTTTAGTCGTTTCATAATAGCTCTATTATTGTTTTCATTTTATTTTCTGTTTCGAGCCACTCTTGCATAGGATCAGATCCAGTGACAATGCCTGCTCCAGCATAAATATGCAGATTACTTTTAAAAAAAAGTGCACTACGGATTCCAACTAGAAACTCAGAGCTTTTTGGTGTTACAAACCCAATTGGAGCAGTATATAGTCCACGATCAAATTGTTCTTTTTTGGCAATTATTTTACGAATTGATTTCTGAGGAAATCCTCCTACTGCAGGAGTTGGATGTAGTTGGTTTATAACATGGTGCGGAGAGGTTTCTTTTTTTAGGGTACCTTTGAGCTTGGTATGGAGATGCTGAACATGAGGTAATTGAACGATTTCCTCTTTTTTTAAATATTCAATACTAGTACATAGTTCTGTTAGCTGCTCTAGCAAAAAATCGGTTACAATTTGGTGCTCGTGATGATCTTTTAAAGAGTGCAGTAGTTCCTCTCGTTTTTGTTGGTCTTGCTGTTGTCCATCACCACGTTGAATAGTTCCAGCTAGAGAATCAACATAAATAGTATTGTCTTCTTGTTTGAAGAGAGTCTCTGGACTTTGTGCCACGAAGAAGTGCTCAGGAGATAGTGCCCAAAGCAGATTATAAGAGTTGTCCTTTTTTTGAAAGTTTTGCAGCATTGAGGTAAGGACATTGCCCTTTAATGCAAGTTTTTGCTGCCTTGATAAGACAATTTTTGAGTAATAGTTTGCTGTTATATCACCTAGAACTTCTTGAATTTGTTTGGACCACTCATTTATTGGAGGTAACTCTTCTTTTTTAAGAATTGATAGTGGAACATGCGAGTTTTTTTCCGAGAATAATATTTTAA
The DNA here is from genome assembly GCA_030638415.1 of Bdellovibrionales bacterium. Taxonomy (GTDB): domain Bacteria; phylum Bdellovibrionota; class Bacteriovoracia; order Bacteriovoracales; family Bacteriovoracaceae; genus DAOWEO01. The sequence continues at coordinate 13,181 of DAOWEO010000147.1, read as the reverse complement.
TGTTACTGGCCAACTCGATTGTAAAATTGTCTTGCTGCTGGGATATGATAATTTTTGGAATAATAAATGGAGCTTGCTGGTAATCAGCCCAAATATGAGCATCATTATGCGATGTCGGTTCAGTCTCACCACCTACAATACAGAATGGATAGGCATCTGGAGAGATACCTTCTAGAGAGGACAAGTTTTTCAAGCTAGAGTGTTGTCCGAGAGCTAGAAATTTTTGTGTATTTTCAGTTTTTCCTTCCCAGAAAAAGAGTGGAAAAGAGTCAATGAGTGGCAAAATATCTTTGAGATCCAGATTTGGTGCATATATGGTAGATCGTAGTGGTGAATTTACAGTAGGTGTACCGGTCTGTAGAGATTCTAAAATCTTAGTGTTGATAGTGCGGATAAAAAGAGTGAGGTCCTCATTTTTATTCAGATTTCTCTCCTTGGTAGAGTGTGGCAATACCAAAAGTTAGTGTTTTATAACGAATATTTTTAAAGCCAGCTGTTTTCATCATGGCAACAAAATCTTCTCCGTAGGGGAATGATTCAGCTGTTTTATTTAAGTAGGTGTATGCATCTTTATGTTTTGAAACTATATTACCAATTGCTGGGAGAACATTTCTAAAATAAAAAAGATATAGTTGCTTTAATAGTGGAGTCTCGGGAATGGAAAACTCGAGAATTAGTGCGCGTCCATTAGGTTTTAAAACACGTAATTTTTCTTCTAATCCTTTTTGGGGGTCACCATAGTTGCGAATTCCAAATGATACAGTTGTAACATCGTAGCTATTATCGGGACGATCAATATATTCACCATTTCCAACTTCTAATTTGATTTTCTCTTCTAAGCCTTTTTCTTTAACTTTTCCGAGGCCATAGAAGATCATCTGCTCGCTAGGGTCTATCCCTTCAATGGTAGCTACTTTTGGGTCTGTCACTAATTCTAAAGCAACATCAGCAGTACCAGTTGCTAAATCTAGAACTTTGAGGTTTTCCTGCATTGGAAGCCATGATTTCATCTGTTTACGCCAGTAAATATCGATACCAAGTGAGAGAAGTCTATTTAGAAGATCATATCGTCCAGCAATTTCATTGAATATCTTATATGACTCTTTTTTTCTTTGAGAAAGTACTTCACTCATTACTCGAATATCCTAATTTAAAATGTTCAACAGAGCTGTTTTTTAACAGTTTTGACGGTATTAAGGAAGTAAAAAATCATGGTAAATACTTTACGAAAGTAGGCTAAAATGATATTCCTGTGTTTCGGCTATTTGAAAACTGGAAAAGCAATGGATTTAACGTTTTTTGACGCAATACCACAAGAGATTATTAATCAACTTTCTGATATTGAATTTTCATTGGAAAGTGTGGGAAATGAACATGAGGTCAACCGTTTAGTAGAGAAAACGGTACTCGTGGGTGGAAAACGTATTCGCCCCTTGCTGACTCTACTTATGGGCAGACTATTTCAAGTTCCATTAGATAAACTTGCCCCGTACGCCAGAATTATTGAATTATTACATGCTGCTAGTTTGGCACATGATGATGTGATTGATAATGCTACTATGAGACGAGCAAATCCATCAATAAATGTCGTTGCTTCCAATAAGAAAGCGGTACTTGCAGGAGACTTTCTCTTTGCAGAAGTAATTATTGCAGTATCAGAAGAAGGCAATCTGACGCTAGTTAAAGAAATTGCTAAGGTCATTCAAAAATTATCTGATGGTGAGTGGCAACAGTTAAAGATTGCACAAGAGCGTATTTTATCTCATGAGCTAGTAGAAGAGGTGGCACTGAATAAGACTGCAAGTGTTTTGACATGGTGCTCAATTGTAGGTCCATATTTAGCAAATTTTGAGTCAGAGATTGAGCGGGATAAGTTAGTACTATTGGCCAGAGATTTTGGCCGTCATCTTGGATTAGCGTTCCAATTTATAGATGACACCTTAGATTTTCAGGCGACAGGTCAAAAGGATTTTATGCTCGATGAGGAGAATGGTGTTTTAAATGCTGTTATGGTCGAGTGGTTCTCACTTGATCATACTGCTAGAGCGCAATTCGAAAACCAAGAGCAGGCAATTCCTGATATCTCTTGTGACCTATTTAATAAAGCTTTGAAAAAAGTACGTGAGCGTGCTTTAGATCATCTGAAATCAGCACGTAAAGATTTAGATGAGATGACTAAAGTTTTAGCAAAAACAAGTAGCGTTGACCTTTCAATATATCACAAACCACTGTCTCTAATTTTAGATTTTCTCTCTAATCGAAATTACTAATCACATTTTGGTAAATTTCCCAGAGCATCTTTGACTGCGTATTGACAGCGAATGTCTCCAGATATTGTTGTACGAGGGAGGCGTCTTAAGGCATCTGAACTCCAAACGGCTTTGTCACCGTCTGAGGTAAAGGCACTTTTGGTACGCTTTATAGTGAGGGTAACTTTACAGGGAGGAAAAAAACCTCCTTGCTTTTCTACCTTGATAGAGAGGTAATCTCTTTTTCTTCCCATTTTAAACTGTGGTGGCTCTGAGAAATTAATTAGTTTATAATTTTTTTCTTTTAGTAGCCGCTCTAAATCACTGTTAGCATTAGTAACTTTCTCTTGTTGGGTATTAGAAAAATAGATTTTACATAGTCTGTTACTATAACTAGATTTTGCAGAACTGATTATAGGTATGATTAGTAATAGTGGTAGTAATAGTTTTATCATTAAATAAGCCTTAGTACTTTGTCTTTACCGACAGTTCTAATAAATCCTGCCATCTTTGGCCCTTTTTCTTGTGAGATAAGTTTCTTATATAGTAGTGGAAAGACATCTCCAGGAGTTAGTTCTAGCTTATTGATAATGGCATAGATCGCTTGATGTAACTCTTTATCAGTTGTAAAGGATTCCCACGATGATGTTAAAGTTTGTTTTAGCTCTTGTAAAAACTCTAACTGCTTATCAGAACAATCGAGCTGTAATAGTTCGCTATTTAACTGAAACTTAAAATCATCTGGGGCATAATTTTTAAGCCAAAATTTTGCAGAGTTAGCCCGTTGTTCAAAGCGGCGCTCATCACGTTGCGTTTTGATCTGATCGGCATAGTACTCACGGGTTTTTTCAAGATTTCCTTCATTGATTTGTACTACATTGGTAAGGTGACGAAAGGCAGGTTGAAATGGCATATTTTCAGGACGTGGTCCAATTTGTGAAAGTTCGTACACTCTTTTTGCCATATCTATTTTTTTCTCACTACTTTCTTCAAGTCCGTAGGCCATTCGTTCTTGGCGATCAAAATCTTCATAGGTTTTAATAACATCAAGATCAAAGCTTACTGAAAAATCAACATTTGTTTTATAGCTAGCAAAAATCCAGCGGACCATTTCTGGCTCATAAATATTTAAAACATCATTTACCGTAATTACATTTCCAGAGGAGCTACTCATCTTACCGCCAGCACCCTTGATGCTAACAAAGTCGTATTGTAAGTAGATAGGAGCTGTCGCACCAAAAATATCTTTTACGATATCTTTAGCTGTTGTGTAGCTTCCACCTTGGCTAGAGTGATCTTTTCCACCTGGTTCAAAATCAACACCTTCATGTGCCCAACGCATAGGCCAATCCACACGCCATGGTAACTTAATTCTACTGGAAGTAGAGACATTTTCACTGCCTTCGTGTTGGCAAGAGTCGCACTTATAGGTTAACTTGTCTTCGCCATCAAAATTAACTTTTTCCATTTTGTCACGATTACACTCTTCACAGTAAATAGATACTGGCCACCACTGAGCTCCTAATGGAGCAGATCTATGAGCATCTAAAATTTTAGCAATAGCATCACGGTTTTTTAGGGCCTTTAAAATACCATCCTTATATTCACCAGAGCGATATTTTTTTGCTTGATATAGAGGAACTGCAACTACACCAACTTTTTTGAGCTGCTCTTCAAAGCTGACTTCATGGTGGCGTGCATAACTGTCCTCTTTTTCAAAAGGATCAGGTGTATCTACAATTGGTTGGAAAAGGTATCTTTCTAGCTCATCTTGTTTAGGCATGTTGGCAGGGATTTTTCTGAAGGTATCATAGTCATCCCAACTGAATATGAAGCGTACATTTTTACCCATCTCTCGTAGGGCACGTGCTACCAAATCTACGGTAATTGACTCTCGGAAGTTTCCAAAGTGGACAACTCCAGACGGGGTAATCCCACTTGCCAGAGTATATTGATCTTTATCACCGAGCTGTTTGATAATTCTATTTGCTGTAATATCTGCCCAGTGAATAAGTTTTTTTTGTTCAGCCATTTGAGATCTCCTAAAATCAGTATATGTATCAAAAATGTAGCATTTTAAAAGTTAAATGTGTAGAGTTAGCTGTGACGTTTTTAATTAAAGTTGTTATTTTTTTTGTTATTTATAAGCTGGTTAGGTCTCTGCTAGAGCGTATTGTTGTAAAATCAGCATCTCCGCAAAATAGTGATATTATTGATGCTGAATTTCGTGAGATTGACCCTGAAGATGAATCAAAAGAGTGATTTAAGCTGCTCTACGTACGACAGTCTCTTAGTGCCGACTAATACAAAATCTACTCCCATTTCCAAGTAACTATCACAAGCTAAAAGTGCAAGGTCACGCTGATCTCCTGTTTCAATAAGTCCTGCATTCATTGCTTGCTGCTTAAACATTTGTGCTTTTGCATGCATATTTTGTCTCGCAAAGTTGATTGATATATCAAATAGTGCAAAAAATGGTGATGACTCTTCTGGTGGTACTCCATCTTTACCCCATATTTGCGCTAGGAGTGGAAAAAAGTTTTCATAATATATCTGCTCTACTGCATCAGGAGTTGGGAGGGTACACCAGATTTTTTTGAATTGAGTGAAAAAAGGAATTTCCCAAATACTCTCTTCTTTATGATTCTCTTCTTCCTCTTTTAGACGTTCAAAGTATTTTGTTTCTAATAGTTCCATGGCAATGGAAAAGTGTTTCTTGGCATCCTCTATTGATACGGGGGGACAGTGTTGATCATAATCAGCAATTCGTAGGAGTCCTTGATCGGTAAAAGCATTTAGAGGACGATTGGAAATAGTTTTAATATTGGCTGTAGCAGCTGTTTGCAGTAAGCTTTGTCCACCTTCAAATTGTTCCATTGCTCCAATTTCTAAAAAATTAAAAGGAAACTCAATGGCATGGAAGTACTGTAAAGAATGCTTTTCAATAATATCTAAAATTTTACTAAAGAGAGTAACTTCTGGATGGTCGGGGGAGAAGACAAAAGAATTGGAGCTAATACCATAAGCAGAGATGGTTCCGTCTTTAACTTCTTGTTCTAAGTGCAAGAGTGCTTGCTCAATTTTTTGATAGTACTCATCTTGCGTACAAAATTTTTCTTGTAGGTAGTATTCAGGATTATGGAGCATGAATAGATCAAGCTTATTGGATTTTAAGTATTTTTGAGACTGACCAATTTGAAAGTGAAGGAATTGAGGATCGATTGATACAAAGCCATCTTCACCTTGTGGACACTTTTCAATTTTATCAAATAGATCTTCCTGCTTAAGTGCTGCAGTAATTGTTCCCTGTATATAGCCAGCCTTAGTAATTACACAAGGGGAGAATTCTGGATGTTCACTTAGTACTTCTCCAATAAGCTCTTCTGACTCACCATCAGTATAGTTAGCAGCGGTATCAATAATCTTACATCCTGCTCTGAGTGCCTCAATTAGTGCTTGTTTGTGCTCTTTAGAGCGACTACTCATACGATAGGTTCCAATTCCAATACGGTGGGAAGAAATATCTAAAATATGCATCTATTACTCCTAAGCCTTATGATAACTTTAAGCTTAATTGTACAGACTTATTGGGTAGATTTAAACCGATTTATATTGAACTAATTTGGTTTTGTGGAGTTTTGCTAAACAGGTAAATCTACCGTAAAATATGTAAATATGATCTACTATCACTCTGCACTTAATAAACCTTTAAATTCGCTAGGTATTGATATTTCCTTAAGTGACCAGCGGGCAGAGAAGTTATTTAATTATCTACAACATAGATGTCAAATATCTAATTTTTTAACACCTAGCCTCGATAGCCTTACGCATAACGATCTGGAATTAGTACATTCAAAACGCTATATGAGAGAGCTGCTGGAAAATCCTGTAGAGAGTGTACAGAGATGCTATGAAGGATACTGCTCTAAATTGAATCAACAAGATGCCGTTATGGTTAGAGATAAAGTCTTTTTACAAGCTTACGGAACCTATGAAGCCATGAAGCACGCTATGCAATATGGTTTTGTTTATTACTTAGGTGGTGGGATGCACCATGCAATGAGAGATGGTGGGCGTGGGTTTTGCCTAATTAATGATATCGCTATTGCAATTAGAAAATTGCAACACGAAAAAGTCGTATATAATGTTTGGATTATTGATGTTGATGCACATAAAGGTGATGGAAGTGCTGAAATATTTAATGAGGATCCTAATGTAAAAACCTTAAGTATTCATATGCAAAATGGGTGGCCTTTAGATGGTCGTGAAGATAGTAGATCATTCATTTCTAGTTCTATAGACATTCCTATCGCTTCAGGGGAAGAGGGTAACTACTTAAAGCTTTTAGAAAAAGGTGTCGAGTCTTTATTGGATAACCATAGTAAACCTGATTTAGTGTGTGTGGTTGATGGTATGGATGGCTGGCAAGAAGATGAGCTAGAGAGTGCCAATCAGCTGAATCTTTCTAAGCAGCAACTTTTAGAGCGAGATCAATATATATTTACTACATTTAAGCAGTTGGAGATCCCTCAGCTATACGTTATGGCCGGAGGGTATGGAGAGAATAGTTGGCAGCTATATGCCAGTTTTATCGAGTGGAGCTTAAAAGTGTAATTCGTGTGCGAGTGGTCTTTTGTAGGGCCTAAAGTAAGTCCGTGGTGAAATATTTAGTAGATCACTGATTTGAGTCATATAGATACAAGCATATTTTTCAAGTTGTCCTGCAAAGCGGCTCTCTTCATTTCCTGCACGAGTTATCTCTCCCCAGTAAGGATTAAACATTTTTTGGTATTCTATAATATTTTTAGATATTTCACGGTCCAGAGTTTTGATCTCTTTAAAGGTCTTATCCTTTTTCTCTCGGTCCATTTTTTTACTATTTTCCACATGGTCTGCATAAATAGCATACATTTTTTGTTCGAGTAGCTCTTTTTTATGCATAAGAGCTTCTATGTTTTTCTGGTAGATATTAGCTTTTTCCATTGCTTTTATCTCATCATCTAACTCACTAAGAATTAGTGCTGTTCGCCAGTTCATAGTCTTTTTGATACTCACAACATCACCATAGATATGGTCACCAAAATATAGAATATCTTCACCGTCAACGTCCAGAGTTTTTTCTAACTGTTGAGCATTACCACCTTGATAGATACCTGGTTCTAACTCACCATCGTGATTACTCATTAAACCTGTCTGTTCATCGACTTTTAAAAAGTTAATAGGGTGCTGAAAAAAGCGTGGTTTTTGGGCATAGGTAATGGTGTAGTCAAAAAGGTCCTTCCAACTTTTATGATCTTTTAAAAATGGTGTTATAGTCTCTTCTAGTAAAAACTTTGTGTAGTTATAATCAGAATTGGTAATAACAATTAATTTTTTTCCATAACGCTTGAGTTTTTCTAGAGTCTGAGTAATCTGGGGATTAATCTCAATATATTTATTTACATTTTTTTTAACTTCATTTTTTAGTGTGCCATCACTATGGACAATATCTAGGACTTCTTTAATCTCTATAGCGATTGTGGCATAGTCTGGTAATTCAAACCCTTGGTCTTTTAGGTCGACTAGCATTGTAAATAGGCACCCTGTTGAAATGGCAAATGAAGTATCTAAAGTTAGAATGTTTGGATCGCTAAAATCGATACTACTGCTCTTATAGAGCTGCTTTACAACTTTGAAATCAACTTCAGTCGTTCCATGGTAAGCTTTTTTCACTTTAGAAAAACGGTTTAGTTTTAAAATATTACCTCGCCTCTTATCAATTAAAAGTCCATGAATAAATCGATTATAATCAAATTTAAGATCGAGAGTTTCCTGTGGATAATTTTTTAACTCAACGAGTTTTTCTTTAACTCGGTGAAAAGCAAACTCTTCAAAGTTTTTAGTTTTATAACGGACGATGGTGTGGTCCATATCAAACCCGATAACTTTTATTTTTTTTAAATTAAGCAGTCTGTTAATAAAGATAGACATACTGATTCTCCCTCTAATATTCTTCTATTTAGAATCAGTTTATCAAGTTATGCAGGGGAGAGTCAAACCAATGTCAGATGGCAAAACACATGATCGTATTGGACTATTTTTTGGAATAGTATTTGCTGTAATAATTTTTTTATTAATAGAAGTTATACTGGGGATAAGTTTTGCTGCAGGATGGCTGCTATCTCTTTTTGTCTTTTCGCCAGATACTGATTTAATGCCTAAAAAAAGAACTGGTATTTTAGCATTTGTGTTATACCCATACTCGATACTGTTTAAGCATAGAGGGGTCTCTCACTCCTTATTACTAGGGACTCTCTCTCGTGTTATCTATATCTTTATTACATTGATCATTATTATTTTTGTCTTATCTAAGATGGGATATGTAGAGTTTAATTTTTCTAACTTCTGGATGGCATCACAACAATTTATTGTAGGATTTTCTTGGGATAGGCCAATCTATCGCATAATTATTGCATTTTATGGTGGAATGTTTGGAGCTGATACGGTTCATATTATGTTAGATATGTGGTCATCGTTTGTAAAAAAACTTAAACGTGATGTCTTATAGCTGAGCTAAAAATTAAATCTTAACTGATTACTTAGTGTTAAATCAAAGCTTTCTACACCTGGCAGTGGCTGGTGATCATACTTAATAGAATTACTAACTGATAGATCAAGGCTTTGATTTAGTGGAAAGCTAATACTATTTTGTATACTGATACGGTAGTCACTGAGCCTATCTATATTAGGCTGAAAGTAGGTTGTTGTATTAAAAAAAGCTTTTGAATGTAACTGCTTCAGGTAACTAATGTAAATACTAAGTCTATTGTTGTTGTCATCATTGACCTGACTTTGTATTTTTTCTTGCTCTAGCATAAAACTTGCGCCAACAAAAAAAGATTCAACTTCTGAATATATAAATGGCAGTCTAACTCCGGTACCAAGTAAAATTCTTTTTTCGAGCTGGTTAAACTCATCAAACTCATATTGGGAGAATAATTCGAATGCAATATTAGTATTGAGGTATTTGGTCCAGCGTAGGTGTCCAAAACCACTTGAACTGTCTTTTTTGGTATCTAGTTCTCCTAGGTTGTAGTCAGAAGTAAAAACGATACTTTGCCTGGGGAGGAGGGAGTTTTCTAGGGATTTATCTAGGAATCGCAGGTTTATACCTAAGTTGACCTCCCACTCGTCGTTATTTCCCATCTCGATTTTCATGCCTTGAGAAATGGAGCTATGTAAGCCTGGGGTGATACTATAATCTCTAAGAGCCTCGGTGTTAATTGTAGCAAATACAGTACTAGAAAGTAGGTAACTACTGATAAAGACTATTAAAAACATTAGGGATCTCCGCGGCTTAATTCAAATTTTTAGAATTATTAATTTTATAGTAAAAAAAACCGAAAAGGTATGGAATGATAAGGAAATAAGTGAAAAATTTTGTAATATGTTTATTTTTATCGGTTGGATTGTATTCTTGCAGCTTGCAAAAAGATGGATATAGATCTGTTAGCTCTATTGAAGAAGTACCTAGAGAGTTAAGTGAGGTTATGACTGAGCAGGTCAAGTTAGAAATTAGCAGTGTTGTCGATTCTATTTTTAAACTATGTCCTCCGGAAAAATGTATTTTTATTGGTCTGGGTCGTAGTCCTGCTCCATTTATTGTAGAGATGAAAAAAAGAACTGAAAATGTTTTAACTCTACCGCTGTCTTCATTTCGCTATAATAGATTTGAGCAAGACTTGTCAGTAGATGAAGTTGCTCTACTACAGAAGCATTTTTCTAATACATTTTTAGATCTTAAAAAATTTGAAAATAGGACCGTCATGCTTTTAGATTATGCACAATCTGGTTCCAGTTTATTTGCAGCACAACAGTATATAAATGACTATCTACAAGAAAATCTAGAAAAATTTGATTTAAAGTCAATTGCGCTTACTACTGAGTTTCATGATCCTGATTTTAGAATGTTAGATCCGTCTGAGCAACTGGATAAGTTTGATAACCGAATAAAAAATATTTACGAATTTGCTGATTTTTACAAGATTGAAAATTATGAGATAATTCAGTTGAATGAGCAAGGAGAGTTAGCTGATCTGCTGCGACTACAATATTTTGATGACTATGCTGAGTATGGCTCAATGCTAAAAGAGGGCTGGGGAATCTCTCCTCATAAAAATTTGAAATATAGAGAATTAAGAGAGATCTTGTCATCCAAACAAAAAACTACAAATTGTCTGACTCTCGCCAGAGAGATTATCATTCACTAAAAAAGAGCTATTTTGGAATTTTATAATCTCCTGGATTTAAAATACATAGTGCTTGTTTAAATATGCTTTCAAATCGTGAACTCTTATTATTAGTGCTATAGACGTTTTTTTCATGGTAACTCTCTTCTTCCATTAAATCAGTTTTTGCATCAATTGCTTTAATATCTACACCTTTGAGGCAGGCTTGCTCTAATGTCTTGTACATCGCTTTTTCTGAAGTAGAGAAATCAGAATCAACATGACTAACAATTCGTAGAATATGTAAAACAAATGCACTATCGGCAGGCTTGTTTAATAATTGAAACTCTTCAACGAAATTGATTACAGGAGTCTTAAGAGTATCTTTTAAATTTTCTATTTGGTCTGAAGACAGTTTTAAGACACTATTTTCCTCAAGACTTTTAATAGTTTTCTTAAACCACTTTATCTCTTCTTCTGTAACCTTTCCATCTATATGTATTGTACTGAGTGCAAGTTTCCATAATCTAAATTTATTATCATCCATAAAATAATCCTTGTTATAATGTTACAAATTGTTCCCAAATTTCTTCATCAGTATCAATTACTAAATGACTCTTATCTTTAAAAATATTCTCATCTGCTTGATCATAAATTGATGAATGTAAAAAAAATGATTTATTCTGGTAGTAGTTTTTCCAATGATCAACCTGATTTGTTAATGCTGTATCATCAATCTCCCATGGGGCAGATAGGCATGAATCTGTTGGGTCATTATACAAAAGGGAAAAATACTTTTTAAGGCTTTTTTCAATTCCTCTTTGCTTCAAAGTACTTCGACATTCTTTTTTTGCTTCTCTGCGTGTTTGTTTTTGAAGGGGGCGTATTTTACGTACACATTTATTGACAAGTGATGTGTAAACAAAGGGCCAGGCAAGAAGTGCTTTAAAACGTCTAAACTGATTCTCAATAATATTAATTTTAGTGCAGTTGTTAAAGCTAATTGGGTCAATTGTTATGAGAGTTTTTATTGGTGTGATATTACTTAATAGTGGAACAAGAGTCATTGCTAACCACCCTCCATGTGAGTGACCTATTACTTTTATTTGATCAATAGGATTATTAGTTTTGTTTTTAATAAAGCGGTTAATAATACCAGCATAATCATCAACCTTACTCGTTTGGACAAAGTTGGGATAATCGGAGTTGATGAAATATAATGATTCTGCTCCAATTAATCCAGTGAAGCATGATATAAAAAAATGCTTTCTATGGGTATCTTTAGTACTGAAAAATGATTGATACATCCGAGTCTTTATTGGAGTTGGATTATACTTTATCCATGATCTATTATTCTTTTTTTTTGTAATAAATAACTTACAGCTATTAAATCCTCCTGCTACAATTTCTAGCTGGGATGCTATGCTTTTAACAGGAAGAACGCTGAGGCTAAAAATTAGAATGACAAATATACCTTTCATGTAATATGTATCGGTGATTATACTTGAGACTTAAGTAGTTTTACAATAGTCTCATTTGTGCAAAAAAAGACAGTAACAACTATTTATTAGAAAATTTGTTATGGTAGATATAATAGTAGCTTCCACCCTTAAGTTTGTTGATAAGATCAGTTGAAAGACTAGGATCTACTGCTGGACAACCCCAGCTTCTTCCAGTGTAACCATGTTCTGCAACCCACTTGTCAGCTACATAGTAAGCAGCATGAATAACAATTAAGCGCTCAAGTGCATTATCATTTGTAGACTCTAAGCCTTCCAATTTAAGTGAATATTTGTGACTACCGTAATATGTTCCTTTTGTTAGGTATAGGCCCAGACTACTTTGGTGAGATCCATCAACATTGCTAAAGACAGTTGCATAGGGACCGCCGCTATTACTACCATGCGAAACACGCATCGGCTGTGTGATACCAGTTTTAATATTTATAAGGTAACCTCGGTTCTCTTTTGAGTGTTGAGTAAAGTCAACAACCATCATCCAAGTAGTTTTGTTAAGGCGATCTACATTATGGTATTCAGCTGACTGCAGTGCCATCTTTAATGCATTTTGTGCACTCTTTGGTGAATTTTTAGGTAACTTAATATGATAGTAAAGTCTTTCCCAGGTTGTTGCATACTCTTCAGAAGAAGCTTCGATTATTTCAAGTAGATCTACCTTCTCTTCTTCCTTGTTCAAAGAGCTTTCGTCAGAAAAATTATCTTCAGTTACTACTTCAATTTTTTGAACGGCGTCCTGCTGTAATAAAGAGTCTGTCTCTGTTTGTACGTTACAGCTTGCTAATAATAGTAAATACATAATTGGTAGTAGGTATCTCATTACATCTCCGATTTTTTAAAGATGAGCGATTATAACTACTTTTTGACAAAAGTAATGCAACGTGTAAAAAATACAGAGTATAAGCTGATGCCGTATATATTTTTTGATCAAATTATGACTAAACCCTTGTCTAACAGTTAAAAGTTAATTAAATTTAATTATAAATGTGGGGGATTAGCTCAGTTGGGAGAGCGTTTCGCTGGCAGTGAAAAGGTCGCAAGTTCGATCCTTGTATCCTCCACCATTTTTAAGTGAAGTTTTTAACAACGCTTAATAAAAAAAGCCCATTAAACTATTGATTTAATGGGCTTTTTTTTGTCTGATTTTTTAGATTGGATTTAACTTGGAGTTAATAATCTAAACTTGTAGTTAGAAATATTAGGATTTT
>DAOWEO010000162.1 GCA_030638415.1 Bdellovibrionales bacterium | reverse complement strand
TAGAGTGTTTTTGGAAGAGGTACAATACTGTAAAAAAGGTTAACAGTAGTAGGGATAGACCAGTAATTAATGGACCTAGTATTTGAATTTTAAAGTACCGATGCTGTTCCATATAAGTTTTTATTCTCCAGTATTAATAACTATATCGGTTTGTAAAAACAGATACTTAAGTTTTTCATCCAAGCTTTTGTTAAAAAAGCTGCAGCGCAGCGAGTAGATGTTGCTAAAGATTGTTATAAATAAGTATGACAACAGAGAGTAAAATAGGGAATAAGTTAGATGGAAGCTTAAAAATGCTAATTTTTTGGCAGCTTAAGGACTATTGGCCTGCTTATACTTTTGGTATCATAACGCTAATTTTAACCCATTATCTACAAAGCTTTCTCCCATTTTGGGCCAAAGAGATTGCTGATATGACAGATCGTTCTCATCAAATATATTGGCCTAAATTTATATATATTGCAGTTGGTATCGTAGTTTTTCGTAGTCTCTCAAGGCTACTTTTTTTCAATCCTGCTCGATATTTGCAGTTAGATATGCGTAATGAAATTTTATATCGCGTTGAAAATTGTTTTCCTGATCGATATAAAGAACACTCTAGTGGTCAAATTTATCAAATTCTTTTTGCTGATATTGATAATGTGAGGGGAATTGTTGGATTTGCACTGATGCAAATTATGAATGGAGTTATTGCCTTTGCCGTCTTATTCCCTCGGCTTATTGCCTTTAATCCACAACTCGTCATTGCATTCATTCCAATGTTTCTTTTCTTTTTTATCTTTGTTTTTGTAATGGTGCGATTACGCAAGTATTTTGAGAAAGGGCAGGAGTATCAAGGTGACATCCAAAATTTCTTAATGGAGGTTTATGATGCAAAAAAAACTATTAAAAATTTTAATGCTGAGAGTGCATTTGAACGAGTGTTTTCTAGTTATAGTAATAGAGAGTTAGATGTTATTTATCAAGGTGGATTAAGAATGAGTACGCTCATTCCTTTGGTACCATTAGGTATTGGGCTTTCATTCGTTTTAGGGGTGTATTATATTCATTTATGGAATATGGATGTCTCAACAATTATTCTTTTTTCAGGATTTACTTTTCTATTTATTGGACCCCTTAGTTTTTTAATGTGGGTCGGTGGTGTTTTATCTAGAGGACAGGCATCGTGGATACGAGTCAAAAACCTTTTGACACTTTTAGCAACGGTTACGCCTTTGGAGAATGATCTAAAAAAACTTAATAGCAATATTGAATATAATTCATCTTTTAATTTATGTGTTCCTTTTTGGAATAGTTCAGTCGAGCTTACTGTCCTTAAAAACAGCTGGCATGTCTTAATTGGTGAAACGGGTGTAGGCAAAAGTGAAGTGTTAAAGCGTATGGCAATGATTTTAAAGCAACATAAGAGACGAGTCTCATACGTTGCACAATCTCCATATCTATATAATGACACTATTTCTAATAATATTTTTATGGGAAAACAACCTTCTAGCAGTGAGCTTGAACAGGCCTTAGAACTTCTAGATTTAATGGGACTTAATAGTATTTCTGGCGCTAAAGATATTTTATCTTTAGAGGTTGGTGAAAATGGTAAACTACTTTCTGGTGGGCAAATCAAAAGAATAGCATTAATAAGGTCACTGATGGCGAAACCTGAAATAATTTTATGGGATGATCCTTTTTCCTCAGTAGATCTTATCTTGGAAAAAGAGATCTTAATAAAGTTACAAAAAAGTCCGCTGATTAAAAATATAACCTTTGTTTTAACTTCTCACCGCTTGAGTACTGTCCGTTATTGTCAGTCCTTATGTTATCTGTCTGTGACAGCAGGGATTGTGGAAGAGGGAGAGACTATAACTATTTTAGGAGATGAAAAAAGTTTAAGCTATGAATACTTCAAAGATCAATTGGTATAGCTTTTTTATTTTTAAAAAAGTAATTCCGCTTATATTTGTAATGTTATCTACGTTGGGTGTTGCTGCAGTACTCGGTGGGATGCTGCCTCTTATGATTGCAGAGCTTTCTACTTTTTTTAATAGTCCCAACTACGAGTCTGTTGTACTTAAATTACTGCTCTTATTTTTAGCAGTTTATATTAATAGGTTTATTTATCAGGTGTTTGTACAAAAGTATGTGAGAGAGTTGATTCGTAACTTGCGTACTTCAATTTTTTCATTTTGGATCAATGGCCATGAAGTAGTTAAAGGAGACATGCAAGACTCCACCCTACCTAAAGGGGAGTTTATGGCTCGCATAATGAGTGATGCTGAAGCGCTGCGTGAACTTATTATGAGTGGTGTTTTTGGACTATTGATTGATCTATTTTTTGTTTTATCAGCGCTTACAGTAATGATTAAGATGGATCTGTTTTTAGGTGGAACTCTTTTTATTATTGAACTTGTAGTAGCCTTACTGCTGATTTGGGGCAGCCGATATATGCGGACTGTTTTTCTGGAAATGAGGCAAGAAAAGGGACATGTTTCTAGTGTCTTAGCCAATATCTCGGGAGGATTTGAAGAAGCATACTATATTGAGCATGGTGAGTATGCGACAAAAAAAGGGGAAGCTGTTTTTAGAAGATTTTTAAAAATTCAGTTGAAGGTCAACTTATGGGACTCTGTCTATTATTCTTTAGCAGAATCTCTCTATCCAATATTTTTAGCTCTTTTTATTATTATTTTTCCTTATTCAGAAGTTACATCTGTGGCGATTGTTTTAGCGATTCTCGATCTGATCCAACGATCTATTGATCCTATTAAGGGGGTTTCAGGTAAAATGGCAGGAATTCAAAGGGCCATTACGGGCATGGTACGAGTACAGGACTTTGTCATTAAAATTTCAAAAAAATCTGACTACTCAGTCTATAAAGAATATGAGTTATATCCTAATTTTTCAGAGTTCTTAGTTAAAATTGATGATTTTACGTATCCTACGTCTAAAGAGAGAGATGATAAGTTTAAATTATCAAATATAAACTTTAGAATTAAAAAGGGAGAGCTTTTTGGAATTGCTGGACTGTCAGGATCTGGTAAATCAACTTTACTAAAAATTTTAGCAGGAGATATTTTGGCTGAAAACTCATCCTTAGTAATGGCATTTAAAGATTATCAAATAAAATTTCCACAAAGTAGTAATTTGGCAGAGTACAAAAGTTACGTAAGTATTGTATCTCAAGAGTCTCATATCTTTTCTGAAACTCTACGATTCAATATTACAATGAGCGATAGTGATGATCAAAAGTTTTTAACTTTTTGGGAACAAATGGTTGAGGATATTAGCTATTTAAAAGAGTGGCGTTATCAAGTTGAAGATTCTCTATCTCCAAAATTTCTTTCAGCAGGTGAAAAACAGTTAATTGCATCTTTGCGTGCCTGCTTTTTAAAAAAGGAGATTGTTCTTTTAGATGAAATATCTTCTTCATTAGATTCAAAGCTAGAACGCGCGCTACGTGAGGTAATTTTAAAAATTCAAAAAAACTCTGTAACCATTATTGTGGCACATCGCTTAGAGACCATTATACATGCTGATACTATCCTTGTTATGGATAATGGAGAGGTTATTAGCCATGGTTCTCATGAATCATTGAAACGAACGAGTGAGTTTTATAGGGCTTTTTTAGATGAACTAACTGCGTAAGTAGTCCAAAGTGCTTGAATTTAGTACTGACCCTAATATATATTATCTTTATTACTGAAAAAAGTATGGTAACTTGTGTGCCTATTAGTTTGATGTTTACTTAGCATTTGGAGGTTTTATGCATAGTCGCTTTGATAGTGAAGGAAAAGAGTACAGTCCCGAAACATTGGCACTGGGGTTAGGATATGACGCATTCTTGTCAGAAGGATCAATTAAGCCACCTCTCTTTTTAACATCAACTTTTAAATTTAAGACGGCTGCTGAAGGGAAACGCTTTTTTGAACTTATTTACGGTAAAGATGAGCCAAAAGAAGGTGAGAAAGCAGGACTTGTTTATAGTCGCTTGAATAATCCTAACATGGAGATTTGTGAAGAGAGAATTTCTGCCTGGGATAAGACAGACAAGGCCATTACATTTTCTTCTGGAATGTCAGCTATTTCTACAACCATGCTCGCATTTTTAAAACCAGGTGATCATGTAATTGCTACTATGCCAGTTTATGGTGGAACATTCTTTTTATTTAAAAATATCTTACCAAAATACGGAATGAACTTTCATATGGTCGCTGCTGGGGATAATGCACCAGAACTTATTCGTGCCAAGATTAAAGAGATTGGTGCTGATAAAGTTAAAATTATTTATTCTGAAACTCCAGGTAATCCCTCTAATGTGATGACTGATATTGAAGAAATAGTTAAAATTACTAAAGAGCTTAATAGCGATGGACGTGAAGAGCCCGCTATAGCAGTAATTGACAACACTTTTATGGGTCCTGTTTTTCAAAAACCAATTGAGCAAGGTGCTGATCTGATTGTTTACTCTGCCACCAAATTTATTTCAGGACATAGTGATCTTGTCGCTGGAGTTGTTACTGGAAAAGCTCATTTTGTTGATCAAGTTACTCTTTATAGAACAATTCTGGGAACACAAGGTTCACCACATAATGCGTGGCTGATGACAAGATCTCTTGAGACTCTTTCAATTCGTATGCATAAACAGCAAGAAAATGCTATTGAACTTGCTAAGTTTCTAAATGAGCATCCAAAAGTTAAGTGGGTTTCTCATCCAAGCCTTTTTGCTAAAGATAGCAATCAGTACAAAATTTTACAAAAGCAGTGTACTGGCGTTGGAGCACTTATTACTTTTGAGGTCGAAGGTGGTGAGGCTGGAGCATTTAAAGTATTAGACAACGTTGATCTTTATGGATTAGCAGTTTCACTTGGTGGAACAGAAAGTCTTATTGAGCATCCTATGTCTATGACACATGCAGATGTTCCAGAAGAAAAGCTAGAAGAGATTGGCGTAAATGCTGGAACGATTCGCATCTCTGTAGGTATTGAAAATTGTGATGATCTTAAAAAGGACCTAGTTCAGGCACTAAAGAAACTTAATTAATAAAAAAAATGAAGGGTTAGAGTCTTAACTCTAATCCTTCATTGATATCTGTTTGGATTGTCTCAATCATGTGAGAGTGAAGAAGATCTATTACGCAGTATCCATCTTCGATTTGAATTCCCAAAATACGTAATGACTCAGATGAAATGTTTTTCAGTTTTTCTTGATCAATACTAACTTGGTTGGTTAAAAATATATTATTAATATTGTTAATATTTATAATGAGTAAGCCTTGTATAAATAGTACTTTCTTTCTTAAAATTCTAAGATCTTCATCATTTATTGATTGGTATTGATGCATTATTTGAGTTCTGATGCGTAAAGCATTTTGGTAACGTATAATTATTTCTTGCAGGTCCTCTTGTTCAGAACGGTGGTTAAGCCAGTTATTAAGGTTAACTCCGTTATGTCGTCCTTCTTCAGATTCTTTTATTAATTCACGTATTGGCTTTACTCCATATCCTCCACCTTCTTTTATAAAACCAGATAGGGCAAAGCTGCTGTGTGAAAATGATAAAATCAGTAGAATCAAAAGAGCAGCTCTAGTGAACATGTTGAACCTCGTTTTCAATATTATCGTTATCCGGGGAGAAGGTATCGACAAAGCTAAAGGTAAAAACTTTTTGCTCTCCAATACTTTGTGGATTATTAAAAAGCTCTAGTTTTTTACGATGAGCCTCTTGTTCTATTAAGATTAACTTTTGTAATGCCGTTACGGAGAGGTTGGCAAATTGAATATAACCAATTTCTTCACCTTCTCTGGTTGCCTGTTTTGACCCAATATTATTCAGACTAGCTTTTGCTAAAGATTGCACAGCATCTTTAGAGTAGGTAGAGCGATTTTTTCCTGGATATACCTTTTTAGTTTTAGGGTTGTACGATAGTACGCTAGAGGCAATCATCTCGTTGATTTTTTGGATAGATCTTTTACCAAACTCATCTTGAATGATGTCTAGAGATGTACCATATTCAAATGCTGTAAAAGCATATAGTTCTGAAAATTGAATATCATTACTGATTTGCATATCAACGCGACGACTCTGATTTCCTATGGAAAAAGGAGTTTGCATAATGTTATAGCTGCGTTCTAAAACGGTTTTTATGGTGACGGGAACAAGGTTAAATAGAATCTCATCACGTTCTTCTTTAAATTTAAAAGCATAAAAAGCACGTAGCGTTTTTACAGATGGAGTATTTTTTTTATTGAGATTTCTTCTGAGGGTGGACTCATCAACAACATTTCCCATATGACGTAAAATGGATTTTACTGAAAGAAAGTTATTACTATCCAAATAATCACGTACATCTGTAGCAAAGATCTCTCTGAGTTCTTTCTCTTCCAGTTTTTTATTAAGTTGGTCTGTTGCATTTTGCATAGTTGAATGATTATGCCAACTTTTGAAAAAACTGCAATTCAGTGTGTAAGAAATTCATAGCTAAATAATTAAGGGGTTATAATATATTTGTCTATTCACGATATAGTATCTAACGTATTAATTATACATGAGTTTAAGATGTTACCTGAGAGGATTCGTTTGAAGATCATATTTTTTGTTATATTTGCAGTTACAATTTACGTCCTGCTAAATTTTTACTTTTTTACTTATTACCGTAAAACAGTTCAACTACCGGGTCGTATTTTAAAAATATTAATGGGAGGATGTTTATTACTTCTTTTGGTTTCTCCGATTATTGGTCGCTTACTACTTACATATCAAGTTACTTTTTTTCCCTATATAATTATGACTATAGGCTATATTTGGCTTGTTTTTATTTTTTTATTTTTTGTAACTCATGGAATAATCAATTTATCTTTTACACTTGTTAATAAGTTTTTAAAATCTACAATCTCTTGCTCTGTTCATAAAAGACAATTTTGGAGTGTGTGTACTATATGCGTATCGATTCTTATATATGGAAATTATGAAGCAAAAAGTATAGTGGTCAAGCGTGTTAGCCTAGTCACTGACAAACTGCCAGATAATATTAAGACAGTTAAAATTGCTCAACTGTCTGATGTACATTTTGGACCAACTACAACAGTAGAATTAGCTGAGCAGATCGTCGATATAGTGAGTAATGAGTCTCCTGATTTAATTCTCTCTACAGGTGATTTTGTTGATCGTTATATGCGAGATAAAAAGAGTATCATTCAAGTAATGCAAAAACTACATGCTCCATTAGGTAAATTTGCTGTTGCTGGTAATCATGAGTTTATAGCTGGTATTGATAGTAGTACTGAATTTATTCAACATATTGGTTTTACGATATTACGTCATAGTTCACATAACTGTTCCAATATTTTAAATCTAGTTGGTGTTGATGATATTTCTGCCTCTCGTTTTTCGGGTGTTCCTAATGTTAGTGAAATTGAAGCATTTTCTAATATCGATTCTAATCTTTATACAATTTTTCTTAAGCACCAGCCACGGGTTGAAGCTTTGACTACACCTCATTTTGACTTACAGCTATCTGGGCATACACATGCAGGTCAGATTTTTCCTTTTACTTTGTTAGTTAAGCTGATTTTTCCATATATTGCAGGGCTCTACACCATTGATGAAAATACTAAACTTTATGTAAATCAAGGAACTGGATCTTGGGGACCTCCGATTAGATTTTTAATTCCACCTGAGGTTACAATTATTACATTAAGCCAGCGGTGAGCTGGAAGCATATTTGCTAGATTTGCCTGTTTTTTTATTATAAAACAGGCAAGTACTTTTATGTGCATGCCTTTCTGATTAGAGAACAGGAAATAGCTTGAATGTCCCCTTTATACATTGTAATTGATATTAACAGAGCATTTTGCTTTAGGAGTATAAAGTGATTTTAGAGTTCTCCCATTCAAAAATACAAAACTATGTATCTTCTTGCGAGGAACGTGAGCAACTAGCACAATTTTTCACAAAAGTTGAAAATAGTGCTAGCTCTGAATTGATTATTAATGTTGTAACTTTAAATGGAAGCCGTCTTTTGAATATGAAGTTACTACAGATAATAGGTGACACCGTTTATTTAACTGATCGACACGAAGCGATGGCAGTTATTGATTTAGGACTGATTAAGTCCATTGAGCTAGTTGGATAGATGATAGATTTAAGAGATTTTGATATTGACCATTTAGAATTTACTGAAACTGTAGATAATTACCTTGATAGTAACCTTGAGTTAAGACAAGGACTTACAAGATTGTTAAATTTTATAAGAATCAAACAAGACCTAAAAGAATATAATGCACAAATTCCTATTGTTCTTTCTACTAAATCTGGTTCTTGGATTAGAGCTGAACTTGTTGGTATTGATAGCGATGAAGTTATGACCTCAGAGGGGAAAGGATCTTTTATGGTTCATAAAATCCACCAACTGAATGGAATCTATCCACCTCTTGTTGCGGTATAGCACGTATGAGCGGTACTCTCTTTCTAATCCCAACACCTATTGATGATGAGGGTATATTAGATAACACCACCTTTGATCTATTAAATATTGCTGCAACAGTTGAGGTTGAGAACTCTATTTTTGTTATTGAAGATTTAAAGCCTGGCCGTCGTAGATGGCTACGTTGGAAATTACCACGAGAGAGTATTGACTCTTTTGTTTTATATAATGAACATAGTGCAAGTAAGGTATCGGATAGTCTTTTACCTGAGCTTAAAAGTGGTAAAAATGTCTATTTGATGAGTGACGGTGGGATGCCATCTTTTTGTGATCCAGGCAGAGAGCTTGTATCACTCTGTCATGACCATAATATCAAAGTAACCTCTACTCCTTTTTATAACTCAGTTATTTTGGCATTAGCACTTTCTGGTTTTAACCATAGAAGTTTTCTATGTGAAGGTTTTATTCCAAGAGAATCCGAGGAGCGTAAGAAATTTTTAGCGACTATTTATAAGCAAAAGCAGACAGTTGTTTTGATGGATACTCCATATCGCATGATGCGCTTGTTGGAAGAGATGCGTGAGCTTGAAAGATCAAATAGAAAGCGGCGCATCTTTTTAGCGACTAATCTGACAACTTCTAGTGAAAAGCTATGGCGTGGTAGTGCACAGTCTATTTTAAAATCATTTACTGAGAAAGAAAAACGCGAATTTGTTTTAATCATTGAGTCTTTAGAGAAAATTTGATATTTCTAAAGAACTTTTACTATCTCATCGCAGGAGCTAATAATTAAAAAAGATCGCAAGTTCGACCATATTGTTTTAGCAGACAGTGCTCAGATATCAGTTGGAGCTCTTGATTCTAGGTTTAATTATGAGCCACTACTTGCGGCTCACCCCTCAACGCATCTACATAACAGTGCCCAATCTCCAATCGCTTTGACATTTGCCTCGTGGAAATTAAAGGCACCGATATGGATTTCTAGCATGACTGGTGGGACAGGAGAGGCTGCAAATATTAATAAAAACTTAGCCAGAGTAGCACAAGAGTTTGGTCTTGGGATGGGTCTAGGATCATGCCGGACACTTTTAGATAGTGATGACTCTTTTAAGGACTTTGATCTTAAGGGTCTTATGCCAGATGCACCACTGTTGGCAAATTTTGGAATAGCTCAATTAGAAAAAGCACTCTTAAACGAGAAGGTGCTAAGCCGCATGCAAGCCGTTTTAGAGAAGTTACGGGTTGATGGAGTAATTGTTCATATTAATCCAACCCAAGAGTGGCTGCAGCCCGAAGGGGACCGTTTAGTACATTCTCCTCTTGAGGTGATCGCAGAGTTCTTAGAGAAGGTTGATTATCCTGTTATTGTTAAAGAGGTTGGACAGGGAATGGGACCAAAAAGCTTAGAGCAGCTGATGCGAATGCCACTTGCCGCAATTGAATTTGGCGCTTTTGGGGGGACTAATTTTGCAAAATTGGAATCTCTACGCTCGACTCAAGGAAATGGAATAACCCAAGCAGAATTAACTAATATTGGGCATACTGCTCAACAAATGGTTGAAATTGTGAATGATATCAAAAGAATGGCTCCACATGAGCATTTTGTAGATAATTTTATCATTTCTGGTGGTGTAAAATCTTTTCTCGATGGATTTTATTTGTGTGAAAAACTTAACGCATGTGCTATATACGGGCAAGCAAAGATGATGCTTGACCATGCTGCAGATGATTATAATTTGCTGGCAAACTTTGTTGATGGGCAAGTAAAAGGGCTTGAATTTGCAACAAGCTAT
This sequence comes from Bdellovibrionales bacterium, assembly GCA_030638415.1. Lineage (GTDB taxonomy): Bacteria > Bdellovibrionota > Bacteriovoracia > Bacteriovoracales > Bacteriovoracaceae > DAOWEO01. Next base: position 10,879 of record DAOWEO010000162.1, on the reverse strand, counting down.
TTAACTGTTCGTTAGGAACAAAGAGGCTTTTTTGAAAGAAATTAAAGGTTTTTCTAAATTAGCAAAGCGAGAAAAAATAGACTTTCTAGTTAGAGAGTTACTCGACAATAGTTGTGATGCAAAAGATATTTTAGATTCTTTTGGGCATCGTGATCAAAAAACTCAAAAATTGATTGATGATTTCAGTGAAAATACAATTTCTAATTTTCATATTCCTTTTGGCGTTGTGCCTAATCTTAAAGTTAATGGAAACGTATTCTGTGCTCCAATGGCGATTGAAGAGAGTTCGGTAGTTGCAGCAGCTTCAAAAGCTGCAAAATACTGGTTTTCCAGAGGTGGATTTCATGCTGATGTTGTTGGAGTATTAAAAGTAGGACAAATTCATTTTAAATGGCTTGGGCGTGATATTAGTAAACTACAGCGTTTTGTAAAAGAGCGTGAGCCATACTTGTTAGATGCAGTAAAACCACTGATTCAACGTATGGAGCAAAGAGGTGGTGGAATTCACTCTCTGGAGCTTGTAGATAAATCAGATGATATCGAAAATTACTATCAGCTTGTATTAAAGTTTGATACGCGTGATGCCATGGGAGCAAACTTTATTAATAGTGTGCTAGAGGGGGTCGCTAGCGAACTACAGCGTGATGCTAAAGTATGTGATTATTTTACAAAATCAGAGCAAGAATTGATGGTTGTGATGTCTATTCTGTCTAATTACACTCCAGAATGTTTAGTGAAAGTGCATGTTGAATGTCCTGTAGAAGATCTATATGAGCACTCATTAGGTATGTGTGCAGAAATATTTGCTAATAAGTTTGTAATGGCTTGTGATATTGCGAGAGTTGATCCTGGTAGAGCGACAACTCATAATAAAGGTATTTTTAATGGAATAGATGCAGTTGTTGTGGCAACTGGGAATGACTTTCGTGCTATAGAGGCTTGTGGGCATACTTATGCTTGCCGTGATGGTCAGTATCGTAGCCTGTCAAATGCTAAGGTCACACGTGATGGCAGGTTTCATTTTGAGTTAGAAGTTCCATTGGCGCTCGGCTCAATTGGTGGCTTAACTGCCTTACATCCAATGGCCAAAATTGCATTAGAACTTTTAGGTCAACCCAGTGCAGAGCAATTAATGAAAATTGTAGCTGCTGTAGGTCTCGCCCAAAATTTTGGAGCTATTAGATCCTTAGTTACTTCTGGTATACAAAAAGGCCATATGAAAATGCACTTGATGAATATTATGAATCAGTTAGAAGCGCAGCCAATAGAGCAAGATATGGTACAACAGCATTTTGATGATCGTATTGTATCGTTTGGTGCCGTTAGGGATTATCTTGGCACACTGAGGACGGTATAGTGTTTTGTACAATCGATAATAAAGACATGAGTACCCCTCTACCTGGAGAGCGCTTTTACGGTAATGGAAAATTATTGTTAACGGGTGAATATTTTGTACTTGATGGTGCTGAGGGAATTGCACTTCCTACATCATTAGGGCAATCATTAAAGGTAAAATATCAACATTCATATAATCCTAAATTAAAGTGGGTCGGATTTGATTATAATGGGGAAAAGTGGTTTGAAGCGACCTTTGAGTTTTGGCACTTTGATTATATTGAAGCTCTTGATGATAGTGGAATTCCAATTGTTAAAGATGAAAAAATTGAAATTTTAGAAAATATTTTAAAGTCTGTAAGACAGCTTAATCCACATTTTTTACGTGATGGTATTGATGTGGAGGTTGAAACACGTTTGGGCTTTCCTCTTGATTGGGGACTAGGTAGTAGCTCCACTCTTATTTTTAACATTGCTCAATGGGCAACTGTTTCTCCTTTTGAACTGCTGTTTAAGACATTTGGAGGGTCTGGATACGATATAGCCTGTGCTCAAGCCGAAGGTCCAATTGTATATAAAAAAGAGAAGGGAAGGCCTTCATGGAAAACAATTGAATTTAAGCCCAGCTTTTCAGATCAGCTCTATTTCGTCTACTTGGGACAGAAAAAAAATTCTCGTGATGCAATTAATTACTACCGTTCATTAGGACGAGGTGTAAAAAATCATACACATGAGTTAACTAAAATTTCACGTAATATTTTACAGGCATCAACACTAAGTGAATTTGAACAACACTTAGAAGAGCACGAAAACATTGTTGCCAAAACCCTGCACTTAACTAAAGTTAAAGATGTTCTATTTTCTGATTATTGGGGAGTGGTTAAATCTCTGGGTGCTTGGGGAGGAGATTTTATACTAGTTACTAGTAATAAGTCTCAAGAAGACACACGTAACTATTTTAATAATAAGGGATATGAAGTATTTATTCCTTATGCTGGTTTGATTTATTCAACAGGTAATAGTAGTGAAGGCACTCCAAGTGATATTATCCTTCAGTAAAAATATAGAAATTAAATCTAATGGTACAATATCATGGCAGGCACCATCTAATATTGCTTTAGTTAAATACTGGGGTAAATTTGGAAACCAGCTGCCTTCTAATCCTTCTATTAGTTTGACCTTATCAGAGGCTCAGACTAAAACTTCTTTGGAGTGGAGCTATGATCCGGGACAAAAAGAGTGCAAGTTAGAATTTCTATTTGAAAATAAGAATAACTCTCTTTTTACTCAAAGAATAAGCGATATTGTAACTCGCTTTTCTCAAGAGATTCCCGAATTAAATAATTTTACATTTACGTTCTCTTCATCAAACTCTTTTCCACATTCAGCTGGCATTGCCTCTTCCGCATCAGGAATGGCGGCATTTGCATTGTGCTTAACCTCTTGCTTACGTGAATTTACTGATGATTTAGAGGATGAAACAATATTTTATAAATATGCTTCGTCTCTTGCAAGGCAGGCATCCGGTAGTGCTTGCAGGTCATTTTTTGGTCAAATTGTAAGTTGGGGAGAGGCTGATGGCCTTGATAGTTCAAATGAATTTTCAGCACCAGTAAAAAGTAGCCATAAGATTTTTTCCACTTTTTGTGATTCTATCTTAATTTTATCTAGTGGTGAAAAATCTGTCTCTAGCAGTGCTGGGCATAAATTAATGAATAGTCACCCTTATAGCAAAATTCGGTTTTCTCATGCTAAACAAAACTGTACTGAGCTATTAGAGGTGATGCGTACAGGTGAATTAACACGTTTTATTGAAATAGTGGAAGAAGAGGCATTAGGACTTCATGGGTTAATGATGACGAGTAATCCTAGTTTTATATTAATGAATCCTAAGACTCTTATGGTAATTGAAAAAGTACGTAGTTTTAGAAAAGAGAGTGGGATGCCTCTCTGTTTTACGTTAGATGCTGGACCAAATATTCATCTATTGTATCCTGAATCAATTAAATCAGAGGTTGATAAATTTATTGAACAAGAGTTGATCTCATATTGTGAAGATGGACGAATTGTTCAAGATAGAGTGGGTAATGGGCCAAAGCGTAGATAACATTAATTGTACAGAGCAGGGACGGCCATACTTTTATTCAAAGTTACTGCTGTTTGGGGAGTATAGTGTAATCAAGGACTCTATGGCCTTGGCAATGCCATACACTGCCTTTAAGGGAAGACTCAGTTTTCCACACGGAGAAAAAGAAAAAAGTGTTGATCAAGAATTAAAATCATTTGCTCAATATATAAAAAAAAATAGAGAGCAGTTAGAAGCTCTCCATTGTGAATTTGATTTCCCATCATTTAATTTTGATATTTCACAAGGTCTTGAATTTGATTCTTCTATTCCTGTTGGTTTTGGCGTTGGCAGCTCTGGTGCTATTTGTGCAGCTCTGTTTGATTACTATGCTAAATACGATAGAGATTCTAGTACTGATGATTTGAGTCATCTAAAAAAAATATTGGCTTTTTTAGAAGGACACTTTCATGGGGCTAGTTCAGGTATTGATCCACTGATTAGTTATCTGGGTAAGTCTATTTTGATTAAGCAAAAAGGTGAGCTAATTCCTATAACTCTTCCAGAACTTAAAGAGGGAAAAGGTGCAATTTTTTTAGTTAATACCGAGCGTCCTAGAAGAACAGAACCTTTAGTAAATCTATTTCTAGAAAAATGTAAGACTGATAGTTTTAGCTCTCTTTGTCAGACCGATTTACTTCCAATTACTAATAACTGTATTAACCATTTTTTAGAGCAGAATATCCCTGAACTTTGGAATGCGTTTCTCCAGCTATCTCAGTTTCAATTAGAACACTTCACTCCAATGATCCCAACTCTTTATATTGATATGTGGGAGGAAGGATTACACTCTAAGGATTATGCTATGAAGCTCTGTGGAGCTGGAGGTGGTGGTTTTATTCTGGGAATTACTCTGGATTTTCAACAAACGTATGAAAAACTTGAAGCTTTTAATATTAAACCAATTTTTAGATTTTAGTTAGCAGTCTGCTGACTCATCTCTTCATCACTCTTTTTCAGAAATGCAGCAAATTCCTGAGCACCCAAGAATTCATTAGTTGTTACTTTTGATTTCCAATCTTGAGTAACAATGCCTGCTTGAGCAAAGTTTTGTTCGTGCTCCATTGCAGGCTTTAGCTGTGCTAGGATATCTTGCAAGAAAGAGCGTTTTGCTTGAATTCTTTGAACAGGAGCTTGTTTGGCAATAGTTGCTAAAATATTTTGTAATGGAACTTTACTTTTATAACTCTTATAGATAAAGCCTGCAGCCTTGAGATCATTCGCTTCTACTTTTTCCCCTGCCATCGTCCAGCCACGTATAATATTTTTTGGCAGAACTAATCCAGCAAGGGATATTCCACCAGAACTAGGAGCAAAGCCATCTTCAAGATGGTTAAAGTGAAGAGATCCACTGTCATGAATTAATCTTACATCTGCAGCAATTGAAAGCTCAATTCCAACTCCCGCAGCCCCTTTTTTTAGGTCAAAAATAATTGTTTGAGGTAGGTAGAACATATTGTGCACTAGAGTCTGAATTCTACGTAGCATTGTTTGAAATTTAGGAGTATCCATAATCATTATTTCATCATGGCCAATACCTTGAATAAAGTATTCTGAGGCAGAGGTGAAAACCACACTGTTTATTTCAATATGGTTGGTTAGCCAAGCAGTTAGTGTTTCAAGCTCGTAGAGCATCTCTTTAGATAAGCGGTTTTTGGAGTCTTTAAGTAAAATTGTGAGAGATTTTGTCTCACGGTCGAGTTTAACATCAAGGGTATTGTAGTTGAAAAATTGATTCATGAAACCTTCCTGGTTCTGATGATTACGGTCCGTGTAATCACTCTATCTAAATTATCTCCCAAAAAAAAAGGCTTCGTCAAGAAACGAAGCCTTACTTATTGTAACTTTTTCAAACACTCTTTTTAATGCTGTAGTAAACAGCCATCCATCGTTGTATCTATCTGAAAATCGGGGCGTAAGCAGGTATATACTTGATAAGTTTGCTGTCCGTAAGATGCTCCTTTATAGACTGCAACTGTGCCATCTTCGTCAACTTCACAAGGATTATTCATGGTACATTCACGTCCTCTCTCATTTCCTGTATTATTAATACCAATTACATCTCTAGTTCCTGCTTCAATAATTGGAGATCCAGATGTGCCACCAATTGTATGACATCCATCTGAGCTATATTTAATCGAGTCAGTAAAAATCCAACCATCTTCACGCAGTTGAAAAATAAAGCTATCAATATGGCATCTATACCCACGTTCCCAATATCCCGAAATGATCTCAATTGGAGTGCTAATAAATGGATGGTCTGCAATATAGTTAAGTGGACTAATTCCCCACTTATCAAAAATTTCTTCATAAGTCTTTCTCAGCTCATAAATGGCCATGTCTGTTCCGGTCATGGTGGCATATATAATACGAGTAGATTTAACACTATGAAATTTCATCTTGTTGTCAGCAATTTTCATTCTGACCCTTTTTGGCTTATTTATAATGGCTTCACCTTGAGCAATAAATGGTCTGCCTAGACAGTGTCCATTAGTCAATACAAAGGCCTTGCCTGTAAGTGGCTGGCCTGAGAAACGAATTAGTGAGCCTGAGCATCCAGATAGTTTCACTATTCCTTCAAAATTATAGTCTTGGTTTGGATTACCCTTAAGAGTTGTTTCTAAAGCATTAAAGGGAGCCTCCGGAAATGCAAATGCTGTTGTAGTGCTGAGTGCTAGTAGTATTATAAAAATCGTTTTCATTAAGTCCTCCATGAACTATCTAAATATTACTCTGAGTCTAGTATGGATGCTAATTATTCGACAAATAATATTTTCTAACATAATATTTCCCCTCTTTTACAATACATCTTTAAATAGAAAGGAGCCCAATATGGCACGTCGTTTGGTTTTATTTGCACTAGGGGGAAATGAAATTTCTCCAGTAGGTTTAAAAGATGAACATGGTGAAAAAATTGAAGCAGATATAGCCTCTCAGTGGCAGCGAACGGCACAAACATGTGAATTAATTGCAAAAATAATTAGGCGCTATCCTAATGACTATTATCTCGTGTCTCATGGTAATGGGCCTCAGGTGGGTAATATTTTAAGAAGAGCAGAGTTGGCCGGTGGGGAGCTTTTTCCTCTTCCTCTAGATGTCTGTGTCGCTGATACGCAAGGTGCTATGGGATACATGCTGGGCCAATTAAATAATTTTTTTAGAACCTATGGGGTTGAGCGTTTGGCGACTACTGTAGTCAACCAAATTGTGGTTGACCCGAAAGATCCTGCTTTTGCTACTCCAGGAAAGTTTATTGGCTCGGCAATGACAAAAGATGAGGCGATGGATAAAAAGGTACAGTCTGGATGGGATGTGGCCCTTTACCAAAAAGATAGTGCAGGAGAGGAGATGTGGCGTAGAGTTGTTGCATCTCCACAACCTAAAGACATAGTCGAATTGGAAACTTTAAAAGTTCTTTTACAAAACAATATTGTACCAATTGCCGGGGGAGGAGGTGGAATTCCTGTTGCTCCTTTAGATGACTTGGTTGGAAGTTATGGAATTAATTATAAAGGAACAACTGCACCAATTGCTCCGCTCTACCGTGGTGTCGAGGCAGTTATTGATAAAGACTTGTCTACAGCTCTGATCGGTAACAAGCTATTGCAGGAGATGAAGGATGAAGACATTAGTGGAGAGTTATTTATTTTTACTAATGTAGATGGAGCGAAGCTAAATTTTCAAACTCCAGAAGAGAAATCATTACGTCTTTTAACTGTATCTGAAGCAGAAAAATTAATGAGTGAAGGTGCTTTCCCTGGGGGAAGTATGGGGCCAAAAATTCAAGCAGCAATTAATTTTGTAAAAAATGGTGGGACTAAGGCGTGCATCACCCAAGTCTCCTTATATGAAGAGACACTATCTGGAAGTAGAGGAACAACAATTGTCGCAGATTAAAAATATTTCAGATGCCTTACTGATGGTGGTTACAGGATATCTGTTAGCCTACTCATCTTATATATTTGGAGATCACTTTTTATATTTAGTATATAATTTTTTATTATGTGTATTGTTTCATTTTTTTATTGAGCGACGTTGGCCTATGCAAAAATGGATAATTTTAGCAGGCTTATTTATTTTGCAATTTCCTCTTTACTCTATCTATGCATATGATAATTACATTTATACTTTGGCAATATTACTAATTTATTCTGGCTATTATATAACTAGACGATTTCAAGGGTTGTGGGTGCTCTGGATTTTTTATAGCTGCTTTTGGGTATTATTTACTATTTTTCCAGGATTTTCCTTTTATATGATCCGGGGTTATAACTTACTTCTTACTAGAAACTTTTTCTTTTTAAATATATGAAACGACTACTTTTTCTCTCTCTTTTTTTTAGTTTTGGTATTTCACTTTCTTTGGTGCAAGATTACTACGAGCAAGAGGCTAAAGATAAGCTAATCGTAAATCCTATCTTTCGCGAGTTAGAAGAGAAGGCGATGGTTGGAGATTTAATTATTATTGATTCAGATAATTTTATGTCCTCTCTTTTTAAGAAATTAGATGACTGTGACTACTCAAGCTTTAAAGTCGTTGTAACACATGCTCGAAAAAAAATGATCTTAGTTGCAGATATTGACAACCTCGCTGATAAAGAGGGATTTTATATTAGTGAAATGGAAGGTTTTTTTTCAGATTATGATCAGGTTAGAATTTCTTTGTGGCGTCCGAAAAATAAAAACAGTGGTCTGTATAGCAATTTAGCTAGCTTGAAATTTCGCGCACTGCAAAATAATATGCCTTACGATTTTGCGTATAATTATAGGTCTAAGAAAAGTATGTCGTGTATTAAAATGATTCAAAAAGCTTATGGGCTAGAAATCTTTGATGACGTAAATTTTAAGAAATTTCCTTACTATAATCCTCTAATGTGTGATCTCAAATTAGAGCAGTTTTTTGCTAAGCAGATAGATACTTTTCCATTTTGGATTAACTCTATTAAGCCCGCTTTTGAATAAAAAATCCTTTAATATAATCTCCCTCAGGAAAGCCTTTCCTTCTGGGGCAATCTTGTTCTAGTCCAAGATGTTTGATGATGTGACACTTTAGTTTGTTATTTTTGATTATATCTTCAATCTTTTTTTGAAATTTATTTTTAGTAATAGAGTGAGTATTTAAAAAGAGAGCAATTTTGCCACCAACTTCAAGTCGGCTCATACATAGTGGCAGTAGCTTTTCATACTGACTAAATGCAGATGAACTTGATTTACCATTACTACTAAAGCTAGGAGGGTCACAAATAATAAAATCAAATTTTTCTTCCGTCTTTTGTAGATATTTTGGTACATCTTGCGCTACAGAGGTGTGATTTTCAGTTAGTAGTTCAGGGTTGAGACCAAGGTTATGTTCTAACCATTCTAGATATTTTTTGGATAGATCTACTGAGGTCACTTTTTCAACACCAAGCGAAAGAGCATATAAAGAGAATGCTCCGGTATAGCAGTAGAGATTTAATACTGACTTTGCTGCTTTTATATCAGAGCTGAGCTTAAAGCGTATAGCACTCATATCGGTATAGATACCTTGATCATAAAAGTTTTTTACTAGTAGCTTATAGTTTACACCAAACTCTTTTATAGTTAGTTCATTTGGCAGCTTATATCGTCCCCAAGGACTCTCTTTTATCTCTGTAATTTTATCATGATTACGTTGTTGGATAAATACTCCATCCCAGTGAGTATCGGGGAAGTTTTTAATTAAAATTTCTTTAAAATATTTTAGTAAAATTTTAAAATGATCTTTATATGCTTCGGTATAGAGCTGAATAAGTAAAACGCTACCCAGCTTTTGAATAAAAAGACCTGGTAAAAAATCAGCCTCACCAAAAACTAAATACATATTGTCACGGGACTCAAAAAGAGTTTTTCTATTCAGAATGCTATCTTCCAATCTCGAATAGAGTTGATTTCTAAAGGTGTTGATATCAAAAGAAGCTTGTAGTTCAACATTGTCCCAAACTCTGGCCTTTATTTTTGGATGTGATGGATCATTTAAAAGAATAACTTTTTGATTCTTTTCGATGGCCCTTAGAAAAGGAGATTTGGAAAAACTACTAGTATACTGATCCTTGATAATCCAAGGATGTCCCTTTTTGATCTGTTTCCAGCTTTCGGGATGCAATTTAACATTAGGAATGTTGCTCATATTACTCATTATTAATCTGCTCTTCTAAATTCATCAGTGCTTGAAGAATTTCATTTGTTAATTGGAAGGGATTCTCCCAACATCTGATATTAAAACTAGCTAGGATGTTTTTTTGTTCTTCACCCAAATCCTGATAAGGGTCAAGTGTTTTACACAAATGATCTAATAGCTCATAATTCGCCTGAAGTGTTTTTACAGGAGTTTTTATATGGTTAATTTTTTCTAGTTCTAGCATACGCTGACTCTAGCATGGGAATAGTAAAGTGGCACTATTTTTGCTTAAGCAGTAAGTGTGGAAAACTTCTTTTATTATAAAAAATATTATAGATGCTTGCTTTTATTGATTTTTGAGCTTGAAAAGCAGATTCTAACAGGGGAGTTAGGTGGTCTAAAATCAGACCATCAGTATAAGTTTTTTACCACTTTAGTGCTGCGGCTATTCCACTTGAAGCAGAGCTTTGGAGCAGGTATTTATCCTGCTCTAAAATATATTAAGCAGTGGGTGGCAGCAGATTATTTTTACGAACAAAAAATTAGAGAAATCTTTTGGGGTGGCATTTTTCAAATGATTTCTATTATGGTGATTTTAACTATCTTTTTTTGGGTTATGGCCGCAGAGCTGGGACTGACTATTTTTCCTTTTATCTCCTTATGGAGCATGCAGCTGTTTGGAATACTCTGTTATCTGTTGGGATACACTATATTAGTAAAAAAAACATTCTATCTTTTTGACTACCTTTTTTTAACAATATTGAACTTGAGGTCTTTTATTGGATTAGGTGATGATTGTCAGAAACTGATGCAAGAATTTAGAATATACCAATTTTTACAATTGAAAATACGGAGATTTGACCAGATTCAATTGAAATTGCAGCAAGTTACTAAGCGGATTCAGGATATCGGAACAGTAGAGATAGACCAGTTAGATGATATATTGTCTGACTGTTGGAATCTATATAAACAGCGACATCGACTATTTGAACAGCAGATCTCACTTTTAAAATTTTTTATTTTAGCCATTTTCTTTTTGGGTAGTTATCTCTATCATCTCCTAGTATTAGTAAGTCAATTACAGCTAGAGTTTTAATTAACCAGAGGATTTATATGGCCGTTACGAATGATAAAAAAATAATTTACTCCATGAACCGTGTTGGAAAAGTATACCGCGGAAAGCATGTACTTAAAGATATCTCTCTCTCTTATTTTTATGGTGCCAAAATTGGGGTGCTAGGTCTTAATGGCTCTGGAAAATCTACCCTACTTAGAATTTT
>DAOWEO010000174.1 GCA_030638415.1 Bdellovibrionales bacterium | reverse complement strand
CCTCTTCTAAACATGGGTGGTAAAAGGGAGCTTTTAATACATCTTTAACTGTCATCTCATGTGTTATGGCTAAACTTAAGTAGTGTGCAAAATGCTCTGCCCCCTTGCCGAAAATTTCAGCCCCTTCAATTTTTCCTGTCTGACGATCAACAAAAATGTAAAACTGCCCATCCTTAATATTGTAGATCTCATGTCTAGGTCCTTTGGCAAAAGGGGCAGCACCTACAACTATTTTTTCAGGATCAAGTTGCACGTAGCTTTTTCCCACACAAGCAATTTGTGGATCAGAAAAATAGATCCCAAGAGGAACTAACCGTTTAGTGGTTTTTGACTCTGGAAAGCGTAAAGCACAATCACCGGCAATACGACCCTCTGCATATGCCTCATGCCACAGGGTCAGGTCCTCAGTTGCATCTCCAGATATAAAAGTAGTACTTGTTCCACACTGCATAGTTGCTTGGTCATAGCAAGGAATTGAGCGCTCATCCAACTTCAAACCAGACTTATCTATATTCATATTTAGTAGGTTAGACTTTCTACCTGCAGCAAGTAGAACCCTCTCGACTTCTCTTGTTATGACCTCTCCATCGACTGTTTTAAATTTCAGCATAAAACCTTTTGTCGTTTTTTCCACAGACTCAAACTCTCCAGCAGAGATAATATCTAGCTCTTTTTGAAAAGTAGTAAGACACTCTTGTTGTAATTTAGGATGGGTAAATGGACCAATCCTTCCAGAGTGACCAAACATCGTAGTCGTCACTCCTAAGCGATGAAATGCTTGACCTAGCTCTAGTGCAATTACACCTAAACCAATAACTGCTATACTTTCTGGTAGCGTGTCTAATTCAAAAATAGAATCGGTGGTATCTAGTTCACTGATAACATGCTTAAAGGCTTTTGGTATAAACGGAGTTGAGCCACAGGCTAAAATAATTTTTTCAGCCTCAATTTGTTCACCATTAACTTCTACAAGATTAGGCCCAAGAAATTTCGCCTCCCCCTCAATAATAAGCTCTTTAGGTATCTTGCTAACCGCTTTTAATACACCTCCAACAAACTTATCCCGACGGTCATCCTTTAATCGTGCAAATAACCGTTTTCCATCTATTTGATGCTCACCATTCACTCCAAAATAGCTCCCCTGATCAATAGAATGAGCTAAATCAGCCGCTGTAACCAGCATCTTACTAGGCATGCAGCCTACTCGTGCACAGGTAGTACCAAATGGACCATGTTGTACCAGTAATAAAGTCTTCGCACTTCTACGAATACGACTATAAGCTCCAAGACCAGCAGTTCCAACACCAATAATCAAATACTCTACTTTACGCATATAGCCCCCTTAATAAATCAATTTATTTTTGATCTACAAAATGCAAGTTGAAATAATATAGGTAGGCTTACTTAGTATGTAAATATTATCCGCCAATTATATCTTTACTGATGCTTTGCGTAATTAATGGTACTCATTAACCACTATATTAATATTTTACAGGAGCCAATAATGAAAAAACTACTTTTAAACACAATCCTACTAACCTTACCCTTAATAGGTCAAAGCTCAGTAATTAATAATAATCAGATTAGTAAAGAATCCTCTTCCTGCGACGATATTATCAGTGAAGAATACCAAAGGATTTATAATCATAATAAATATTTTGGTGATAGCTGCTCTATGTTTAAATGCAGCAACCCTGCGGTGGCAAGCCAAAGAAAATGTAATCTACCTGTCTCTAATGATTTTGATACAATTAGACAAGATTTCATCTCAACTCTTGCTTATAGTCAGACCATCATTAGTGAAATGGAAAACTCATATTTGAATATGCAAGACAAGCTTCAACAGTTATCAGATATGCATAAAAATAAGTATGGAAACAATAAATTTACTTACCTCTACTCAACTCTCGCCAATGACATTCCAAAGATATTGGATGAAACAATTTATACTGAATTTTCATCAGGTATTAGGTTTAAAAACATTAAAGAATTAAAAAAATATGCCACTATGAACTCCCTCTTTTTTAAAAAAATTGATACATTAGAAACTGAGCTTAATAATCTTCCTGAAGGTGAAAAGAACCAATACTTATATAACCAAACTTTTTTAACAAAATATGACCTAAAGAATTATTCAAGAGTCTTTACTAAAATCCTATCTGACTATGAAAAAAATCCAATGCCCATACTGAGGTATAATAAATATGACTTTGAGCATCAGCTAAAGTTTCACAAACTTCTAGATCTTAGTAAGCAGTTAAACACTAAAAGAAAATGTGGTAATATTTTAAAAGATAGTGGTATTTTCTCATTAGAAAATCATATTTACGATTATGAAGAAAGACTAGATCTTATAAAGGATGCTACAGTTATTGAAAAGTTACTAGGTGGACAAAACCCTATTAAGGTGAAGTGCAAGAAGATAGATTTTGAAAAATCTCCAGATCTTATATTTAACAAAAAGAAAAATATTTTAACTATTCCATATACAGTCCAAGTTGACACTTGCGTCGGGCTTGAGTGTGACCGTTTTTTTGATATAAATGTTTTTAAGGGAGTCTTAGCCAAAAAAGAATTCTTTAAGCAGCTCCGAGAGCTACTATAAAGTATAAATATCCATATCTTCGGTTCTATTGTATTACGCAATAGAACTGTAGGTCCTATTGTAAGACAGTCAGTTCCCCAACATTAGCTAATCTTACCCTGCTAAAGTGTAATAATTACATTTAATTGTGCATTGCGTAATTATGAGTTATATTCAACTTGT
>DAOWEO010000115.1 GCA_030638415.1 Bdellovibrionales bacterium | reverse complement strand
GTCTAACTGTCCCACCAGTTTGTGGCGGACGTGGCCTAACTGTTCCACCGCTTTGTGGTGGACGTGGTCTAGACTGTGGTGGACGAGGTCGAACAGTTCCACCTGTTTGTGGCGGACGTGGCCTAACTGTTCCACCGCTTTGTGGTGGACGTGGTCTAGACTGTGGTGGACGAGGTCGAACAGTTCCACCTGTGCGTGGTGGACGAGGCCGAACAGTTCCGCCTGTACGTGGCGGACGTGGTCTTACGGTTCCACTGCTAGGACGCCCTCTTTTGGCGATACTATCTAATTGATCTGCAACTTTTTTATCAGGAACTTTAGCATGTGCTACAAAGCCTAAACTTATAAAGCTTACACTCACTAAAAGTACTTTCAACATTGATATCATCTTATTTCTCCTTTTCTTAAGATACTTTTTGATATCTCTTATATAAAATATATGCAAATGAAAAATGACGTTTAACGATTTTTCTAAAAACTTACTTTTGAGTAGGCAAACTTGAACTAAAAAATTAGATAGTTACGCAAGTCTCTTACATTGTAAAACTTACCCAGTGCCAGATTGGCATCAACAAAGAGAGCCTACCATTTAGAAAAAGGAGTAGTAGAAAGCATCGAATTATAATATTTATTATCCCCAGTTACCTCTGCTGCCAACCAAGTAGGTTTAATAAACTCTTCATTTTCATTTTGCAGTTCAATCTCTGCAACAATCAATCCAGCATTATCACCAAGGAACTGATCAACTTCAAAAGTATGCTGCCCCACTAAAATATTTGTTCTAGTTTTATCAATAATTCCAGGTTCACAAATATTTAAAAGTTCACGCGCTTCAGTAAGTGAAATCTCTTTTTCAAATTCAAAGCGACTCATTCCAGCAGAATTACCCACACCTTTGATTGTCAAAAAGCCTTGTTCACCTTTGATCCGCACGCGAACAGTCCGCTCTTTTACAGACGAAAGATATCCCTGAGTAATACGAATCGAATCTCCCAAATCAGAGAAGTCCACATTTCTTTTCACTAAAAACTTTCTTTCAATTTCTATTGCCATAGTTTTTTCCAATTAAAATAATACCTACTATTATTTTAATTCAACATTGCAAAAAGTCAAAACAGAAGGTCTTGTTTGAGACTAAACTATTAGGAGGGATTATTTTTGTTAAATTATTAATCACTCCACACTTACATAGAGCAACTGCTTATTTAGAACCTACGATGACTTTCTGGTGGCAATATGTTATTTACAATCTAAAGCACATATTCTAAGGATTTTAGATGAACTACTCTGGATTTTGACCTATAATAATCAGCTTAAGGAAGGTGTAACTTGAAAATGACAAAAGTATTAAGCTATATATTAATTATCTTTATTAGCAGCTGCTCTCCTCAAAAAGATAACTCCGAGTGGATTACAAAGTTTACTAAGAGTAATCAGTTAATTGAAGTAACCGGAAATATGATGCTTCAAGACTTTTCTTTAACTGATAGTAATGGAAAAATGTTTAACTCATCAACCCTTAAAGGTAAGGTTATTTTACTTAATTTTTTTGCCACCTGGTGTCCTCCATGTGTAGCAGAGCTACCGGAGTTTGAAAAATATTCTAAAGAATTTGATTCAAGTAAATTTCAATTTCTTGCTATGGATTCAAAAGAATCGCTATCACGAGTTTCTAAATTTATGAAAAAACATAAGTATTCATTTACCGCTGTGATTGATCGAACAGGAGAAGTTTTAAAAAGATATAGCGTAATCTCACTTCCCTCATCATTAGTAATTGATAAGAATGGTAGAATTATCTATACAATCCGAGGGGTTCGAAATTGGGGCTCTCCTGATTTTAAAAAATTCTTTAATATATTAATTGGGAAGTAATTAGACATCTAGTAACTTTTCTTTAATTTTGGCCATGAAAACATGTATTTTTTTCATCAAAATTGTATTGTCTAACAAAAACTGCGCAATGTGTTATATTTGGCTCAACTTTTAAGGAGCCACTAATGCAATTCAAAAAACTATTAATTTTATTTAGTCTACTTAGCCTGTTTCAAACCACTGTCTATGCCGATGAGTCCCAGGAAATACCACTAGTGGAAGTTTTAAACGGACTTGAGCAGAACGATTACGACTACTCAGCATTTTTTGAATCAGATCAAATTAATGAAAAGGCAGGGCTAAGAGATTCTATAGTGATTCCTGTTAGCGAGTTATCACGCTCAAAGATGCTCATTGCACTAGGAATCACTGGTGTTATCATCGCTTTTGACGAGCAGATTATGGATTTTGTGCAAGACCGTAAAGGCGATACCACTGCGATGCTTGCAGAATTTGGTGACCATATGGGATCAGATTACCTTGCTCCTTTGGTGATAGGTACCTATGCACTTGGATTTATCTTTAAAGATACTAAGATGAAAGAGACGGCAATTGAAGCTGTTGAAAGTGCCCTACTCGGACAGATAGTAGTTGAAACAGTAAAGTCATTGTCTCACAGGGCAAGGCCAAATGATGATCTTGGAGCCTATGCTTTTGATGGACCAAGTTGGGGATCAGATAACACCTCTTTTGTCTCTGGCCACTCAGCAGGAGCATGGTCGGTAGCAACTATTTATGCAAAAAAATATAGTGATAGTAAAATTATTCCAGCAGTAGCGTATAGTATTGCTACTCTTGTTTCACTATCTCGTGTTCACGATAATAAGCATTGGTTTAGTGATGCTGCTCTTGGAGCTCTAGTTGGATACACATCTGCAATTGTTGTCTATAACTACAACGACAAAAGGCGTAAACGTAACATAAGCGCATCTGTTGAGATGCGAGAAGGTTACGGCGGATTTAAAATAAGTATACCTTTGCGTCGTAGTAGATAAGTTCAAATTCATGCTAATAAAAAAAAGCCTCTTCAAAATTGAAGAGGCTTTTTTTTTATTAAATTTTATTTAACTAGGTACTAAAATGGACTCGGAAGTGGAAGAACAAATACTTTTCCCTGAGAAAGTGGAAGTGATTTGTTTACTGCGACATCTGACACTTCAACATTCGATTGCTTTATCGCCATATCAACGCTCATCTCTTTAGTTAGTGCACTAGCATAGACCGCTCTCTCTTGGTTAATAATACCAGCAGACTTAACTTTTCCTAAAAGGTAGTCTTTCTTATCTACAGTACTCATAAGAATTTTTTTAATCTGTACTGGATATAATGCCGGGTTTGCATCTTTAATTTTAGCCGCTAAATTAGCAACCATTGGTGATGCCTGAGAAGTTCCAGAAATTCTAATATAATTGTTTCCTGGAGCTGCTGAAAGGATATTTACTCCTGGAGCTGCCACATCTACTGTCTCACCAAAGTTTGAAAAACTAGCAATATTGATACGATCATAAGTAGCTGCAACAGTAATTACATTATTTGCTCTTACGCCAGCAGGGCTTGTAGGAAACTCATCATTATTTGTTCCATCATTACCAGCGGCAAAAACAAATAGAGTATTTGGAGCAGCAGCGGCCATCTCTTTACCATACTTCAAAAGTGAGTTAAGAAAATAAACAGTAAAGCCATGAATCTCTTCCTCTTTTTGCTCGTCAGAAATATTTTTTCTCCAAAAATTAATTACTTTATAGATTGGAGCGACAATCATTTTCGCTTGCTTATAGCCTGTTCCAAAAGATCCATTTGCAATATCAGCACCATTGGCACCAACATATGTTGCAATATTTCTTAGTGGCTTCATCTGTATGGAAGCAAGGTAGTCCAGACTAAGGTTAAATAACATTGCGCCAAGCCCTTTCTCTGCTCCAATTCCTTCAAAAGAGAATGGTAACTTAATCTCAGTTGGAATTAGTTTAATTGGTAAAATTGTGATCTCTTCGCTATCTCTAGCAGAAATTCCTGCAACGTGAGTTCCGTGCATAAAGTTTGCATATACTCCAAGTTTTTTTATAAACTCTTTATCAGCATATTTCTCTTTAAGCCAAGCAATCTCCTGCTCAGAAGCATCGCCCACAAGCATTTTCGCTTGATATTTAAAAAAGACTTTTACATTTTCAGTCAGGTGTCCGAGGTAGCTATAGTCAATTAAGTGAGAGTTATTTTCAGCAAAATTCCAACCATGAAAATCATCAACAAGACCATTGCCATCATCATCAAAATCATTTTGAGCAATTTCACCTGGATTTGTCCAAATTTGGTTGATAAGTGTTTCGTGGTTAAGGTCGGTTCCTGAGTCGATTACAGCAACAATTGAACCCATTGCAGAAAGTGAAAATAAAGTTAATAAGATAATTAAAAGTTTCATGTATTCCTCCATCATTTTGAATGGAGAGATAGTCGCTTATGAGAGTAGTTTAGTCAAATATTCGACTACTGAATATACTTATGTAAGATAATATGAGAAATTACGAACTAAGCTCTGCGAATTGAAAACTGTCTAATCTTGCCAATTAAAAAGCTCAAAATCTCGTCATCAGTACCGAATACATCATCAATTAGTTCTGAACTTAAAAGGAAGTCTTTCATTCTAGTAGAAATTAAGTGCAGAGACTCAACAAGATAGAGACCTGAAATGCACTCACCATTAAAAGATTTAATAATCTCTTTTCTAGCATGATTATAAACTTCCGACTCTGTTACGTCCTCAGGAAGCAGGTCGCGGCCCATCTTATCTTCAACTTCTTCAATTGCTTGCTGCTTAATATCTTCATCAGTTGCAAAACTTACACCATACTCAGTTGCCATCGACTCAATAAGATCAAGGCGCTTATCCATAGATAGCTCGATCATATTCCTGTCTAGTAGATGGTTAATGGTATAACTGGCGATGGCCTTTAAGGTCTCAAAATCTGTTTTCATCAAATTTCCTCATAAGTTTTTATTAGATTTCAATATTCTAACTCAAGTAATATCCATTCTACAAGTTATCTTTTGAAAAATTGCAAAAATGATTTCCACTCTCCGAGTAAAAATAGACCCAAAATATAGCTACTGCCACCTAGCACGCACGTAAGTAAGTACCCTCCTAACTTACTCACAAAATTATTATCTAGATCATATAAATAACTGCCAGCAAGTTCTGTCACCTTATATGTCACAAGCGACACAAATAAAATTTTTGCAAAGCGCGGTGGAAAATAGAATGAAAGAGGTAAATCCAAAATATTTTTAAGCCAAATCATTTGAGCTGAAGTATTGATTATCATTGACAAGGATGTTCCTAGCGCTAGGACCCAAAAGCCATAATGTGGCACCATTAGCACACAAAATATAATATTAAAGCTCACCGCACACACTGAGATAATCACTGGAATCCGTGGACGATCAATCGCAAAAAAGACTGGAGCAAAAATTTTATATAGTCCATAAAAAGGCAGACCAATCAGATAGTAGCGTAGTGCCATACCGGCCATTAAGGAGTCGTGCCTAGAAAAGGCCCCATGCTCAAAAACCAAGTTTACCGACTCAAATGAGAGGGCAAACATGATGGCCATTGCCGGCATAATAACCAACAACGATAAGTTATAACTAGTTTTTAAAAACTCCCTCGCCTTTTCAAACTCTCCTGCCTTCCAAGCATGTGAAAAATGCACCAGATTAGAGCTTGCTACCGAGACTCCTAAGACGCCTACGGGAAATTGAAAAAAGCGAAAAGCATATACCAGCCAAGAAACCGCTCCCACTACAGTAGTAGAAGCTAAAATGGTATTTACCAAAATATTAATCTGAGTTGCAGCAATACCAATTGTACCAATTCCAACTCGTGAGGAGACCTCTTTCGTCTCTGCAGAAACTAATTTAATAGGTCCTGTCGGTCCAAATCCCTTCATTATAATCATAGGAATCTGTACCAATAGCTGAAACAGTCCTCCTACCACGACACCTACCCCTAGAGCGTAAATTGGCTCAGTTCCCCACTGGCTCATATATGATGGCAAAATAAGAATAGCAGCAATCATGGCAATATTAAAAAAGACGGGAGCAAAGGAAGGGACAAAAAAGACCTTCAGTGCATTTAAGACTCCCATAAATAGAGCTGCAATAGACACCATAGATAAAAATGGGGCCATCATCTTTATAAGGTTAGAGGTAATCGTAAACTTCTTGGGATCTTCATAAAATTTTGGCGCAAAGAGCATTACCAGCTCCTCAGAAAAAATCATTAGCAGTACGGCGATGGCACCCGTGATAACAATCAGTAGTATAAACAGGGACCACATCAATGCTTTGGCCTTTTTTTCATCTTTTTGCAGTGTTTTAGTAAAAGTAGGAACAAATGCAGCGGAGAAAGCCCCTTCTGCGAAAAGATCTCTTAAAATATTAGGAATTCTGTAAGCCACTAAAAAAGCGTCAGTCATCCCGCTCGCTCCAAAAACAGCGGCCATGGATTGCTCACGAATTAGCCCAAAGATACGGCTGGCAAAAGTAGCCACCGCCATCTTTAGAGAGCTTAAAATAATAGTTGAACGGTTCTTACTCTTTTTACTTTCCATTATCCAAAAAATAGCTAAAATTTATCTAAAATACTGTTTTACGAAAAAGTTTATACATGATAATTTCATGCGCTTTATACTATGACAATTTTTTAACAAAATAATTAATTCTACCAAGGAGAGAAATTAATGGAGGCAATGAGTAATTTTTTAGTCTACAGCCCTTTTATTGGCGCAGCAGGCTTTGTATTCGCAATTATGACCTACTTTTGGGTTGCTAGACAACCTGCTGGTAACAGTACTATGACAGAGATTAGTGGAATGATCGAAGATGGTTCGATGGCATTCCTTAAAAAAGAGTATAGTGTCATAGCGATTTTTCTAATCGTTGTTACAACTCTAATCGCTGTGAAGCTAGGGCAATCAACGGCAATAGCTTATATTTCAGGAGCACTTGCTTCTATGTTTTGCGGCCTTGTTGGAATGAAAGCAGCAACTAAAGCAAACGTTAGAACAGCGCAAGCAGCTAGCGACGGCGGGACTGCAAAAGCACTTGGCGTTGCATTTTTTGGTGGTTCAGTAATGGGCATGAGTGTTGCCTCTATCGGTCTTATCGGTGTGGCAGTAGCTTATAAATACTTAACTGACGATGGCTCAATCCAAGCACTTAATGGTTTTGCAATGGGAGCTTCATCAATCGCTCTTTTTGCGCGTATCGGTGGTGGTATCTATACTAAGGCTGCTGACGTTGGAGCTGACCTGGTTGGAAAAGTTGAAGCAGGTATTCCTGAAGACGATCCACGCAACCCAGCAACAATTGCTGATAACGTAGGTGACAACGTTGGTGATACAGCGGGAATGGGTGCAGATATTTTTGAATCATATGTGGGTTCAGTTATCGCAACAATGTTTATCGGTTCAACTCTTGGAGCAATGAATAACGGTGCTATTATCCTTCCACTTCTAATTATTACAGCTGGTCTGTTAGCTTCACTAGTTGGAATTTTAATGATGAACCTTATGAAAAATAGCTCTCCAGTAAATGCAATTCGCTACACACCTGTAGTGTCGTTGCTACTACTTTTTATTGCTGCTTACTACATCGTTCAAATGATGGGATTCCAAGTTTTTGATTACGCCATGGGACCTTACTACGCAATGGTTATCGGATCACTCTCTGGCCTAGGAATTGGTTTTGCAACTGAGTATTTTACATCTGCAGAATTTGCTCCAGTACGAAAAGTATCCGAAGCTGGTAAAACAGGACACGCTACAAATATTATCGCTGGTCTTTCTGCTGGTATGTACTCAACAATTGCTCCAATTTTTATTATCTCAGCTGCAATTTATTTTTCACATCACTACGCAGGACTTTACGGAATTGGAATCGCAGCCGTTGGTATGTTAGCAACTGTTGGTATCACAATGACTGTTGATGCTTACGGACCTATCGCTGACAATGCTGGAGGTATTGCTGAGATGAGTAAGCTTGATCCAAAAGTTAGAGAGATCACAGATCGCCTTGACTCTATTGGAAATACAACAGCTGCAATGGGTAAAGGATTTGCCATTGGTTCTGCTGCTCTTACAGCTCTTGCACTATTTTCTGCATATGCTAAAGCAGCAAATATTGAATCAATCAATATCATGGATCCAATAGTCGTTATCGGACTTCTTATTGGTGGAATGCTACCATTTTTTATGGGTGCCAATACAATGAACGCTGTTGGTCAAGCAGCGGGTGCCATGGTTGAAGAAGTAAGGCGTCAGTTTAGAGAGATTCCAGGATTGATGGAAGGAACTGCAAAGCCTGATAGTGATAAATGTATTTCTATCGCCACCAGTGCAGCTCTAAGGCAGATGGTTGTTCCTGGTGTTGTGACACTTATCGCTCCAATTATCATGGGATTTGTTTTTGGTAAAGAAGCTCTAGGTGGCATGCTTGCTGGTGCAACTGTTACAGGTGTACTACTTGCACTTTTCATGGCCAACGCTGGTGGTGCTTGGGATAACGCTAAAAAAGCGATTGAACAAGGACACGTTGAAGGTGAAGAGAAATCAGGTATAGCTCACCAAGCAGCTGTTACAGGTGATACGGTTGGTGATCCATTTAAGGATACTTCCGGACCTGCAATGAATATTCTTGTTAAACTTATGAGTATTGTTGCACTTTTGATTGCACCTTTACTTTAGAAATAAGAAAATCTTAAAAAAAAGGGAAGCATTTTTGCTTCCTTTTTTTTTCTTAAGGTACGCGTACCTATAGCAAATTACGAATATCTTCAATCTCACTAATTTTCAAGATAATATCAGCAGCCTGATCATCCCGCTGAACAATGTGTTTATAGCACCTACCAACTTTGGTATACCCATGAGTCGCCCTAACTGCAATACCAACGACACTGCCAGTTGCTCGATCAAATACAGGAGATCCTGAATTACCTTCAAAGATATCTAAATTTGTTGAAAACCATAATGGCTCAACCGCCAGCACTTGTGCATTATCTGTAATTTTCATAGGCAAGGTTGTTGGGTGACCAATCATGATAACATCATCACCTAATACCATTGTACGATCAATATCTAAAGTTAATGGTGTACGTCCAACCACTTTACGATCAAGCTTTATAATTGCGTAGTCGTTCTCATATGTATCTATATCATATTTTCTCACAATAATCTTTTTACAACTATAGACATTACTCATTTTAATTTTTTTTGTACCAGCAAGATAATCAAATACCCAAACATTTTTTTTACAAGCATCTTTGCGTTTTACACAGTGTCCAGCAGTAATTATTGTATCTTCACTAACCAAAAATGCAGTACAACTAGTTAAAACATTTTGTTTTGCAAACGCCTCTCCAGTACATAAGTTCCTAGAATCCTCAAGAGTCTGCTTACGAAAATTATTAAAACCTTTTTTAAAAAAAGATCTATAAATACTCTTTTTAGCAACCTGTCCTGCAACTGACTTAGACAGTGCTCGAAACTGTTGGTCAGGATAAGATGCCACATCATGTCTATCATCTTGACCATGAATAGCCTTGAGGCCTCCAAAGCTGAATGCATAAGAAGAATATGACAGTAAAAACAATAAGATAGAAAAGTATTTCATAGTAATTCCCTGTAATAACAATATGATGAGGCATGCTAGCACACATATGAATATTATCTAGGAAATTGAAATTATTTCAGACTACTAAATGTAAGATTAGATAACACCTTGATATTTTTTTAAAATAATATTAATACAAGTAAAGGTATCCTCAAAACCGTCTTCTTTAGCCTGAGATGTAATGCTCATTTTTGCATTAAATCGTTCTAAAGTACTTTTGACAATTGGCATTCCAAAACCTGTTCCAGATTCTCCAATAGTCCCTTTTCTACTTGTAGCTTTATCAAAAGAAAATAGATCCTCCACCATCGCATCAGGAATTCCCATACCATAGTCCAAAATGGAAATAGATATTTCATCATCTAAAATTGCTTTAATTTTAATTTCAATACTTGAGTTTCTTAATGAAAATTTAATTGCATTAGAGAGTATATTGAAAAAAACATTGTTTTTAAATGATACCTTCTCGGCTAAAACATAAGGACTTACCATCTCAGCAATATCAAACTTAAGATTAATGTTTTTCTCTAGCAGTTTTTCTTCAAATACCAGTAAAGCTTCATTATAAATTTCTTCTAAATCTACGGGCTCTAGAGTCAACTCAATTTTTCCGGATTTGTATTGCTCAAGCAGCTTTACATCTTTTATAATACTACTCATTTCATTAATGGATATTTCAATATGTTTTAAGGTATTTAGACCAAGCTTACATTCATCTTCCTTATCAGCCAAAATGTTATGCTGCTTCTCAAATTTATGCAGATGAAAAGAACACTTAAAAATATGATTATTCAAATCATGGAATAAAATTGAAAGAATCTCCCTTTTATCAAAATAAGCTTGATTTAATTGTTTATGACTTTCACTTAACTGTGTAATGGCTTGTTCTTGGATATTATAAGCTGAGCGCGTTAGTAGATAGACCAGCACTGGTCCTAAAATGAAGTCGGCAGAAAAACTATCAAATATTAATTGATTACTATATTCATTGTAGGAATAATTAGAAATGTTAAAGACATAAAAACCTGTTCCAATAACAAGTGCTGAAGAAAATGCGGTCCACAGTATAGCCCCTCTCTTTGACAATAAGATAGTAGGTACAATAGGAAACAGAAAAAACCAGCTCATCTGGCTTGTTAAGGTAAAGCCAGAAGCTAACACCACAACATAAAAATTAAAAAATAGTCCAAAGGTAAAAATATGTGCTGCTAAACTATAGCGATTAAATTTAATTAAGGTAACAATACTTACAATTCCAAAAAAGAAAAAAATTAAAAGTCCCCAAATTGTAACAAATAGATTTTTAAAATATGAATCGGGAATATAGAATAATACTACGGGAAAAATAAGAAGTTGTAGTAAGATAAGAGTACGGTATTGACGAAACTCATGTGAATCATCACTGCGTATACTTGCTGGAATAAAACGATCTATAAAATTAAACATTAAATCCATCATAATTTGCTCTTTTATTTGTTATTAAGATAATTGGCTTAAATTATTATACCTAAAGCATAAAACTTTCAAGATAATTAAGATAATATTTAGTTGTTTCACTTACTGAATGTAGAAAGTTAGTGTAACCTTTTAATCTCTTAAACAAATGACTAGTTATGAAAAAACAAATATTTTTACAAATTTTTCTTTTAATCAGCAGTACTGCCTGCCATGGACAAAATATGAAAAAGAGCAATAATCTAACCTCTTTGCAAATTCAAGTTACTCAGCATGGAGCAACAGAGCAAGCTTTTAATAATAAGTATTGGAATAATAAGAAAGAAGGTATTTATGTTGACGTTACCTCCGGAATACCTCTATTTAGTTCTCAAGATAAATTTGATTCTGGAAGTGGCTGGCCTAGCTTCACTAAGTCTATTAACTCAAAAGAGGTTATGGAAAAAAAGGATCACTCTTTTGGTATGCAGAGAGTAGAAGTAAAAAGTAAGACCTCAAATGGACACTTAGGACATCTTTTCAATGATGGTCCCGCTGATAAAGGTGGTATGCGCTACTGTATAAACTCCGCTTCACTCCGCTTTATTCCTAAAGACGATTTAAAAAAAGAAGGATATGAGAAAGAGCTCAACCAATTTCCGAAGGAAAAGTAATGTTACTAGAGACAGCAATTGTTGCAGCAGGATGCTTTTGGGGAGTTGAGACTCTTTTTAAAAAACTTAATGGAGTTGAAAAAACAACAGTAGGATATACTGGAGGAACTACACTAAATCCTGTCTATGAGCAAATTACCGCTGGTAGAACTGGTCACGCTGAAGCAATTAAAATAGAGTTTAATCCTAAAAAAATATCTTACCGTGAATTACTCATTTATTTCTATAAGCTTCACGACCCAACAACTCTTAACAGACAGGGAAATGATAAAGGAACACAGTACCGCTCAGCAATTTTTTATACTAATGACACTCAAAAACAAGTCGCTCAAATATTAACCGAGGAACTTGAAAGTAAAAAGGTCTACTCCTCTCCTATTACAACTCAAATTGTTGCTACAACAATATTTTACTCTGCTGAGAAATATCACCAAAATTACTTAGACAACAACCCTGGTGGTTATATGTGCCATTTTATAAGAGATTGGAAAATAGAGAGCAAGTAATATTTAGCCTTTGAAGAGACAATCTCTTATTTAAAGGTTGTAATAAATCCTTGACAGGCAGGTCTGTAATTACCAACACAGAATTCTTTAATAAGGTTAGACTTAATGTTAGTAAACTTTGACAAACTCATCTTTGGGCACATTATTAAGCGGTGAGAAAACTCGTGAGCCATAATTAAAACTGCTGCAATTGATGAGATTTGCGAGCAATCAACATGTTTTGGAAAACCTCGTTTATTCGGCCTCTCATGGTGATCACCAATAAGATTAAAAATCTCTCCATCGGCACGTAGTTCAGCAAAGAGTTCAGCACCTCGCTGTGCATGTACAAGTATTAATTCCTGAATACTAGGAGTGTAGTTAATCAGCTCAGCACTATCAAAATATGTTATTTCAGAAAGCGAAGTGTCATCTTGCCCTCCTTGATCTTTTAACCAATACAAATCCATAAAAATAGAAGCAGTTAGTAGTTTTTCATAATTATGTTGCTCAATCCATGAAATTTTTTGAGCAATTGCGAGAGCAATATTACCTGTTAGCAAACTGAGCCTTGAAAGATATGACTCACCACTTCTCATCTTGTTTATTAGTCCTACTAACTCAGACTTTTTTGGAATACTCTTAGTTATTGCTTTTGTAAACTGATCTGCTTGTTTTAATATATTCTCATCAACACCTAGGTATTGTATTGCACTCATTAGATTTTCATAAGTATCAAAACGAATTTTTGACATTTCATCAGCTGAGAGATCAGGTGATGATAACTGATCTAAAAGATTTTTTTGGCAATTAGAAAGAAATGCTTGCACATCTGCTTGCTTGATGTAGAAAAACTTAATTCCCCTTTTATCAAATACTCGCAAAGATTGCTCATCAAACTCATCTTCAGCATGGCGCAGTTTAACAAACTTGTCATCAGCAAGCTTAACGTATGTATCAACACCTACTTTGGGATGATTTCTCAAAGTTGGAATCATAATTTTAACATATTTTTTCTCTGTAGAGTCTTTTGATAAAACCTTCATAACAGCTGTTTCAAACTGCTCATAAGTAAAAGGCTTTTGAATATAGAATTCATTCTCTTGCTCAGTAAATTTTTTAAGATCATCGATAAACTCTAAAGGCTCAGCACTTTGAATGATGAAAGGAATTTCTGGAGAATGAGTTTTTACAAAATTATATAAGTCAGCACCTGTACCATCAGGCATATTAAAATCAGAAATTACAAGATCTACATTTGCTTCCTCAACAAAAATATTAATTGCTTCATTTCCTGAGTTGGCAGTTAGGATATTATAATCTCCCATAAGCCCTAAATACAAAGTGATTATTTCATTTATTGCTTTATGATCATCTACTACTAGAATTGTACAACTCACGTTTTCCTCAGCTTACCTATGTTACTTATTTTTGTTATAATACTTATCTACGATACTATGCTCAATTACAGTAAATGTAAAAGTGGGTAAATATGTATAATCACTAAGTAGTTGATCATAACTATTTATAAGATAGGATAATTGTGAAAAAAATTTCTCCAAGTGAATTTTCTCTTAGCTTTTCCCGCAGTTCCGGATCCGGAGGGCAAAATGTTAATAAAGTTAATACTAAAGTTACTCTCTCTTGGGCCATTAAGGATTCTAAAGTATGTAGTAAGGAGGTCGCAAAACGTTTTATTGAAAAGTATCAGCGATTTATGACTGGCGACAATGTTATTATCAGATCACAAAGATACCGCAGTCAAAACCAGAATATTAATGACTGCATCAATAAGCTTAACGACTATCTAACATCTGTAGAGTACGCACAAAAAACAAGAAGGGCCACAAAACCTACGAAGGGTTCGATTAGAAAACGTTTGGAAAATAAAAAAATAAGATCAATAAGTAAGAAATTAAGGTCTGAGAAATTCTAATTTTTTAATTATGCAATAAATGGACAAAAAAGTAAAAGCTGGTACCATTTTGAGGTTGAAAAAGAGGACTGTAGTGTTGAATTCTAAGAATACATTTTTTTGTGCTGCTCCATGGACGTCTTTATGTCTATATCCAACTGGTAATGTAACACCCTGTTGTATTTTTAAAAACAGTAATTTTTTAGAAGTTGGAAATTTAAATAAGATGAGTGTTGAGATGGCATTTAACTCACCGCTAATGGTGTCCGTCAGGCAAGAGATGCTTTCGGGACATATTCCAACCGGCTGTCTGGCATGCCATTTACTAGAAAAAGCAGGTGGTGATTCATATAGAAAAAAGATAAATAGACAGTATTTGCAGGATGCTAATTTAGCTTCCTGTGACTCTAAATCAGGAGAAATTGCTAAGCCTGAATTTCAATTTTTTGATCTAGCATTTACAAATAGTTGCAATTTACGCTGCCGAATGTGTAATGATGAGTTTTGTAACGGTTTAGCAGAAGAGATTGCCATCATCAATAACTTTGAGAATCATAAAAGTACCGCAACTAAAGAGGTTGAAATTCCTGAAGAATACTTAAATAAAAACAAATTTAAGATGCTAAAACTCCAAGGGGGAGAGCCATTAACTAGTCCACGATTAATTTCAATTTTAAAAAAATTAATCAAGAGTGGTAGGGCGAAAGACATTTCGCTACAAATAAATACTAATGCAACACTACTAAGTGAAAATATTTTTTCTATTTTTAGCCAGTTTAAGCAGTGTTGGCTTCGTTTAAGCATTGATGCCTGGGGAAAAAGGAATAGCTATATTCGGTACCCGTCTAAATGGAGTGACATATTTGATAAAATCTCAATTGCAAAGCACAGTTCAAAGCAGTATGAAAATATAAATATAGAAATTGTTACTGTTATTCAAATTTATAATATTTTATATATGCCGGAGATATACCGAAATTTTAAATTTTATTTTGGAGTGGAGATTCACTTTCAACTCCTATATGAACCTATTTATTTTAGTATTCAATCACTTCCAAAAGATTTTAAAAAAAATGTACATGATAAATTCACACAAGTTATCAGCTCTTCAAATGACACATATCTTATAAATGAATTACAAATAGTTTTAAACCACATGACCGAGAAAGATTGTTCTGAAAACATGGATCGTTTCATAGAAGTTACAAAAATATTTGATAAGACAAGAGAGCAACAAATTAGTGATTACTGCCCAGAATTTCATTCTCTTTTTACAACAAAGGTGAATAGTAATCCACTATTACCAAAAATATAAAAAGACCTTACCACTCTCACTCAACTTTCCATTGAACAAAAGATTCATTTGCCATATAGTTATGCAATTATAAATTTTTAAACCTTTTTAAATAAGGATGGATAATGACAGCAGAACTGTTTCAAAAATGGGCGAAAATAACCCCCGAAATTAGAAAAGATATTATTAAAATGATTACCAATGCAAAGAGTGGTCACCCAGGAGGAAGCCTTTCAATGGTAGAACTTCTTATGGCCCTTTTTGCACCAGAAGGGATTATGAAGCTCAACGACGACGTCACCTCTAATGAGAGAGATCGTTTTGTACTTAGCAAAGGCCATGGAGCTCCTGCCCTCTACGCGACACTTGCAAACCTAGGTCTTGCAGATTTTGATAGAGAGAAGATTACTTCTACTTTCAGACAACTTGGTTCTGACTTTCAAGGTCACCCAGACCGTGCCAGACTTCCAATAGTAGAAGCGAGTACAGGAAGCCTTGGTCAAGGCGTCTCTATTGCTCAAGGAATTGCGATGGGCTACCAGATGGATAATAACGCTCACCGTGTTTATACCATTGTTGGTGATGGTGAGATGCAAGAGGGGCAGATCTGGGAAGCAGCGATAAGCGCGGCTCATAAAAAAGTTCATAACCTCACACTTATTCTTGATTATAATAAAGCCCAAATTGATGGATTTGTTAAAGACGTTATGGGGCTAGAGCCTCTAAAAGCGAAGTGGGAAGCATTTGGTTGGCACGTTCATGAAATTGATGGACATAACTATCAAGAGATTGTCACAGCACTTAAAGATACTCACCCTGAAAAGCCTTCCATGATAATCGCCCACACTATTAAAGGTAAAGGTGTCTCATTCATGGAAGGACTTGTTGGCTGGCATGGAAAAGCACCAAGCTTAGAAGAAGCAGACAAAGCATATGCTGAATTTGATCAACAACAAACGATTGGTTTATAAGGAAGGATAAAAATATGGCAACAGCAACACGAAAAGCATTTGGAATGGCCCTCGCAAAATTAGGGGAAAAATATCCACAAGTGGTCTGTTTTGATGCAGACCTTGCAAAGTCAACAATGTCAGGACTTTTTGCAGAAAAGTACCCACATCGCTTTGTTGAAATGGGAATTCAAGAAGCAAACATGATTAGTACGGCAGCAGGTATGAGTTTCACAGGAAAAATACCTTTTATCTGTAGCTTTGGAGCATTTGTTACAGGACGTTTCGATCAGATTCGTATGAGTATCGGATATGCTCAAGCAAACGTAAAAATTATTGGAACTCACTCAGGTGTAGCAATTGGCGAGGATGGACACTCTCAAATGGGATTGGAAGATCTAGCACTGATGCGTTCTATCCCCGGTATTGTTGTCTTACAACCTGCAACGGCTAAAGAGACTGAAGAGATGATTGAGTGGGCAATTAACCACCAGGGCCCCGTCTATCTTAGACTAACGAGACAAGGTGTTGAAGATATTGATATGGAGAGCTTTCGTCCTGGAATCTACCCTCAAGTTCGCGAAGGTGAGAAAGTAGCTTTTCTTGGTACTGGTGGACTTCTTAATGACTGCAAGATGGCTGCTGATGAATTAGCAGATAAGGGCATTATGAATCCTGCAGTATTTAATGCCCACACCGTAAAACCACTAAATAACGAAATAATGCGTAAAATTTCAACCAACTATCAAACAATTGTTGTATTTGAAGACCATACAACATTAGGCGGTACTGGTAGTGCTGTTGCAGAGTGGGTAAGTGAATTTGCAGATACTCCACGTAGAGTCATTCGCTATGGAGTTAAAGATGTATTTGGAGAATCAGGAACACCCCAAGATCTCCTGGAAAAACATGGACTTACAAAAGAAAAAATTGTAGAGTATTTTTCTAAATAACAGCTTGAGTTTTCAAGGTTTTAGCAGTATATTGGCAAACTCATAAATTCGATTACTTTGATTTGAATATAAAGAAGGATAAAGTTATGGCACGTAGATGTGATTTGACAGGAAAAAGAAGATTAGTTGGAAATAGAGTTTCTCACTCAAATGTTAAGACTAAAAGAGCGCAACAACCCAATTTACAGATGAAAAGAGTATATGATCCAGAGATTGGAAAGACTATTAAGTTAAAATTGTCTACTAGTGCAATTAGAACTCTTGATAAAATTGGTTCTCTTTCTAAATTTTTAAGAAAGTACTCTCACCTTTATAAGTAAGTTAATTTTAAAATTAAATATGATTATTGCCGGTGAATATTTCACCGGCTTTTTTATTTGTAGTTCTGCCAAAGGGTAATAATGGAGAAAGCTTTCTTTACCAGTTCTGATATGAATAGCCGCCTTGAACGTCATGGACGTTACCAAATTGAGCAAAATCACAATTACCTATTCTCAAATTCTCATGATAAAAACCAGTCATATGATATTGATACATATTTCTTTTTTCCAAATAGCCTAAATGTCACTGCTGAAAGATTTGAAAAGAAAAACATCTACCAAGGTTTACAACGTTTTTTTAGACTTAAAGCACCAGCTCAACTACTAAACGACCTATATGCAACCGCTGATCACTACTTACATGAACTAAATTCACTTACCGATGGTGAAGATACTCCTCTGAACAATAAAAAATTTATTACCAAAATAAAAATTTTTACATGTACCTATGAAAGCTCACTACGAAAAAGAAAACAACTAATTTTAAAAAATATAAACTCTTCTGAGCTTACTCCCTTTTTTAATGATTTTTATGATCAGCTTACAAAATATAGCAATGAGTTCAGATCTCTTGAAAGTAAAATTACCAATAAAAATTCTCTGAATAATTTTAAATTATGTGATGAATACCTCAGCTATTTAATACGAGGTAATGCTCTTAAACTTCTTAAAATATTCGATGTAAATCCATCTATCTCAAATAAAAGTCCATTATATGAAACACTCAAAGTACTAATTGCACAAGAGTATCAATATGCTAAAAATAAAAGCTTTCCACTTCCTACCGAAGGTTGTGATAACCGAAACTATATATATAGAATTAAGGCTATCTTAAAAAAGAATATATGGAATGTTCTATACCTTGATATCAAAAGAAAAGAAGATACCGCTCTGTTTACTCACACTATTTATGGTGTTGCTGCAGGTCTATCCATGATATTTGCCACGCTACTTGCTTTTTATGCTCAAAGAAAATTTGGTAATTTCAGTGGGCCTCTATTTGTTGCTCTTGTTGTTGGATATATGTTTAAGGATAGAATAAAAGACTTTCTACGAGAATTTCTTATCCACCTTTTCGAAAAAAGAATTTTTGATCAAAAAACAACACTATTTTCTCATGATAAACAAGAGATAGGATCTTTGAAAGAGAGTATTAGCTTTCCACTCAAAAAAAATCTAGCAAAAAAAATACTTTCTGCAAGACAACAAAATAGAGAGGCTAACAATATCCGTGAAAAGTATAATGATGAGTCTGTCATTTTATACCAAAAAAGGGTCCACCTTAATAGTAAGAAATTTAGAGAAATTTATAGTGACCTAATTGCTGATGGAATTAAAGATATTTCACGATTTGACCTATCTCCCTTTACTTCAATTATGGACAATCCAACTCATTATGCTTTAAGTTTAGATGAGCAGAGTGGTGATATAAAAAAGATAAAATGCCTGCGTTCTTATCATATTTCTATCCTTATTCATCACAAACAAAAAGATAAAGAAAGCTTAGAACGTTATCGAGTAACTATGAGTAGAAAAGAAATTATTGAGATAGAAAAAAGGCTGACACAAGGTCAGCCTTCCTAAAAAAAATATAAAATACTTTTAGTAAATAACTTGGACTTCTTTAATAACAAAGCCCCATTTACTTACTGATGCATCTGAATGAAATTTGATAGTCATGCTATCTCCACTGATGTAATCAGTTGTAAAATTCTCTCCAGTACCAGATACTTTGTCTACAGTACTCCCACTAGCATCGACAAACGTAAGATAGTCATATCTATTTTCTGTCTCAAATTTTTCAATAATTACTCTTATATATTTTGCATCAGCTACTGTTACAAGACGCTCAAGATCAAGTTTCATACCATACGGATGTACTGATTCAAATACATCATCAAGTGCTACCGTTCTCCAATCTTCTTCTGCTGGCTCTGGCTCACGAAATGGGCGAGTATCTGTTAACAAGTTGTACGCATTAATTGTACCACCGGAAACAACTTTTTTCTTTAAAGAACGAACAGGAATAGATGTTCCAAAAATACGCTCTTTTAGATCTGCAAAATCCATTCTACCTTCTTGTGCAAGAAGTAGTCCGAGAACACCAGAAACATGTGGAGTTGCCATTGAAGTTCCAGAGTAACTGGCGTATTGGTTGTTTCTTACCGTCGAAAGAATATCTTTACCAGGTGCTGAAATATGAACCGTTCTTCTTCCGTAACATGAAAAACTTGCTAGCTCATTTCCTGTAGTATGAGCAGCAACAGCAATAATATTGTCTAGCTCATAGCTTGATGGATAATGCGCAGAGCTGTCATTGTTAGCAGAGTCATTTCCAGCTGCTGCTGTAAAAATAATTCCTTTATCTTTTGCTCGAGAAATAACGTCAAAAAGAGCCTGCGAAAAGCCACCGCCTCCCCAGGAGTTTGACATTAAATCAACATTCATCTTCGTTGCATAATCAATAGACTTAATAGCACCTTCAGCACTACCACCACTACCACTTAAAAACTTAATAGGAACGATGGATACATTCCCCATAACTCCTGCAACACCAATACCATTATTATGAACACCACCGATTGTACCAGAACAGTGTGTACCATGGTTATGATCGTCCATGGGATCACCATCATTATTTTGAAAGTCATATCCATAGATATCATCGACAAATCCGTTACCATCATCATCAACACCTTCTGTGCCATTAAATTCAGCCTCATTTACCCAGATATTTTCTGCCAAGTCAGGGTGATTATAATCAACACCTGTATCAATTACAGCAATTTTAATATCACGACTTCCTTTTGTGATATCCCAAGCTCTGTATGCATCGACACCAGGAACATCTCCACCTTTGAGGCCCCACAATGAGCTTAAACGTGGATCATCTGTAATATCTTTATAATTTACCATATGTTCTATAACGCCGTACTCTCCTTCCTCTTCAATTGGATAGTAGATAAAGTTAGGCTCAGCATATTCAACATCTGGATTTTTATTTAGCTCTTTAATAATAGAAAATATAGACGCCTTACTATCACTTTTATAAATGTATAAATCATCAGACGTAATATCAATTCTATGGTTTAGGTCAAGTTGACCATCTTTACTATAAGACAGGCTTTTTACGGCCTTAGTAGTATTTTTAAATTTAACAATAATTTCCCCTGGAACAAACTTTGCTTGCTTGGCAAGCAACTGCCCTACTGGAAGAACGAGACATGCCGTTGCTAACGTCATACAGCTCACCTTACCAATTTTACTCATAAAACCTCCTCGCATCATGCGAAATAACATCTCTTCATTGAGATAAGTCTTTCTATTTGATATTTAGATTCATTATAATAGATTGACTCAGTGCGAACCTAGTAAGGTATTTTTTACCACTTGAGCACAGGGCCAATAAGAATTAAAATGACTAGAGAATATAATAACTTAGGAGATTAATGAGTATTTTAGGAGCTAGTAAGCACCCCGTATTAATTAAAAAAATTTCCCTCAGCCTATGGTTACTCAGAGATGAAGTAGAAGCTATTATTCAAAAACGGCTAGAACTAAATAGTGATAACAATGAATCTGTTGATTTACAGGAACTTGCCAAAGAATATGCATTTTCAGCACAAGCAAAAGAACTTGCTCAAAAAAACATTGAGGCCAGTGAAAAAGAAGAGTTAGGTGATGGAGAAGACGATATGACAGCAGCTCTAGCTGAAGCTGCAACTCCAGAATCAAAAGACGAGCAACAAGAAACAAATACCGCAGATAAAGAAATATGCTATGTCGAGCAGAGGAAACCCCTGCTGTTACCAAATCAAATGATCAATGGCTCAAGCTTTTTAGCGGAGATAAATATTTCAGAAATGTTCTTCTTTGCATCCCAAGAGTTTTTAATTGGTCAATCAGTGGTTATTGAATTTAATATACCAAGACAATTTATTATAAATGCTACAATATTTTATTGTCGTCCTTACAATATGAAAAGCCGTATTATCAGCAACAATCCTTTACCATATAGAATTGGCGTCAAATTTGCTCTATCAAAGGAAGGTGAGAGAACTATTCTTCGTGAATTTCTCCAATCAATTGAGCCAGATTTGGATACAGCTACCCAACAAGCAGCTCCAGCCGCTGATAATGACGATGATGATGACATCCTCGATGGACTTGACGACGACCTTTAGAAAAGAGATTATTAAGATCTTAATAACTAGAGGGAAATTTTGAGTACAAGATACCAGGTTAACTATTTTAAAGAATCTATTTTGAACTGGACGATTTCAATTTTCATAATATTAATTATTGTCGCAGCAATATTTACAGACCTATTTCAAACTCCTGAAACAAATCTAAATACCTTAAAAACTTACATTCAACTCTATCCCACGGAAAAACTAAAGAATCTTACTCAAATAAAAATTAGCAATAACCAAGGTGATTTCACATTAATAAAAAATGCAACTAATATGTGGTCAATCAGTACTCCTCGCAATTTAACTGCAAAGCAACCTATGGTAACAACTTTTATCAATGCCATCAGTCAGCTCAGCGTAAGAAACCTATATCAAAAAGATACAATTAATCTTACAAATTTTGCTCTTAATAATCCCAGATATAAAATCAATCTAAAATTCAGTAGTGAACATAAAATTAAAGACGAGACTCTTTATTTTGGAATGAAAAATCCTATTAGTAATACTAACTATATATTACTAAACACCAAAGAAATTATCTACCAAACATCCCAATTAGCCTTTCCTGCTGAAACGTTACGTTTTACAGATTTTATTGACTCACGAATTTTTAAGTTTAATAGTACGCAAGTAAAGAGTATCAAAATTATTCGTTATAAAAAGACCTTCTTAAATATTAAAGAAAATAGTCAAAAGAGATGGTCTCAAAATGGAAAAGAGTTAAATGCTCCAAAGGTTATAAAATATATAGACAGCTTATTGACCATCAAGTCACATATAATTCTTGATAAGATAAATGAGAAGCAGCAAAAAAGATTAGATCGTTATTTCAAATCTCCCCCTATTGAAATAGTTATATCTTTTAAAGATGGCAGCAGTAAAAAATTATATACTACGACATTGCTTAAACACTTTCCAAGTATTGATTTAAAAGGAGAACTATTCTTTTTTATCCATGCAGAAGGCTCCACAAGTTATCAGCTAATGTTAAAGAGAGACTATTCACTTTTTTTAAAAAACTATAGGTAGGTTACCTTTTTTTAACAATCCGACTATTTACAGGTATTGCCGTTGATTTTGAAATATTAGCAGGGTCAACAAATACTTTTATAAAATTCTCAACGATACTGCTATTATACCGCTTAACTAGATCCCCTTCCTGTAAAAGTGCCTTTAACGCAACGACAGGTTTGCACTGTTTCTCTTCAACAAGACGTACAAAATCATCTGATAACCGTACAATATTCGCTAAAGTTAAAATTTTATTTCCTTTAATTCCACGTGGAAAGCCTGATCCATCATAGCACTCATGATGTTGTAAGATAATCTGCTGCACAGAATTAGAAATTAATCTATTTCCTTCAATCATCTTTGCACCATCTTCACAGTGGCGCATATAGGTAGAGTATTGATCCTCATTGAAGCTTTTAGGATGCTTATCAATTAGCCCCTCAGGAAGTTGTAATTTTCCAATATCATGAAACATACATGCAAGCGAGGTTGTCTCAATCGTTGCTTTAGATTGCCACTCAAATTGCTTAATGATTGCACCTGCAAATAAAGTTACAGCGTAACAATGGTTAAAAGCATTGGGATCAAGGCAATCAAGATCACGTAACAGCTTAAAAAGTCCTTTTTCCTTTTCGATCATTGAATAAACCGTTTCGCAGATCTCCTTTCCTTGAGCGATTATTTGTGGTTTTACTCCACGAGAGTATAAATCTTCAACAAATTTTTCAGCAGTATTTTTTAATAGCTGCTCTTTTAAAGCGATTGGTATTTTATTGCTAGAAACCATTTTTTTTGTAATATAACTTTGATATTGGACATATTTTTTTCTATCAGTTGTAAGGAAGTAGAGAAATTCAACTTTTTTCTCTTTATACTTATTTATCCGCTCACGACTAAAAGGGTCTCCCGCATGTAATATTTTTACGTATTTCCCAGATGAGAGTCTAACAAATACATCAAATAAAACATTTTTCCCTGCTACAAATTCTGCTATTTTAATAGATGTAAACTTCGTATCATCTTCTGATACATCAACCTCATCTGTAACTCCATCTCGTGTTTTTAAGCTTTTAACAACTTCCCCTAAAGATAGATGCCCTTCTAGCGCTTCACGTAATTGTAGATACCCATCTTTTTTGTAAATAACCTCTGTGACACCGACTTTTTTTAAACGTTCTATGTCTAGATCTTCATCAGAAATACCTTCATCAACGACGACTATGACAGTCAAAGGAGTGGTCACACTTCTTTTAATGAATGTCAGAACTTGAAACAGTGAATAGTTTTCGAGGCTAAAATTAAGTACAACAGCAAAAAACTCATTATTATAAAGTGACAACTGCACCTCTTTGCCATTTTCGACAAATTCAGCATCATAACCACCCGCAACCAACTCTTTTTTAGTTGAGCCCAGCCATTCTCTATCTATATCAGCGAGTAAAACTTTTAGTCCCACTACAGAAATCTCCTGTTAGATTTTTTTTTCACATACTTATCGGGTGAAAATCACCAAAAATTAATCTTAAATTAGTCTAATTGCAAAAAGGGAAGTATATGACTTCCCTTTTGATATCTAAATTACTGAATAGAAACTACTTAATTTCTTTGTGCAGAGTATGCTTACGCTCAAACTTACAGTACTTCTTAAGCTCCATACGCTCAGGCTTAGTCCTTTTATTCTTAGTTGTTGAATAACGACTAACTCCAGGCACTTTGCTGGTTCTACATGTTTGACACTCTAAATGAATTATTACTCTTGGTCCTTTTGCCACAACTACCTCCGGCATATATAAAATATAATTGTTTACAAATTATTAGTTCGTGAATATACACATATAATATAGTGTTTTCAAGACTTTTTTTAAGGAATATCGTATTAATCAAGATAACTGGGATACCCACCTATTTCAAACGACCGCCTTTTATGCCTTTGTCTCTATTGGAGGTGACTTAAGTAGCGATCTTCTCTACTACGTCTCTGTTACAGATCATGAATTTGAAGAAGAGTTTTTTCAAACTAGCTTTTCTGGTCTACCTCAAGCAATAGATTACATCAATCAACAATATGGACATTGGGACCACTCAGTACGTGGAGCAAGCTCATGTCATTAAAAATGAAGTTTTTAGCATACTTACAAACTTTATCTTGACAAAAAGCCCTAAATTAGAGAAATTAGCTCACTTATGAATTAAGTTATATAGTTAACTAGTGGAGATATAAGATGAAAAAAGATATTCATCCAGATTACAGAGAAGTTGTATTTAAAGATGTATCATGTGATTACACTTTTATTACAAAATCAACAATTGCAACAAATGATACAATCAAATGGGAAGACGGCGTCGAATATCCATTTGTTAAGCTTGATATTTCTAGCGCATCACATCCGTTCTATACAGGAAAACAAAAAGTTGTTGATACTGAAGGACGTATTGATAAGTTTAGAAAGAAATTTGGAACTGGTTACGCCGACAAATTTAAAAAATAATTATACTTTAAGTGATGTTATTTCACTCATTGCCCTATCGTATGATAGGGCTTTTTTATTGATTACTTCTATAATAAAAATATCTTCCGACACCTTATCTAGGCTAACACAACCGGACCAAATCATTTTACTATCGGCAGAATTTAGAATTGCTTTTAACATGCCTTTTACCACCTTAAATTGTAAACCAAGATAGCTATTTGAAAACTCAGAAAGTGGTGTAACTCCATAAATCCATCCAGCTGACTTAAGTCTCAGCACCTCTTCTAAAAAATGAGTATTACCGGCAAAAAACTCTTCTGTTACGTCAGTTCTTTGTAGCTCTATTGAAAAAAAGCAGCTAAAAGTTTCTACAATACGTATCATTAAAGCATCTTTATCAAGAGTCATTCCCCATTCTTTAAGCGACTTAACTTTCGAGATTGTTGAGCATGTTGCCCTTGATTTTATAATCGTATTATTAGCAGTTAGTATTTCTTTAATATATTTTGCATCACCATTTAATAGTAAGGTTCCATGATGTAATTTTTTTCCTTTAATATTTTTAAAGGCAGATCCAGAACATTTACATTCATTAATAAAATATGAATTATTTGTACCAACTTCGAGACTTAAACCGTCCATCAGTAATACTTTAGATAAAATCTCATTATGAAAAGTTAAATTAAAATTATTTTCAGATCCTATAAAACTAAAGTTAATATTTTGCTCATCGTGATAGACAGCACCACCTCCACTTTGACGCCTAACCAATGCTACTTTGTCTATATTCATTCTATGAAAATCACACTCTTGCCATGGATCTTGAAAGTGACCTAATATAACAGATGGGCCATTTATATAAAGTAGCAGCAGGTATTCATGCTCTTTTGAGTTCCGAAATAAATAATCTTCTAGTGCAAGATTAAAATATGGATCTATTGATTTTGAAAAATATACTCTGGGTATTATTGTCAAATATTTTCTCCAATGAGTTCAACTATCCAAGTACTATCATCTCTTTGCTTTACATATTCAAAAAATATTTTTCTGCCGTACTCTATTTTTACCAGTATTTTTTGCTCTCTTTTTGTAAATCCCTTTTTTAAAACTTCAATATTTTTCAAATCGTTACAACCATCATGATCCAGACAGACTTCAAAAATAAAAGAATACTTAGTCTCCTGAATTAACTGAATTACTCTGGCAGTCACACAGTTCTCATCAACCTCATAGGAAAAAGACCCACGCTTAAATAAGTATAAGGATGTTGGCAATTTGCGACGGTCCTTTTTAACTCTCTGACAGAGGCTTTCGTAGTCTTGGGGATAAGAACACTTAATAACCTGGTGACACCAATTATCTTCTTGCATAGGACAAGCTGCTGTCTGTAAACATGGATATATCGTAGAGTAATGCTTTTGCGCTGTGATCTCACTTATAATCTTTTTAAAACGAGCAAAAACCTCTTTTGTTCCAGGCTCAATAAACAGTAGATATTCTGGATTTAACTTGTCTACTAACCTATAAATATCCTCATCAGACATCTCATTCATACTATTACCGAATAACAGGCAAGTCCTCTTTTGATCGATGATCGATGCTATAGAGTTTCCCCATAAGAATTTAGTCGACTTTGTAAGTCCAGACACAAGTTTTCTCGACTGTTCTAACATCGTTTTTGATGAATCAATCTCCCAAATTTCTTGTGTTTCACCAGCAAAAAAATTCCACCAGGCGAGGCCATATGTACCGGGACCACAACCAAAATCAACTAGTCGACATTGCTGCAATTCATTTAAGATGTCATGTGATAACTCGGAAAATAAAAAATCTAATTTTTTCATATTAGAAAGTAAAAAGTAGAGAGTATAGGCACTAACTAATTTTTTATCAGAGACGTACTTATCAATTTTATCTCTTTTTGTAGTAAAAATGGTGCTTAAATCCCCTATCAAGCGCTCCCGTTCGCCATCTTTCAAGGGAACAATTAGCAACTCTTCCACATCCGCTAGACTCCACTCCATAACAACCTCTTAAAGTACACGAAATAAGTTCTTTTTTAACTTATTTTGTGATATTATCAATTAGCTTAGTTTACCATCATTATCTGGAGTGCACGATGAAATATTATTCACCATTAGAACTAATTGGGAACACCCCTCTTTTAAATATTTCTAATTTTTTTAGTCTGGCCCAAGAAAAAAATATTTCGATTTGGATGAAAATGGAAAGGTTTAATCTAGGTGGCAGCATAAAAGACCGAGTTGCTCTTAGCATGATTGAAGACGCCCAAAAGAAGAACATATTAAATGATGATACTCATATTATTGAACCAACTTCTGGTAATACTGGAATTGGCCTAGCAATTGTGGCAGCTGTAAAAGGTTACAAAATTACAATAGTAATGCCAGAGTCCATGAGTATGGAACGTAGACTAATCTTAAAGTCATATGGAGTAAATCTTGTTCTAACTCCCAAGGCAGAAGGGATGAATGGAGCTATTGCCAAGGCTCAAGGAATTGCAGCATTAGACAATAATAGTTGGATGCCTAATCAATTTGAGAATCCTGCTAATCCTGCTGCACACCTTGCCACCACACAAGAAATTATCAAAGACCTTGGAAACAATATTGATTATCTTATAACAGGTGTTGGAACTGGTGGTCATATTACTGGAGTGGGTCAACAATTAAAAAAAGTAAATCCCACTATAGAAATATTTGCTGTTGAACCAGAAGGCTCCGCTGTTCTTTCAGGAGGCCCTCCAGGGCCTCACACTATCCAAGGAATTGGTGCAGGTTTTATTCCTAGCATTATGGATACCTCCATCTTACAAGGCTCTATAAAGGTAAATCAGGAGAGTGCATTTGGTATGACCAAATCATTTGCCAAGAAGACAGGTATCTTGGTTGGAATATCCACAGGAGCAACACTTCAAGCGATAGAGCAGAAGCTAAAACATTTGAAATCTCACTCAACAGTAGTCACCTTTAATTACGACACTGGTGAGAGATATCTCACAACTAAAGATCTATTTTAGAAAAAAAAAGGGAGCTTCAAGAAGCTCCCTCTTATTTTAAAATTGGTAAAAAGACTATTTAGCGTTTTTAACAATATCTTCTAACATACTTGTTGTAAGTGACTTTGGTCTCTCTAGAGCATAACCAAGTCCTCTGTCCCATGTAATATTAGCAAGAACGCCAATTGCACGACCAACACCAAATAAAACAGTGTAGAAATCATACTCTTTAAGCCCGTAGTACCACTGGATAACACCAGATTGTGCGTCTACATTTGGCCATGGATTCTTTGCTTTTCCTTGTTCTTTTAAAATATCAGGAGCCACATCAAAAATCATTGATACAACTTTGAAAAGCTCATCCTCAGGAAGGTGCTTTTGGCAGTACTCACGCTGAGATGTGTAACGAGGATCAGGAAGGCGTAAAACCGCATGTCCATAACCAGGAATAACACCACCACTATTTAGAGTATCCCAAAGAGCAGTCTTTAGATCTTCTTTAGTTGGTACTTTTCCACCTAATTTTTTATATAGATCTTGAATCCAACTTAGAACTTCTTGATTTGCACGTCCGTGAAGTGGACCAGCAAGAGCGTTGATACCAGCAGAAAGTGCGTAGTATGGGTCACTTAGAGTTGAACTAACTAAGTGAGTTGTATGAGCTGAAGCATTTCCTGACTCATGATCAGAGTGAAGGATAAAATACATTCTTGCAACATCATCATAAGGAGCATCTATTCCCATCATGTGAGCAAAGTTTGCTCCCATATCAAGATCTGGATTTGAAGCAATAATATCACCATCTTTATATTTATAACGGTAGATAAAAGCTGCAACTTCAGGAAGACGAGCAAGTAGATCAGTAGAATCTTCAAAAGTAGATTTCCACGCATCCATCTTGTTAAAACCTTCTTCATAAAACTTTGCAAACTTAGACTCTTTTTGCATTGCCATAATAGCAGAAGAGAACATAACCATTGGATGTGAATCTTTTGGAAGTGCTCTAATAACATCAAATACGTATGATGGAACTTCACTACGTTTTTTGAAGTCGGCCAAAACTTCTGAAACATCAGCATCAGTTGGAACATCACCTGTTAAAAGGAAATACCAAAATGCTTCAACAGTTGGATAATCTTTCCCTTCCATTTTTGGAAGTTCAGCCATCACTTCTGGAATAGTCTTTCCTCTGAAACGGATACCCTCATTAGGATCTAAGTAAGAAATATCTGTCACTAACATTTTAACACTACGACCACCACCAATTGCCTGGCCAATAGTTACTTCACCAACCTTCACATCAGCATGCTCTTTTAAAAGCTTTGTGGTACGAGGACGGTGCTCTTCGATTTTTTTCCCAAGAACGTCTTGTAAACTCATATATACCTCCTAAGTAAATAAACTAGTACAGTTTATTCATGATTAACAATTTACGTAAATACTACAGTCAAAAAAATTGGGACTATATGATTAAGATTAGTAAAATAGTCTATTCTAAACAACTTTAAAAAAATTAAATCTCAAAAAGTATAATCGAGGTAGGTAAGAATTTGAAGGTATTTCTAGTGTTTTTATACACATTAGACTATGGTGCTCTGTATTAAACTGGAGTTATTTGTGAAACATCCCCCCCTCACTGCAGGACGAATTATAAAGCGCTATAAGCGATTTCTGGCTGATATTATTTTGGACCAGACAGGGGAAGAAATTACCGCCCACGTTGCCAACACAGGAAAGATGACAAGCTGCTGGGAACCAGAACAAAAGGTTCTATTAAGTTACCATGACAACCCCAAGCGGAAATTAAAATACTCCCTAGAGCTGGTTCATAATGGCATTAGTTGGATAAATGTTAATACCCACCTAGCAAATAAGTTAGTTATTGAGGCGATTGAAAATGGAACAATTAAAGAGATTGGACCATACCAAAACATTCGTAGTGAATACAAAATTGGTGATAGCCGCATAGATCTATTTATAGAACAAAAAGATAAAAACTGTCTTCTAGAAATAAAAAGTGTAACACTCAATATAGATGGTACTGCCCAGTTCCCTGACACTATAACGACTAGAGGTCAAAAACATATTACAGAACTAATAAAAATTAAGAAAAATGGCGACAGAGCAATTCTTTTTTTTCTAGTACAAAGGGAAGATGTTAATTGCTTTAAAATTGCACAGCACTTAGACCCAGTATACGCAGAGCTTCTTTCTCAGGCTATACTTCAAGGTGTAGAAGTACTGATATATCAATGTAAAATAACTCCAGAAGAA
Source organism: Bdellovibrionales bacterium (assembly GCA_030638415.1). Taxonomy (GTDB): domain Bacteria; phylum Bdellovibrionota; class Bacteriovoracia; order Bacteriovoracales; family Bacteriovoracaceae; genus DAOWEO01. Next base: position 2,249 of record DAOWEO010000115.1, on the reverse strand, counting down.
ATTAAAATAATATTGCCACTACCATGGAGCAGCTAAAATGTTAATCGTTGAAAATCTTCGTAAAGTGTACCGTGTACATAAAAAAGAAGCAGGCCTTAAGGGATCAATAAAATCTCTCTTTGTACGAAAATGGATTGATAAAGAGGCGGTTAAAGGAATATCTTTTAGTATTGAACCAGGTGAAATTGTAGGTCTCATTGGTGCCAACGGAGCAGGCAAGACAACTCTAGCTAAAATGTTATCGGGAATTATTCATCCAACATCAGGTCAGGCAACCATATTAGGACATACGCCTTGGCATAGAGATAATGCTTATCGCAAGGATATGACTCTCCTCATGGGACAAAAGGCATCACTTTGGTGGGATCTACCGGCCATGGATAGTTACCTCTTATTAAAAGATATTTACCAAATCAATAATGAAGATTTTAATAAGCGCCTAGAACATATGTCCACTGCACTCGATGTGAAAGACCAGCTTAATATTCAAGTAAGAAGACTTAGCTTAGGCGAAAGAATGAAAGTAGAGCTAATTGCTGCCCTTCTCCATGCTCCTAAAATTATCTTTTTGGATGAACCCACGATTGGCCTTGATTTAACATCTCAAAAAGCAATACGAGATTTTCTACATGACTATAAAAAGCAGCATAAGCCAATTATTATATTAACCTCACATTACATGCAAGATATTGAAGATCTTTGTAAGAGAATTATAATCTTAAAAGAAGGAGAGATTGTCTATGATGGATCTATTGAGCATATTAAACAATACGTATCTCAAGAGAAAGTTATACATGTTCAATTTGAAAGTAGTTGGAAGCAAGACGAGCTCGATACTTTTCTAGCCGGAGCACCGACTGGAATTTGTGATATTACACAGACTTCTCTTTCAGAACTTCAAATCAGGCTAGAGAAAAAAGAGCTAACATCAGTTATGAATTTTATTTTATCACATGGAAAGATTTTAGATCTTAAAATTGGTGGCATTGATATTAGTGAAGTAATTGAAAATATCCAAAGAGAGGGAATCAGTGAATAGCCCTTTTCCTTCTTGGATGATTTCAGCTTTTAAAATGGAATGGAGAAATATCCTCTCTTACCGTATTGATTTTTGGATTAATTTCGTAGGCATAACAATTATACAATTTTTAGTTGCTTATTTTTTATGGACCTCAATTTTTAGTACAAGTGGTGTAACTGAAATAAAAGGGATGAGCTTCCCCATGCTAATGCTCTATTATATCCTCGCTCCCCTTACACTTCGTGCAACGTCAGGGCTCATCATGGGATTTATGTTTAATGACATATACTCAGGAGGTCTAAATAAGTATCTCCTCTATCCTCTGTCTTATATAAATTTTAAACTAGTCACTCAATATGCCAGAACACTTTTTTATCTCTTACAAATTTTACTTGTATTTATTCTTTTTACGCTGTTTTTTCCAATTCCTGCACAAGTTGAACTTTCACTTTTAAACTCAATACTATTTTTACTTACCATTATAGTGGGTGGATATCTTTACTTTATGCTGGCATCTATCTTTGAAATGATCTCTTTTTGGGCAGACAATATTTGGAGCCTAATGGTTATGCTAAGAATTATTATCTCTATTTTTGGAGGATTAATGATTCCTCTACATTTTTTTCCGACATGGGCACAGCAAGTATTAAACCTATTACCCTTTCGTTATCTCATCTCATTTCCTATTCGCACCTTCTTAGGCCAACTCTCAACTTCTGAAATAGCTTTGGGTTTTTCTGTAATGATTTTTTGGGCCATAATTTTAACCGGTGCGGTACAAATCATGTGGAAAAAAGGAAATCGTCAGTACTCTGGGATAGGTATTTAGATGGTTCGCTACTTTAGACTATATCTACATTTTTTACGTTTTTCTATCTCTAGAATTCTTGAGTTTCGATTGGATTTTACTTTCCGTATTATTATGGATGCCATGTTGTATATAATTAATATAATCTTTTTTAAAGTTATCTTCCTACACACAACAACTTTAGGAGGATTAAGTGAAACACAAATACTAATATTTATTGGATCTTATCTCATGCTCAATGCGCTCGATATGATTTTCTTAGGCAATAACTTGTGGGAACTTCCGACCTTTGTACAAAAAGGAGACCTTGACTACTATCTCATAAGACCAGTCTCTTCTCGTTTCTTTTTAAGCTTTAGAGATATTGCTGCCAACTCGGTAATAAATCTTTTAATGGCCATTTCAATATTTGTTCTAGGT
>DAOWEO010000036.1 GCA_030638415.1 Bdellovibrionales bacterium | reverse complement strand
TTACCACATAAGTAAGGAGAATCTTATGCAAGTTCGCCATAAAATTTATATTACTGGGATTGTACAAGGGGTTGGTTTTCGTCCCACAGTATTCAAGCTTGCTCAACAATTCTCTCTCACTGGAACTGTAAATAACAACTCTCAGGGTGTTACCATAGAAGTTCAAGGAGATAAAAATATAGTAGATAAGTTCAAAAACTATCTCCGCAATAATCCGCGACCTATTGCTCGTATTGACTCCTTTAAAGTCCATCATATAGAGCCCATATTAGAAAAAGATTTTAACATTATTCATAGTCAAGAAAGTGGTCAAAAAAATGTTCTAATTTCTGCTGACCTTGCAACATGTCCACAGTGTTTAAATGACATTAGTGATCCATCTAATAGACGCTATAAATATCCATTCACTAATTGTACTAACTGCGGTCCACGCTTTTCAATTATAAAAGATAGGCCATATGATCGACCATTAACTTCAATGAGCAGCTTTGAATTTTGCTCTGAGTGCCAACATGAGTATACCGATCCATCATCTAGACGCTTTCATGCCCAGCCGAATGCATGTGCAAGTTGTGGCCCTCAAATATCACTACTCTCTCCTTCTAAAACACCTTTGCAAGATGCAATTACAATGCTTAAAGCAGGCAAGACACTCGCCATAAAAGGAGTTGGAGGGTTTAATTTATGTGTAGATGCAAGTAACACAGATGCTGTAAAGAAGCTCCGTGAGAAAAAAAGACGTCCTACCAAATCACTTGCCCTAATGGTCAGTACTATTGAGCATGCTCGCAAGCTTTGTCATATATCTCCTTTAGAGGAGCAGTATCTCTGCTCAAGTGCTGCTCCGATTACTATTGTAAGAAAAAATGGAGAAGAGTTTAACCACATCTCTCCAGATAATAATTATCTTGGAATAATACTTCCTTACACTCCTCTTCATTCACTATTAATGGAACATTTTGATACGCTGGCATTTACCTCTGCTAATTTAGCTGGTGAGCCAATTGCTATTACTGATAGTGAAGTTCAAACCATGTACGACAATAGATTTATTGATGAAGCACTAACTCATAACCGGGAAATTATTCATCGTAGTGATGACTCTATTATCCAAGTCGTTGGAGACCATGTGCAGTTCATTAGACGATCAAGAGGATTCGTGCCACTTCCCCTACTCTCCCCAATTAAAAGTAACAAAACATTTTTATCTCTTGGGGCTAATATGAAAAATACTTTTGCTCTAAGTAAAGATAACCATATTTTTTTATCACAACATATTGGAGAGCTTCTAGACTACCGTAATTTACAATACCAACAAAGTGAAATAGAAAAATATAAAAATCTACTAGAGCTTACTCCTGATCAAATTATATGTGATATGCATCCACAGTATGAAACTTACCATCCCGAATATTTAAAAGTATTTCATCACCACGCTCACTTTCTAACTGTTTTAGCAGAACACGACCTACTTAACCAAGAAGTCATAGGAGTTATTGCTGATGGTACAGGATATGGCGAAGACCACTCAATCTGGGGATTTGAATTTTTATCAAATACTAATGGATCAAAAAACTTTAAACGTCTTGCCTCTCTAGAAGCTTTTCCACTGATTGGTAGTGAAAAAGCCATCTCAGAAATTGATAGGATCGGAATCTATCTAGATCCCGCTGCACCACACTTTAATGCACAACGAGTACAGATAATTAAAAAACTACAACAACAAAATATGAATACTATTATGACATCTTCACTGGGCAGACTTTTTGATGGTATTGCTTCACTGCTAAATATTGTTCAATATGCCGAGTATGAAGCGCAAGGTGCTATATTACTACAGCAAGCAGCTGAAAACTTCCAAGGTAGAACGTCACCATACAAATGCTCTATACAAAAAAAAGAGCGCCTTGTTATTCAAATAACTCCTTTAGTATCTCAAATCAAACAAGATTTACAAAAAAAATTAAGCCGTGAAGAGATGGCCTATAAGTTTCACCTATGGGTAGTTGAAGCAATCATTATGGTTACTAAAGAGTTAGGTATCACAAAGATAGCATGCAGTGGAGGATGTTTTCAAAACAGACTTTTAACCGAACTACTACAACAGAAAATTAAAACTACAGATATTACTCTATATTTAAATAATGAAGTTCCTCCAAATGATGCTGGAATATCTTTTGGCCAAATTATTTATGCCCAACTCCAAGGAGTCAGCCCATGTGTTTAGCAGTTCCAACAATTGTCACTGAAATATTAGACAATCAGCAAATTATGGTCAGCAAAGGCAATACCAGACTCACTGTATCGTCATCCCTTTTACAAGATATTAAGCCAGGAGATTACGTACTCATTCATGCTGGATTTGCAATTGAAAAAATTAACCAGCAAGATGCAAAAGAAAAACTAGACGCCTTTGCTCAGCTTGATGAGCTGTATAAGGAGTAAATATGTTAGTAAAAGATAAAATACAACTCATTAGTAAGAAATTACATAATATCTGCAATGAGCCCATTTCGATCATGGAAGTTTGCGGTACTCATACGATGGCATTAGCTGAGCATGGGATTAGAACTTTTCTACCAGAAAGTATCAAAATTATTTCTGGCCCCGGATGTCCTGTATGCGTTACAGATGGTACCGATTTACAAAAAGCCATGAAGCTAGCCAGTGATCCAAATAATATCATCACGACTTTCGGCGATATGTTAAAAATACCTGTTGCGGGGAAGACCCTACAGAAATTTAAAAATGTTAAAATTATTTACTCTCCATTAGACTCTCTCAAAATTGCAAAAGACAATCCACAGAAAAATATTATTCTTTTAGGTATTGGATTTGAAACGACAACTCCTCTCATTGCCACTTGTATCTTGCAAGCTCGTGAGGAAAATATTAAAAACTTTTTTGTTCTTCCAATGCATAAGCTGGTCCCTCCTGCTGTAGATGCTATTTTTTCAACACCTAACATAACAATTAATGCTCTATTATTACCAGGACATGTAAGTGCTATAACAGGATGGAAATATTTCGAACCTATTACGCAGTATAATCTTTCTGGAGTAGTCGCAGGCTTTGATCCTCTAAGCATTATGGAAGCAATTTATCTACTAGTAACTTTAGTGCAAGCAAAAACACCCAAAGTACTTAATAACTATCCTCAGCTCGTTAGTGAAATGGGTAATCTTGTTGCACAACAAAAAGTTGCACAAGTTTACACTACTACAGATGTGGTATGGCGAAAGATTGGAATTATTGCAAATAGTGGGCTACGTATTAGAGAGGAGTATCAAGATTTTGATGCCAACAGACAGTTCGATCTGGAGATAGAACCACTTGAGGAACCCAAAGGATGTCTCTGTGGAAATATCATGATGGGTCAGTGTAATCCTAACGATTGTAAACTTTTTAAAACAATTTGCACCCCAACCAACCCTATTGGCCCTTGTATGGTCTCGAGTGAAGGAACCTGTGCAGCGTACTATAAATACCTATAAGGAGTAGAGATGAAAGATGAAGCGATTACTCTGAACCACGGTGCCGGTGGTCGACAGATGCACCAATTTATTAACAATGTTATTTTAAAAGAGCTAAGTAATGGCATATTAGAGCGCCTAGATGATAGTGCGGTAATTAAAAATTCAAAACATGGGCGCTTGGCCATGACAACTGATAGCTACGTGGTATCGCCTCTCTTTTTCCCAGGAGGAGATATTGGTAGACTTGCCGTATCTGGTACCATTAATGATCTAACAACGTCAGGGGCAATTCCTCTCGGACTATCTCTTGCATTTATTTTAGAAGATGGTGTGAAGCTAGAGGTACTAGAGCGTATTGTACACTCCATAGCAATTGCCGCAAAAGAGGCTAATGTTAAAATAATTACTGGAGATACTAAAGTTGTTGAACAAGGCAAAGGTGATAAAATTTTTATTAATACCTGCGCAATTGGCTCAATTCCTGATCATATAAACCTATCATCATATAATGCTACAGATGGTGACATCGTTATGATTACAGGGGCCATAGGTAATCATGAAATAACACTAATGAAAGAGAGAGAGTTATTTGATTTTGATACTACCGTTACTAGTGATGCCGCCCCCCTAAATATACAAGTCCAATCAATACTTGAAAACTTTCCCAAGCTTAATGTAGTCAAAGACCCTACTAGAGGTGGAGTGGCTTCTGCTCTTAATGAAATTGTCGATCATTCAAACTGCTCTATTATTTTACAAGAACAAGCTCTTCCCATTGACCCCGAAGTAGCAAATATATCGGAACTACTGGGATTAGACCCACTCTATATGGCCAATGAAGGAAAGTTTATTATTATTGGTCCGGCAGAGATGCACGACCATGTACGTGAGTTTTTTCCAGATGCCGTTACTATTGGCAAAGTAAAGAAAGACAAAAAAGCTGTTCTACTATTAGAAACTAAATTTGGCGGTCTGAGAAGAGTCGGTATGCTAGAGACAACTCAGCTTCCTAGAATTTGTTAGTACAGAGCTAATTGTTACACTCACTGTATTTGCAAGTAAGTTGTACTTTTTACATCATAATCTTTTGACAGTTTTCCTTAGGTTTCTGTCAATGAATTCACTTGAATATTATTCTAGAAATAGTATTGTCAGCTCAACTTTTAGAACAAACCAAGGAACCATATGAAGTCATTAGTTATTATCACAGCATTGTTTATTTCATTAACAGCATCAGCCCAAAGTGTTATTCCATATGGTAAGTGGACAGGTAGTTTTTATCATACAATGGAGTTTACTAACGATAGGTTTATCTCTGAGATGCCTACTCCATCAGGAATATCAATTATTACAACTTATGATTATAAAATAACTGATGGACACCTTCTTGCAACAACAACTGATATTCAACTCAGACCTCAATCTCAAGAAGTCGTCGATGGATTAAATGAGAATGAGCTATGTGGTATTGCTAATTGGCAAGATAACATTCCAACAAGTATTGGCAATTGCTGGGCAGATACAGATGATGATGAAAATGTTCTTTATATAGGATATAAACTAGATTCTTTAATCAAATTTACAGGTGGAAATACACTTCAGTTTCAAATATGTGAAGAGTGTCCAGCAGATACATATGAAAGAGTTATAAAGTACTAAAGCCCTACCGCTAAATTATCCAGCGTGTGCCCCCATTGGTCTATAAATGTAAATGCAGCATCTAAATTATCTTGTGCTGCAGGAGTAATGGGTGCATTAAACTCCCATTCATATCCAGGCATGGTCAATAAGTAGGCCCTAGGAATCTTATCAAACAGTTCACCACAAAGGGCCAGGATACTCTTAGGATGCATAGCATGTGTAGAAAAAGATATCTCACTATCAGGTTTCAATCTTTGAAAGCAAAATGGAGCTTTTGTATCTACACAAGCATCAGCAAAAATAACAATATCATATTCAGAAATAGTTAATGCATCTTCAGCATTCAACTGAAAATTCTGATCAATATCAAAGCAGCTATTTGTACACTGCCCTATTTTTTCAGCAAGCATAATGCCTAGTGCATCATCCTGCCTTCCAATATTGCCAAATCCAAACAGTAGACATTTTTTCTTTTTCATATCTATCCCTTTATTACTTCATCTAAAATATTACCACTCTGGTCTTCCAAAGAAATTTTTAGCGGCATTTTTCCCATCGCATGTGTTGCACAACTTAAGCATGGATCATATGCCCTAATTGCCACCTCAACTTGGTTTAGCATATGCTCAGGAACTTTTTCATTTCCTGCAATAACGTTTCTAGCTACCCAGTTCACAGCCTGATTCATTGGCTCATTATTGCAAGTTGTTGATACAATCAAGTTGCACATTGTAATATGGTCTTGTGGATCCACTTTATAATGGTGAAAAAGAGTTCCACGAGGAGCTTCAATAATTCCGACCCCCTCACCTTTTCTAGTTCCTGTAGTCATCAAGTCACCTTTTGTAAGATCAGGATCAAGAAGAAGTCGCTTCATCTCTTCTGCTGCGTGAAGTACCTCAATCAGCCTTGCCCAGTGCATGTGCATAGAACTCTGATTTGGCTTACCATGGGTATATGCTCTAAAAAGTTCAAACTCTCTTTGCGCTTTTTCACTTGGAATAAACTCTGCAACATTTAATCTTGCCAATGGCCCAACTCTAAACCAACCTTTCTCTTTACCAAGATGCTTTAGGAAAGGGAACTTCATATAGGTCCAACTCTTCACCCCTTCTGCAATATGGTGGTGGTATTCTTGATTATCAACATCATTAAGAATTATTTTACCATCAGCATCAACTGCACGTAGGACACCATCATATAGCTCTAAGGCCCCATCACCTTTTCTCACAAGACTAAGGTGATTTGATGGAAAATAAGCAAACTCATCAATGAATTTTTTATTTTTAAGGTGATAATCTTTAAATAGCTCAACGGCATCACTTGCCCATGAGATCATTTTATCAATATTAAGTGGATCTGCACCGTGGAGAAAATTATCTACGTCCTCTTTTGTAAGGCACTTATTAACTCCACCAGGAATAGCACCTGTTCCGTGAATCTTCTTACCAGAAGTTGCCTTAATGATCTCTTGACCAAATTTTCGCATCATCACACCCTGAGTAGCAAGCTCTGGGAACTGTTGAGCAACACCAACAATATTTCTCGTTGCAGGGTCCCCATCAACTCCAAAAAGTAGGTCAGGTGACACAAGGTGAAAAAAATGGAGAACGTGAGATTGAAATATCTGACCGTAGTGCATCAGCCTTCTAACTTTATCAGCAGTTGGTGTCAGACCGTTACCTTCCCCCGCTCCGACAACTACATCCATCGCTTTTGCGGCAGCAAGGTGGTGGCTTACGGGACAGATTCCACAAAGCCTTTGGACTAGTACAGGAGCTTCCCAATAAGGGCGTCCTTGTACAAAACGCTCAAATCCTCGAAACTCTACAATATGAAGTCTCGACTCTACAATATTATTATCATCATCAAGTTTAATCGTTACTTTACCGTGACCTTCAACTCGTGTTATAGGTTCGATTGTTATTTTTTTTCCCATTATATATCCTCTATAAACTAGTGTTAATCATATTTTAAAGTTTCATACTTAAGTTCAAGATCTTTTCCCGTAACGAGAGTCGTCAAGAAATCCCAAATAAGATCTGCATTCGGAGCACAACCTGGAATATGGTAATCAATTTTGACCACTTCATGACACGGATAGACCCGATCTAAAATCATAGGAAGTTCTTCATCATTTGGAATGATAGGCTCATCACCAACATCAACAGTTACACCGTTGAGATATGCCTCTTCTAAACATTCCTGGATCGGAATACCATTTCTCATGGCCGGAAGTCCTCCCATGATGGCACACTCTCCAAGCGAAACTAAGATATTACAATTTTTACGAAAGAGTTTTAAATTCTCAACATTTTCGCTATTGCAACACCCACCTTCAATAATGCCAATGTCACACTTTCTCTCAAAATTTTTAATATCTGTAATAGGAGACTTATCAAATTCAACAAGTTGAATCAGGTCCAAAATACGCTCATCAATATCAAGCAGAGACATATGACACCCAAAACATCCTGCAAGAGATGCTGTTGCCACTATTGGTTTATTTGCCATAACTTTCTCCTATTTGTTGTTTATCAAAAGTTCGCTCTCCAATAGGTGTACTAAATCCAACACCTTTTTTGATAATTGCTCCAACTGGACAAATGTTGGCAGCAGCTGCTGCCAGCTCGTCATCAATATCATCTGCACGACTTTTATCCATTATAAGTTCGATATTATTACTTCGATTTTTAAAAGCAAAAACACCTTTTCCATCTTTCGTTCTAATACCTCTTACACACCTCCGACACTGAATACATCGATTATGCTCAAGCATTAGCAGTGGATGAACCGACTCTAGAGATTTTTTAGGAAAGAGGAATGGAAAACGTGGTGCTGTAATTCGATAGTGATAGGCAATCGCCTGCAGTTCACAATTCCCAGATTTCTCACATGTTGGACACATATGGTTGCCTTCAACAAAAAGCATTTCTATAATAGCCTTGCGTGTATCCGTCATTTCGGCACTCTCATTTTCAACGACCATCCCCGATGCAACTCTAGTTCCACAAGCTACAACAACACGACCATCTACTTTTACAGAACACACACGACAGGTTCCTGCAGGAGTGAGATTTTTAAAATCACATAATGTTGGAATATAAACATTGTTATCTCTTGCAGCTTCAACAATCGTCTGTCCCAATTTTGCAACAATGCTCTTACCATCAATCGTTAATTGAATTTCATTACTCATGGCTACCTTCTTGATTAAAAGTATTTTCTCTATTTACATATTTACATGATTCAGCGACAGCTTGCGACATATCAAATGTTGAAACAAATGACTCTTTACTCAATAGATTGTCATAAATTTCTGGAAAATTTTCGAATGATGAAGTAACAGGGTTAGAGGAACTTAGGCCAAGGCCACATCTTGAAGCTATCTTCATCACTGAAGAGCACTCTTGTAAAAGTTCAATATCTTGTTTAGTTCCTTTTTTATCTAAGATTTTAGTCAAGGTTTTTTGTAGTAACACATTACCTGCACGGCACGGGATACAAAACCCACAAGACTCCTCTACAAAAAAATCCATATAGAGCTTTACCATTTTCAGAAGATCTCTATGGTTATCAAAAATAGTAAGAGCACCACCTGTCGGTAGATCTTCAAAACAAATTTTCCTAGAAAAGAATTTCTGCGAAATAAGTTTTCCTGATGGACCACCAATTTGAATAGCAAAAGTATTTTTAGCACCAACTTCTTTTAGTACCTCTTCCACTGTTATCCCAAATTGAAATTCGTACACTCCTGGACGCTCACAATCTCCTGAAATACTAAAAAGTTTTGTTCCTGTTGACTCTTTTGTTCCTAAAGCAGCAAACCAATCTGCCCCTTCACGAAAAATAGAAGTCACAGCTGCAAATGTTTCAGGGTTATTAACTACTGTTGGATTACCAAGAAAACCTTTTTCAACAGGGAAAGGAGGACGATTACGTGGTTCACCTCGTTTTCCTTCTGCCGATTCAATAAGTGCAGACTCCTCACCACAAATGTAAGCGCCAGCTCCTATTTTGATAGAGATATCAAAGTTAAATGAGCTAGACTGTATTTTCTCACCTAGTAGATTCGCTTTTCTCATCTCTTCAAGACAATTCTCAAGATAATTTTTTAGATATTTATACTCAGCACGCAGATAGATAATTCCACGCTCCGCACCAATTGCCAAAGCAGCAATTGTCATTCCCTCAAAAATTTGTTGGGGATATTGCGTCAGTAATATTCTATCTTTAAAAGTACCTGGCTCCCCTTCATCAATGTTAGCGATAACATAGTGATCACCAATATTTTTCTTACAGAACTCCCATTTTAGCCCTGCAGAAAATCCAGCACCTCCACGGCCTCTAAGTCCTGAAGACTTTACTTCTGCAATAATTTCATCACCTGATTTTGTTAGTGCATTTTTAAGAGCCTCTCCTTTAACATACTTATCATTAAAGAAAACCTCTCCACTATTTCTGATATTATTGCTAATTTCACTCTTAATTAACTCTAATGCATTATTACCTTCACCTTCCCCAATAATCTTTTCAATTGCTATACCAGACTTAAGCTGTGAAATAATACTTGCAATTTTTGAGTCCGTTAAATTTGTAAAAACAACATCATTAATTAGTGCTGCAGGCTCCTGATCACACATACCAATACATGATGTGAAAAATAGACCAAAGCGCTGATCTTGAGTCACTTCTCCAAATTTAATTCCAAGCTCACGTTTAAAAGCATTTTCGACCTCTGTTGCCCCTGCAAGATAAGACGTTCCAGAATCATTCAAGTGAATAGTAATATCGCCTGCATGCTCCTCTGTAAAAAAGTGGTAGAAACTGGCGGTTGCTTCAATATCAAGAGTGGAAATTCCTGTTAACTTTGAAATTAGCTTTATAGCATTATGGTCAATTTTACGTTCACTTCTTTGAACACTCCACAGTATTTCCAGTAAGTGCTCACGTTCTACTCTGGTATCTAAAATTACTTTTTTAATAGTTTTTTCTAAATCTTCTGCCATATCACCCTCCAATGTTTTACAAAAAAGAGTATAAAGGGAATAGACTAACTAGACTTTGATTTGAAAGTTAAAAAAATATGATAATACTCATGTAAAATACAGCAGTCAGGTAGACTTTAATTTTGATCTAATAGCAAGTCTTGTAACTGACTAACTAGTGGATTTTTAATAGAAATAGTCTCTCTTGGGTGTTTATCAGCGTAGCGATCATAAAGAGCATCGTAGTATTCTAATAAGATTGGAACAGCTTTAGCATAGTTTTTCTGTTTAATTAGCTCAGTACTTGCTTCATATCTCTGCGCACCTAGACGTTTTTTAATATGATCACACGCACGAATTAGTACCTCTGTTTCTACATCTTTGTAGTCATAAACAATGTTCTCAATCCGCTTATCTAGATCAATTTGTAGTTCGATAACTTTAGCACTTAGCATCTGATCATATAACGGATCACAAATACGAACTTTCCCGATTGCAGCACTCTCATCTTCGATCCAAATATTTCTATTAAGATCAAAACCAAACCAAACTTCATAGCAATTATTTTCAAACTGCTCGTTCGTTGGTTGTAGATTATGTCCTTTATAGCCAAAAGAAGATCCCATATGGTTGGCCAGTCCTTCAAGGTCTAGCACCTGTTCTCCCTCTTTCGCCAAAGCTTGCAGGTAGTGCGTTTTACCACTTCCTGTTCGACCACTTAAAATAGTTATTTTTGCAGGAGTACCAAACTCTCCTCTTATAAAGCCTCTGTAGCCTTTATAGCCACCTTCTATTTTGACAACATCTAAACCGGCCATCGAAAAAAGCCAGCCCATACTCTCGCTGCGCATTCCTCCGCGCCAACAGTAGATGGCCAATGGCAGATTTGAAAGAGATCGAACTTGTTTAACAAAGTTTACCATCTCAGGTCCAACAATCTCTATTCCACGATCAAATACACGAACTGGAGATTCTTGTTTATATAAGGTTCCGACCTCAACTCTTTGCTCGTTAGTAAAAAGTGGAATATTAATTGCATTGGGGATATGCCCTTGTTCAAATTCGGCAGGAGTTCTCGCATCAATTATATGATATTTTTTTGTAAAAATAGTTTTTGTATTTATTACTCTAACTGTCATTCAAATAGTACCCATGAGTTTTGCTTTTCCACTACTTCTCCAACGATAGAAGCACTCACACCTTGTTGCTTTAAAGTACTTAAGAGATTTGTAGCAACTTCTTTTTTAGCACTCATCAATATTCCACCGGAAGTTTGCGCATCAAACATCAACATTTTTAGATTATAGTCAATACTATCACTAACTCTGATCTGTTCTTTTACATAGCTATAATTTCTAAAAGAAGCTCCTGGAATACATCCCAAATCAGTCAGCTCATATGCTCCTGAAAGCAAAGGAACCTTGGTAGGATTAATTACTAATGAGCAACCAGATGCTTTTGCCATCTCATATCCATGCCCGGCCAAACTGAACCCCGTAACATCAGTACAGGATTTTACACCATACTCTTGCATCACTTCAGCTGCTACTCTATTCAAAATTTTCATCGTATTAAGCGCAACCATGTAGTCATTAGTAGCAGCTTCACCTAGTTTTTGACCTGCTACAATTGTACCAGTACCAATTGCTTTAGTTAAAATTAGTACATCTCCTGCTGTTGCTCCAGCATTAGAAATTATTTTATTAGGATGCACCTTTCCTGTAACGGCAAGACCATAAGTAGGAACATCCCCTTCAATAGTATGCCCTCCAGTTAATACTGCCCCAGCTTCTTTAGTTTTTTGCGCTCCCCCTTCTAAGATAGAACGTAAAATTCCAATATCTAATTTTGCACTGGGAAACATTACAATATTTAAAGCACTTAATGCCTCACCACCCATCGCAAATATATCACTTAGCGCGTTGGCAGCAGCAATCTGGCCAAACTCATATGGGTCAGAACATATTGGAGGAAAAAAATCAGTGGTTTGAATAATTGCCACATCATCGCTAACCCTCCATACAGATGCATCATCATGCATTTGTGCCCCGATCAAAAGATCAGGGTGAGTTTCACTTGTTAAGCCTTTAAGTAGCTCATCTAATTGCTGAGGAGGCATTTTTGCAGAGCATCCCCCCTGTTCTACTGTTGAAAGTAGGTCAAATTTTTCCATTATAATGTCCTTACGGAGTAAATACTTTAGTCGCTTTTTGCATTAAGCCCAAAATATCATACATATTTGAAATCGTTCCAATAGCCACCTGGTCCTTCACATCATAATGATCAATACAGGTTCCACAGACCAAAATTTTACACCCTTTAGCAGCAATCACTTTTATATCATCAATAACTGCAGAGTCTTTAAGTGCTAACTTAATGCCACTATTATAAAAGACAATCCCATAAGGAGGAACTTCAACTTCACGTATTGTTGTAAAAAAACCTTTTACCAGTAGTGCTGTTAGCTCATCAGGCCCAACTCCCACGGCATCTTTATTCATAATAATAAGATCCCCAGTCGTACTGCCAACATCTTTACTTCCTGTTGAAATATGACAAAACTCATCTACGTCACTATGAAGTAGTTCTGCACTTCCCTTGGTAACACGAAGTTCATATATTCCATCACGAAACGTTGTAATACACTGAACACTATTTTCTTCTAAAAAACGCTCTACATTCTCTTTTGAGGTCTCATTATCAATGAGAATTGCAAAAATCTCATCAATTTGTGCTATAAGCAGCCCTTTTTTGGCCATAATCAGAGGTTTTGGACATATTTCACCCCTAGCATCAATAGTTTTCATCAAATATCTCACTCATAAAAGGTTATCTAGAAGCCGCCAAGATAGCACAAAAGCTCTAAAGTTCCAGTGTAAAATTGACGATAAAGTAATGACGAGTAGTAAATAGTGCTAAAGAGGTTCTCTGTGAAATATATGATTATAACGTTACTTTTGCTTACCCTGATAAGCTGTAGTAATCAGCCTATTAAGCCAGCTCCCAAGCTGGCAAAAAATGAGTCGTTTCTTACTTATCGCCACCCAGCCTCTTTTTGGGATATTTTTAAAACAGTTAAGGAGAACTACACCCCATTAACTCTACAAGAGAAAGATGATCTACCATCAGTTGTGGAGAAATCACTAGTCTGGCGTGAAAAAGCATATATGTATTTTAGTATTATTCAAAAACACCGCTCTAGTAACAAGCTCAACTCTCAAGAGGAGCAGCTACTTATCAATATGAAACATGCTGATTTAAAGCCTAGTAGTAATAAGAAGGTCAAACCACTTAGTAGTTTTCTTGTTAAAAACCTACATAAGACCTTCTCCCTATATCATGACATCTATGATGAAATCCAAGAGATAGTTAGTGCTGGTGAGTGGATTTTTAAGAAAAACTACAAGATAACAGTTAATGCAAAACAGCCTACTGGAGAAGATAAGGAAGCTTGGCACAGATTTAGTAGGGCACAGGCATTCGGAGAACTTAAAGATCCTGATGAAGAATTTAAGCAACCCTTTAATATAAATCCTCTAGATGAGAAAGGGCAAGAGCTTATATTAAAGGTAAAACGCTCCCTAGCCGCAGGTCTTCTGTTTTATGATAATTTTAACTATGCAGTACATTTTTACCAAAAAGATAAAAAATTAAGAAGCTTATTAAACAATGACAATGAAGATAACTACAGATTACTAGCAGAAATAACTAAGTATTTTCATAGTTTTACTTATTTTAAACGTATCAATAAAACAATTAAATTTTTCCATGCCGTTAATGAATTTCATACTGATGCCCAGGTACCTTTTTCTGCATTTGAATCAATCGAAAATAGTATTATTGAGTCATCACAAATGTTTCAAGTTTTTGACCAAATTTCTGCAATGTCACTCATCGCAGATAAGTTTAAATACTACGGCCAAACGATTAGTCTTACCTTTACTAATGCTTTCGATACTACTGCCGGATCTCTCAGTCAGGTTTTTGGAAATGCAGTTGGAGAAACTGTTTGGAGAAAAGGAAAACTTCTTAAGCTTTCCCCTAAACAACGTCAAAGTATTCTAAATATATTGCAGCCTTTAGATATTATTTTAGAAAAAGCTCCATTTCGCTTAAGTGATAAGTTTATTCCTGGACATTTTGGTCATGCAGCAGTGTGGATAGGAACTAAAAAGCAGTTACAAGAGTTGAAATTATGGGACCACCCTACTGTTCAACCCTATCATGGATTAATTGAGTCTGGACACTCTATCGTTGAGGCACTCAGGCCTGGTGTGCAAATAAATACTTTAAACCACTTTTTAGATATTGATGATTTAGCTATTACTAGACTCAAAGAAAAGCTCTCACTTGCTAAAAAGCAACAGTATATTCTAAATGCTTTTGCTCAAATAGGAAAAGATTACGACTTTAACTTTGATGTTGAAACAGATACAAAAATTGTCTGTTCTGAACTGGTATATGTTACGTTTGATGATATGCAGTGGCCGACAGAAAAAACTTTTGGTCGGTACACAATCACACCAGACAATGTCGCAAACAAAGTTGGAGTTGATAAAGAGTTCTCAACCTTGTTGATCTACCACGACGGAAAAAAAGTCTCCACTCAGTTGGAAAATAACTTCTCTAAATTACTAGAGCAGAGCTACGACAATATTAAATTTAAATAGTATTTTCGCTAGCTTTCCAGACTCAAACAGCTAGACTTCTCTAGTTGCTTCATGTCATCATAATGGCTAACAGGAAAGCACTATGAGTAGTAAAAGTAACAAATTTTATTTATTAAAAGAGTCTCGCTATTGGCCCATTTTCTCCACCATGTTTCTTGGTGCATTTAATGATAATATTTTTAAAAATGCGCTGATTATTCTAATTACTTACCAATCATTTCAACTAGGTCCGTTCAATGCGGAAAGTATGGTCTCTCTAGCAGCAGGTATCTTCATATTACCTTTTTTTCTTTTCTCTGCTATCGCAGGGCAAATTGCAGACCATTTTTCTAAGTCTACTCTTATTCTGATGATCAAAATTTGGGAAGTGCTTGCCATGAGTTTAGCGGCAATTGGCTTTACGCTTAACTCCCCGGGACTACTAATGTTCACTCTATTTTTTATGGGTACCCAATCTGCATTTTTTGGCCCCGTAAAATATAGTATACTCCCCGAGCTATTAAACTCTAATGAAATTCTCTCTGGTAACGCCTATTTTGAAATGGGTACCTACATTGCAATACTTATTGGTACAATTGTTGGGGGAGTTATTATTACCTTTGGAGGTGAAGCGCACCTTCCAGTTATTTTCACTCTACTTTTCTTAGCAATAATTGGAGTATTCACGGCCTTAGCAAATCCAAAACTTAAAGCAGCGAATCCCACACTTAAAATTGATAAAAATCCCATTACACCTACCATCAAAATACTAAAACTGAGCTTTCAAAAAAAGAATCTTTTTTTAAGCCTCATTGGTATTTCCTGGTTTTGGTTTTTAGGAGCTATTATCCTTACAATATTACCCGTTATGACTAAGGATTTTCTCCATGCGACCCCCCACGTTGTAACTTTTTTCCTTGCAACATTTTCAGTTGGCATTGGAATTGGTTCAATCCTATGTGAAAAAATTGGCCAAGAAGAGATTGACTTGGGTCTCGTAGTAATTGGTGCCTTTATGATGAGTATCTTTCTCTTTGCACTGGCCATGATATCTCCTGTCCCCTTTCAAGGTGAACTACTGACTATTAATGAGATTATAACCTCCTGGCAAGGAATCCACATCATTGTAGCAATGACTCTCTTTGCCCTGGCAGCAGGATTTTACAGCGTGCCTTTATACACATATATGCAGGTATTTTCGGCTGATGGAGAGCGTTCACAAATTGTTGCTGCCAACAATATTATTAATGCTTTTTTTATGGTTACGGCATCAATAATTCTGATGATCTTTTTCAGTTTTAAGGTATCAATCCCTACGATTTTTTTAATTTTTGGAGTTGTTAATCTAATTTTAGCCTATCTGACGTATAAATTAATTCCTGAATACTTTTACCGGCTAACACTTTCGCTCTTTACCAGAGTCTTTTACAATCTAGAAGTCAGAGGAACAGAGAATATACCTAAAGACAGTCCTGCTATAATTGCTTGCAACCATGTTACCTTTATCGACTGGGCATTCCTTTGCACTGTTAGTAAGCGCCCTTTACGCTTTATTATGCATCGAGACTTCACTAGCATGACAATGTGTGGATGGTTTTTTAAAGGAGCTAAAGTTATTCCTATCACTAAAAAACATGAAGACATGCAGTGCTACGAGAACTCTTTTTCTCTGACTGCCGCAGATCTTAAAAAAAATCTCCTTGTTGGTATTTTTCCTGAAGGTAAGATAAGTACAAATGGAGAAGTCGGAGAATTTAAACCAATAGGAATTGAGCGAATTATTCAAGAGACACCTGTTCCTGTTATACCAGTACACATTGATGGATTATGGGGAACATATTTTAGTAAGAAAGATGGTGTAAAATCATTAAAAACTCTCTTTAATTTTAGAAAAAAAATTACAGTCACCGTTGGTGTTGCGATTCCAGCTAATAAATTTTCTGCCCAACTGCTTGAACAAAAAGTTAGGGATTTATAATGCTTGATATTTTAAAGGGTTTAAAAATTCATATTATTTTTTTGCTTCTTGCATTTGCTGGTGGAGTAATTGGATACCATTTAATATACCCAGAAGCAGCTTGGAATAAGCTTTTTTTTATGACTGCCATAACCCTTTCTACTGTTGGATATGGAGATGTTTTAAATGTTGAGCAAAGCGCAGTTGGCACAATTTTTACAATGATTCTCATGTTAGTAGGATTAAGCATTGTTCTCTATTCTGTGTCAGCTATTACTGCAACTTTTATTGAAGGTAATCTCGGAAAACTAATAAAATTAAAAGCACTCTACAGGAGGATTGCTAAAATGAAAGATCACTATATTCTTTGTGGTGCTGGTCAAACTGGATCACACGTTATGAACGAAATGATTAATACTAAACAGAGTTTTGTTCTAATTGAGATGGATACTGAAATCATTAATACACTCAATGACACCTATCCTAATATTCTGATTATAGAGGGGGATGCCACTAGTGAGAGCATTCTAGAGCTCGCTAATATTGGTAGTGCCAAAGGAATTGTGGCTACACTACCAAACGATAAGGATAATCTATTTCTTGTACTTACTGCAAGAATGATGAATCGCAAGCTTAAAATTGCAGCAAAGGCCGTCGATCTATCAATTGTAAGTAAACTTAAAAGAGCAGGAGCAAACTATGTAGTAACTCCCAATTTTATTGGAGGTATGAGAATGGCTTCTGAGATGCTACGTCCTAATGTTGTCTCTTTTTTAGATAAAATGTTACGAGGAAAAGATAAAACAATTCGCCTCAGTGAAGTAACTGTCACACAAAATTCCTCCGTTCTGAATAAAACGCTCTCTGACATTAAAATTCATGAAAAATTTGGTGTAAACATTATTGCAATGAACAACAGTCAAGAGCAGAAAGACTTTGTATATAATCCCCCTTTAGATACGATTTTAGAAGTGGGCAACACCCTGCTTTTCATTGCAAATCAAGCTCAGCAAGAGCAACTTAAAACCCTGTTTCAAAATTAACCACGAGAAAAAATATGTTTGAAAATTTGTCAATGCCATCAGAAATTAGCTTACTAGGTATTATTTTTTTAGTTGCACTTTTTTTAGGACGCCTTGCCAGTAAAGTACAAGTTCCAAAGGTTACTGCATATATTCTTGTAGGTATTGTTTTTGGACCGACACTTTTAAATTTTCTCAACTCTGCAGTAGCTCATCAGTATGAAACTTTTAATGAAGTAGCTTTTGGACTTATTCTTTTTAATATTGGAGGAGAATTTCATAAAGGACTTTTTAAAAAGCTTGAAATAAAACATATTATTCACAGTATTATATTAGCATTTTTAATCTTAATTATTACGGCGAGTATTAGCTTTCTATTCGCTTTAACCACCTCAATGACTCTTGGACACCAAATTGCGTACTCGTTAATACTAGGAACAATTGCCATTGCGGCAGCTCCTCCTACAACCCTAATTGTCGTAAAGGAATTAGATGCAGAAGGTCCATTGACCCATTTAACCATGGTGTTTCTATCCATCGGAACAATTATAACTCTCGTTCTCTCACAAGTTTTTACTATCGGATTTACTCAGCTACAGCTTTGGCCGGCTGAACATGTAACACTATCAACTCAGCTAATATATCTTACACTCAAGCTATTTGGATCATTTATTACTGGAGTTTTTCTAGGTTTTTTACTAAGTCTGATTGTAGAACGTGAAAAGAAAGAGGGAGAAGTTTTATTTGCCGTAATTGGTATTATCTTATTTGGCCAAAGTATAGCAAACTTCTTTCACATGGACCCACTTCTAACTGCCCTCTTTACTGGTTTCTCACTTGTTAACTTTGCGCCAACCGGAATGAATGTACATAAGATTTTAAAAGATGCTGGCAGTAGTATCTTTGCCCTCTTTTTTATCTTAGCAGGTTCTCATATTCATCTCCAAGAACAATTTCAAACTGTAGGTATTTTAGGATTGGGCTATATTATTGCCAGAACTGTTGCAATCCTATTAGGATCACATATTGCAGCTTATTTTTCTAAGGAGCCAAAAGTTATCGGTAAGTATCTTGGAACGGCACTACTATCACATGCCGGAGCCGCTCTCGCAATTGCAATTACCTTATCAAAGTATCAAGCCAGCTCAGCACAAACTGCGATGACAGTTGTAATAGGCTCTATCTTTTTCTTTGAGTTAGTTGGACCACTAATGCTTAAGTACTCTTTAAAGGCAATGAACGAAGTGAACGCGAGTAGTAGTGGAACAGGTAGCACTAAAAAAGTTATTCATAGTCCAAAGGAGTTATTTGTAACTTTTTTAATTAATATTGGAATTATTCATGACTCTGAAATTCATCATGACCAAGCAGTAGGAAATTATATATGTCGAAATCTTCTTACGATCAGGCAAGATGCAAATTTCAATCAGGTTATTAAATTTATTAATGATCATCAAATGCCTTCATATCCTGTTAGTAATTCAGAGGGAGACCTAGTTGGTACGATTAGTTTTAATGCAATAAAAAGGGCAAAAGGAAAATTCAACGCCCCATCAAGTGTTACTGCACAAACATTAGCAATTTACCAAGACTATCTAACTGAAGACCAAAATGTGGTTGAGGCTATGGAAATTTTTGATAACCTCGGAATTGCTGCTCTACCTGTTGTACGTAAGGGCAGCAAGAAGCTAATTGGTATTTTACATTACAAAGATATAATTATCGCCCAATAGTGATTAAAACATATCCTTAGTTTTTTCTTTAAATACATCAATTAATTTTTTATACCATGCACGATCTTCAGGGTTTACTGGTATAACTTCTTTTTCTACTGGTTTAACAACTACTGTTTTTTTATCTACAAGATCTTCTTTTTTTACTAAAACAAAAGCTGCGTAATTCCCTTTATTATCTAAAATTGGCTTGAATACATAAATAACATCATTACCATTCTCATCCTTTTTTATTATCTCAATCAATTTTCCTTTATTATCTTTAAACAGACTCTCTTTATTCATTTTTACAAAATCACTATAGCTAAAACTCAATAGGCTGTGATTAATAGAAGATGAATTAGATCTATCTCCTACTCCAGTTATATTCTTTTGCACAGTACGACTTACTACCTGTTTATTTGAACTCTCACCAGCTGCACGACTTCGCATAGAAGCTTTGTCATCATCGACCACAATAGACTTGGCATTGCCACGCATAGAATCTCGGTTCATATTACTATTTTTAACTACGCTCTGTGATGCTGCACTATGCTTAGATACTTCTTGTGGCTTTGCCATCTTCTCTTTAAGTATTCTATTTTCTTCTTTAGCTTTTTTTAACTCATCTAAAATATCTTTAATTTCTGCAGACAACTTGGACTGTTCGGTACTACCTTCTTTTTTAGTTGGCAACTCTTTCTCTTTTTTGGCTAAAGATTTATTAAGATTATCAATTTGATTTTGCACTTGCTTTTGCTTATCACTAATATGATTTTTCAAATCGTTTTCAACCTTTTCAGGGGCATCTTCAACAAGATTTTTATGGTATTCAACTTTATCTAAAGAATTTTCACTTTCTTCATTAACCTCTGGAGCTACTTCATCAATAGGATAGTTATCAAATGCATCTTTAATATCATTCATGATTCCTTGTGGTTCTGAATCAATCGGAGCACTATCATTAAAATCAAAACTACTTGCGCTGTTCCCTAGCCCTGACATAACTTTTCTAAGACGATGGACTACTTTAGTGTGAGAGCGATCTTGCCAGATATTATTTGACCTACTTTCAGGTTCACAGTTTTTTTGCTCAATTGCTAATCTCTCATTTGAAGATAAATTTCCCCATGCTGATTTATTAATAATATTCTTAAGTTTGATTGGACCTTTATTCTTACCTGAACATAGTTCTTTTTTCATCTTAATAATGTCGTGACACAGCTCTGAGTTAGCAGTTAACCAAGGTTTTACTTCCTTTAAATTACTGTCTGGCAAATACCATTGATCATTTTTTCTAAGATTATCTACAAAACTATTCCAATCCATTGTATCTTGTGCGAAAAAAGTCTTGTTAAAAAGCTGGACATTTTTCTGATCTTTATCTATTACTACTTTTTTATAATTTTTGTAAAACATCGTAAAATGATCACATTTTTTTAAGCTTTCCTCATCAATCTCACATTTTGGTAAGTTTAAAGATTTTCTAGCATCATTTATAACACTAGAACTTTTATCTTGCTCTAATTTCTGCTTTTCACCCTTATACTGCAATATACTATTTACAAAAATAAATGTATGTTCCGCTTGAGCCAAATTAGCTATCCGTTCATTTACGGCTGGAGCTGAAAAATCTCTAAGACATTCACATTTTTTATCTATGTTAACCATATCGAAACATTCCTTAGGACTTCTTTCTGGAGTAGTATTAAAAGCATTGAGTTTACTCCATCTAGAGCTCCATAATTTTTGTTTCTGATTTGGATAACATTTGGAAGCATGAATATCCTTGAATTGTTCAATCAAGCCACGAAAGTACCACCGAGGACTTACTTTTGTACCATTATCTTTAAACTCCAACCGACATTGTTCGTAGCTATTCCTTATACTAGAAATACTTGTAACTACTCCATCAGAGGTGCATATAGCATCAGTACCATTTTTAAAGCAGTACTTATGCCCAGAGTTAAACAGAGACTCATAGCATTTATTCGAAAGCTCACCTGCCTGTATACTTAAGCAGGCAAACATCATTAATATACCGGTCACAATATGGCTTTTAGAAATACTCATCAATTCTCCTCAATTTTTCTTATAAGTAACACTTACTTATCGGTCTTTTGAGAAAAAGCATTAGTTTTCGAGAGGTTAGACAAAAAAAAAAGGCTAAGAATTTCTTAGCCTAAAACTGATTGTATATAATGTTGTGCTCTATTTAATTATCATCTCATCTAGCCCAACAACTTTGCCTAGGACCTTTTTAGTAGTGAAGTGAATAGATTTTACAATTTTGTGCTGCTCATCTGCCATTACCCACTTTCCATCTTGCTGAAATAGTTCAAGCTGTTTATGTTTATGTCTTTTCGTCAGTGCATTATAGAGATATGAAATAATAACTTTACCACCTGCTGTCGCATCTAGATCAGCTCCTGATAGTAATACAATATCACGATTACTTCGCTCTACAAGAACAATTCCTTTTTGAACATCTGCCAATGGGTAAGAGCCATGAGAACTTTTATCTTCAGTAACATGCAGATTTTGCAGTGCGCCTGTTTCATCTGTGTCCACGGTCAAAATACACTTATCACTATCCATGCCATTGGTTACAACTGCAAGTTTATCAACTTGTGCATGCATTACCAAAGAGCCAATGAGGGTAAGTGCAAATATGAACATTTTAACCATAATCATCCCTTTATATTTGTGGAATCCATTCCACGTATCGTAGTAATGCCATTGTACCTATAAACAGTTTTACAACAATGTTTTTCCTAATTACTGGAAATTTTACTCGGTACTAATATGTCTCTTTTTTAGCCACTATCAAAAAATAAGACACTTTTTTGTCAAAAAACATCCTCTTTCTAGGTAGTTATTGAGCTGGCCCTTAACTTGCAAAAGAATTGTATAAAGTAACCCAAGGAGAGAGCAATGAAAAATTATTTTCAAAAACCACAGTACTATGTACTTCTAGCTGTAGCCGCTATCAGTATTACTTCATTTGCCGTATATCATGTACAAGAAGGTACATTTAGAAGCCCTGCCTCTCTCGACATAGACCAAGTTAAAAGTAGTAAAAACTGTAATATCAAAACAGAATTTTATGATGAAGATTACCAGACCTGTATGCCACTTGATTCTAGAGTTAAGCCTATAATCGGTAATAAAGTAAGTGTCTCACCAGCTGACAAATGTTCTACAAAAGAGTTTTACGATAAAGACTATGAAACTTGTATGCCACTAGATTCTAGAGTTAAGCCTCTAAGTGGTAAGAAAGTTAGTGCCACGCCAGCTGAAAAATGTTCTACAAAAGAGTTTTATGATGAAGACTATGAAACTTGTATGCCACTAGATTCTAGAGTTAAGCCTTTAGGTAATAATTCTGAGCTAGTAGTTGATATTCCAACTAAGGAAGAACAAGTTGTGCATGTAACACCTGCAAAAACAGAAGAAGAAGATAAAAAAGAAGAGATCATAGCTGAAGCTCAAGCTAAAGAAGAGCAAGCAGCACGTGAAGATAAAGTAGTATGTGAACAAAGTAGTGAAAACAATGTACTACTAGAAGAAATTGCAGACTTAAAAAAACGCTTAAAGAAAATCTCATCTGTAATTCCAGCAGAAACAGCACCAGCAGTAGTACAAGAGCCAAATCAACAAATGGCAATGATGTTACAGATGATGCAAATGCAGATGCAGATGATGCAATCAATGCAGGAGCAATCTGCTAATAACTATAATCCAACTGCCATGGGCTTTAACCCTTTCTCTAATATGATGATGGGTCAAGGATTCTTTCCTGCACAACAAACTCCTGCATCACAGGTATTGAGTACAAATTATCCAGTACACAGTAGTCCAATTAATATTACAAATAATAACTACTACTATGGCCACAATACTACTCCGGTTAATAGTAACGGAACACCAATTCCACAAGGATACTTTAGTAGTGATATGAATTTTGGAGGGCTTGATCAAGTATCTTTTACCAACTCTCCTGCTCAAACTCAAAGTAATAAACGTATACCTGCCTACTTTGCATTCTAAATAATAATATCGTTGAGAGAGCTGTCTTCAGCTCTCTCTTTCATCTCCGACCTTTTTATACCGGTAATTTTTTCCTAAGTTTTTTTTTATTTCACTCGATGAGTCATTTAGAAGGTTTTGTGGCAAGGAAGATACAAAACAGTGCAGCATGCAATGCTATAGCACTTGTAATCGAATGAACCGCTACGGAGAATATGATGGAAACTGAAATTATTGCACCTAAAAGAACAAAAAAGCTCATCATAAGAAGATGCCACCTCTGCGGAGAGGTTATCGAATCCTACTCTGAAGTAGAAAAATGCACCGACTGTAACAAGCATTTCCTACCTTTAAACTATTTTGGAAAAGTTCATGCAACAAATAGTGCTGCATATCTACAATTATTTGAAGAAGCCTCTACTCTACACGAAGACGATCTAATTAAGGGGCTCTTTGTAATCTGGTAAAATATTATAAAATTTGCTAGAGTTACTCATGAATAAAGCAGTAACTCAACTCTCTCCCACAATTATAAAACTCCTACATCAGCGAGGATATTCCAAAGAAAATTTGAATACATTTTTCTCATGGGATCTCAAAGCTCTTCCTGATTTTTCCACACTTCAAGATATTTCAAAATCTGCAAACAGAATTGTTTCTGCCATTGAAAACGGTGAAAGTATTGCAGTCTACGGAGACTATGATGTAGATGGAACAACTTCGTGTGCTCTACTTTACCATTTTTTTAAGATGATAAATATAGAAATTAAAACTTACCAACCTAGCCGCTTTATAGAAGGATATGGTATTCATCCACCAGCAATTGATCAGGCTCAACAAGATGGAGTCCAACTACTTATGACAGTAGACTGTGGAATTACTAATAACCCAGCAGCTGAACGTGCTTTAGAAAAAAACATTGATCTTATTATTACTGACCACCACAATGACGCTAATGATACTATGCCTCCAGCATTTGCTATTATAAATCCTAATCGTCGTGACGAGCCAGAGTCTCCGTTGCAAGCTCTGGCAGGAGTAGGTGTTGCATTTGCTCTGACATGGGAAATAAAAAAAGAGCTCGAAAAAAGAGATATTCCAGTTCCATCTCTTTACCCATTACTACAGCTTGTTGCAGCCGGAACGATTTGTGACTTGGCAAAACTTAATCCAATGAACCTTAAACTTGTTAGGCATGGCCTCAAACAACTACCTAAAACAAGTTACCCAGGATTAAAAGTATTTTTAACTGATGAAGAGAGAACCTTTGATTCTATCCCTAGTGAGAAACTTGGATTTCAAATTGGCCCAAAGATTAACTCAAAAGGTCGTCTTGAAAATCCAGACATGTCACTTGAACTACTTATTACTGATGATATGAGTCGAGCAGAGCATCTACATCGTCAGCTAGAAATGAGTAATAATGATCGAAAATTCATACAAAAAGAGGTCTTTCAACAGGCTAAAAAAGTTGTCCAAAAAGAGTATTCAGATAAGCACCTAATTTCAATTGCCTATCGTCCAGACTGGCATGAGGGTGTGATTGGAATCGTAGCATCTAAATTAGTTGAGACATTCGGGACTCCTGCCATTGTATTTACCAATACAGATCAGACGGGAATCATCAAGGCTTCAGCAAGAAGTGCAGGTGAGTTTAATCTCTTTGAAGGTCTAGCACAATGTAAAGATCTCTTTATAAGATTTGGAGGTCACAAGGCTGCAGCGGGACTATCAATGGAGTTAAAAAATCTTCAACAATTTAGAACAAAAATAAATCAAATTCTTTTTGCAGTACCTGAGATTGTTAGAACAAATAGAAACCATTTTGATATTGAAATTACTCCAGAAGAGATCAACCCAACCTTAATGCGAGATCTAGAAAAGTTAGAGCCTTTTGGCATGGGTAATGAAAAACCAGTATTTAAAATGGGTGGATTTAAAATTATATCTTTCAAAGAAGTTGGGACTGGCCATATAAAATGGGAGTTAATGTCTAAAACCTCTAGCCATCGCATGAGTGGAATAAGCTTTAATTATTTCGATAAGTGGAATGTGTTACTTCCTGAAACACTTTTTGAAAGGCAAAATCAACAAAACCTTGAAACATTTTTCACCTTAGGTGTAAACCGTTTTAGAGGTAATGAATACCTACAACTTTATATTCAAAAAATAGTTACATCTTTATAAAAAAAAGCCGTCATAAGGACGGCTATTTTCTATTAAACTATAAATAGTTAAACTTAGCGTTCAATTGTAACCGCTTCAATAACAACATCTTCTAGTGGTCTATCTTGACCTCCAGTTGCAACCTTACCGATCATCTCAATAATATCTAACCCTTCACTCACTTTGCCAAATACAGTGTGATGATCATCAAGATGAGGAGTTGCTGCTAAAGTAATAAAAAACTGAGAACCATTAGTTCCAGGTCCAGCATTTGCCATAGATAAAACTCCTGGCCCAGTGTGACGAAGCTCAGAGTTAAACTCATCAGCAAATTTATAACCAGGTCCACCCGTGCCACGACTTTCAGGACAGCCACCTTGAATCATAAATCCTGCAATAATACGGTGAAATACTATTCCATTATAAAAGGGACCACCTTTTTTAGTCTCCTGACGACCTTCAGCTAAATTAATAAAATTCCATACGGTCTCTGGGCACTCTTTAGCATAGAGTTCAATTTTAAACTCACCAAGGTTAGTCTTAAAACAAGCAGTTGCTCGTTCAACTTCTTCTTTATAATCAACTTTTGTAACACTACCAAACATATTAACTCCTTTTCGCTAATAATTAATTACCTCTTTAAATTCTCCTACAAAGCCCTTTGGTAAAACACTTTTAGTAGGTATATACATATATATATTTTTATCTTTTGCAAACAGTGCAGATAGATCTAAGGAGAAAAATGGTCGTATTGCCCCCTCTTTTGTAAATATAGAAAAAGAGTCTGCACCTAAAATCCCACCTGGATAATCATCTAGCATATTTTCAATTAAAAATTCTTCAATATCATATGAGCTATAGCAAAATGAAGCTAAAATAGGATATCCTGAATTAAAAAAATCTTTTTGAAAGAAGCTCTGCAAAAACACTCTATCTTTACTTAGTAAAATATCATCAACCCAAATAATATTATACCGCTCAAAATTAGATGATTCTAAGGAGTATTTTTCTGCTTTTACCGCATCAATAACATTAGATAATAACCGATGCTCATCACGCCATAAAATTCTACCTATATCGGTATTTTTAGTTTTAATGTACATTGTACGGTTCAACTGTCTCTGCACTTCCATTGACTCATAGTAATCAAATGAAAAGCTACTCATAAGTTTTTGCCAGTTAAGATAATAGGTACGAGATTTCCTAAAACAGCCTGCTTCAAAAGAGAAATTTTGCCACTTTCCTATTGGCGATAAAAAGAACTCTTGAAAAAGTGAATTTATTGTCTTTTGTTCACGACGTAGAGCAAAATCATTATTACTCTCTTGCTTGTCTAGAGATGTGCATCCCAGACTAAAAGCACTCAGCAATATCAAAATTTTTAACACCATTAAGCCTTTTTAAAATAGGTTAAAATAGACTGTATAATAGAATCTATTTTTTTATCAATTAAATCAAATCTGTAAATACTATCTTCCAATACATTTTCAGCTAGTGAAAACTGACCAACCTCATCTGTGATTAAGTTATCTACATCATAATTACAGCAAAACATTTGATCAATGCCAAATGTTTTTAACTCTTCTTGCCCTAGAAAATCACAATATTCGCAAGTTATAAAGAAACTATCTTGATCGAGTAAGCGATCTACACTCATAACTCTATATTCATCATAATATTGAATTTTTTTTAAGGGCTCCTTTGGTTTTGCTATTTTTACCTTCTCATACTCTTCCAGACTTTTCCACTTCAACATATCTTCATGAAAAGACTCTGAGGAGACGTCCCAATCCTTTTGATCACGATCTAGAAGCTCATCTATATTAACATCACTATTTTTAACAATAACCAATGATTCAATACTATCCCATCCATCTAGTAGATGAGTTATAAATTGCTTTTGGAATTTTGGCTCATTCAAATTTAAAAAGACTTTTCCCTTTAGATACAAATGGCTTTCATTAGTTAAAGGGCCATAAAAAATATAGTCTTTCCACTTGTACTCATTAAGAGCCACTTCTCCTCGAACTCCATTATAGGAATTATTAAAAAGTCTCTCTCTGGCATCAATTATAATATCCACATCTTCTGCTTCTTCAATTGGTTCCTGCAAAGACTCTAAAACATCTGCTCCCAACTTCTCAAAGATTTCAGGATTATCTGCAACTTGTTTTAAAACTCCTTCTTTTGGATCAGTGGTGTACACAATCCTAAAAAGATCTGCCAAGCGACTTTTTCCTTCGACCTGTTGGCCATCTGCTAGAAACTTCTTACCAATACGTCTCAGTTCACAATGTAAATGGGTATCACAATTTGTTCTAACCTGATCCACTAGTTGGGAAAGATGATTATCCAAAAATTCACCGTAACTAATTTGACTGCCATCAGAAAGCTGAGTAGTGATCCTAGATAAATTCACTTGCCCTAAGTCTGCAGTAGAAAAGAGTACAGGACTTCCTTCTAATTCTATAATCTTTGCTGCCGCTAAAATAGCAGCCGGTCCACTACCTAATATACCAACTCTCATAGTAATCCCCTATAAGGTAAAGTGAAAATTATCACAAATTATTCCAGGAAATCTACTTCCACCAAAAGATCTACTACCATAACTATCTGTAGATGGAATTATCTCCTGCTCTTTAGTTACCGCTATAAGACTGTCACCTAAACAATTATAAAGACTCTCATCAAAACGCATATGCTTAATAGGTCCAACCATTTTTCCATCTTCAACCCAAAAACATGCATAGCGAGTCATACCTGTTACACGTGCACCTGCAACATCTGACCAATTCAAATACCATACATCAGAAATATATATTCCCGTTCCAAGCTCTTTCAAGATATCTTCTTCTTTAAGCTCTCCGGAGTTCATAGAGAGTGACCGTGGAGACTCCCCTTCATCAGCAAAATTGGAATCAACACTATATTCTTTGGAACTTCTACTACTAATTAAAAAAGAGGACAACTGTCCCTTATCAATTAAAGGTGTTGTCTCTGAAGAAACCTCTCCCAATGAGTTATATTGTGGTGTCAAACCTAAAGAAAAATCTTCAGTAAGTGAAAACTTCTCAGAAAAACTTTTTTTATTATCTTCTAAATCGGCTAAGCAACTTTGTCCTTGTTTAAAGTCAGCATAACTAAGGCCATACCATCCTAACATAGAGACTAAATCATTTGTCGCGCGAGGTGATAGGTAAACTCTATAAGCGCCAGGAGCTAAAACCTTCTCCGTTTTTCCCATAAGCTCTAACTCTCGTTGCTTTTGCTTAATACGTTTTTCAAAAAAAGAGCTATCCCATTTTTTCATTCC
>DAOWEO010000071.1 GCA_030638415.1 Bdellovibrionales bacterium | reverse complement strand
TAAACGTTATGGCCGCATTATCAATATCAGCTCAATTGGTGGAGCTCTTGGAATCTCTGGTCAAGCGAACTATGCAGCATCTAAGGCAGGACAGATTGCCATGGCAAAATCTCTGTCAAAAGAGGTTGCAAAAAAAGGTATAACTGTAAATAACGTATGCCCTGGTTTTATTGATACAGAACTTATTGATGACCTGCCTCCAGAACTAGTTAAAGAGTATAAAAAACAAGTTCCCATGAAGCGCTTTGGTAAAGTTACAGAAGTTTCCCATGCCGTTATGTTTTTAGCATCTAAGGAAGCTTCTTATATAACTGGTAGTTCACTTGAAGTATCAGGTGGTCTATAAGATGGTAACCCAAGAAGTCCTTGACTCAATTCCACAACGAGATCCATTTCTTTTTGTTGATAAAGTTATCAGTAGAGAACAAAACTCAATTATTTGTCAAAAACACCTTACAGGTGAAGAGGATTTTTTTAGAGGACACTTTCCAGGTAATCCAATTATGCCAGGAGTTTTACTACAAGAAGCAGTCTTTCAAACAGGTGCACTGCTGATGAGTAAATTAAATTCAAAGGCTGAAGGGCTAGGAGTGGTTACAAGAGTAGAAAAAGCAAAGTTTAAAAAATTTGCAGCTCCAGGAGACACTTTAGAAATAGAGGTCACTCTTAAAGAGAGCATTAGTAACGCATATTACATGAGTGGGAAAATCAAGGTTTCCAGCAAAACAATTATGACGATTGATTTCGCCTGTGCACTAGTTTAAAGGATCAAAATGGACTTCTTAGATATTCAAAATAAAACATTTCTAATTACAGGTGTTGCCAATAAAAAATCCATTGCCTACTCCGTTGCAAAGCAACTAGCAGACCATGGAGCATCATTAGTTTTTTCAATTCAACAAGAGGAACAAAGAGTAAAAGTCAGCAAGCTATTTCCAGAATCTACAATCTTACTATGTGATGTAGAAAAAGATAGTGATATCTTAGCTCTTGGAGTAGAGATAAAATCACGTAATATCAAACTTGCAGGTTTTTTGCACTCTATTGCCTTTGCCAATTTCTCTCAAGGGCTAAAACCCTTTCACGAAACAAAGCTAAACGACTTTTTGCAAGCAACAAATATCTCATGTTTTTCTCTTGTCACTATTGCCAATGCAATTAAAGATTCATTAGAACAAGACGCTGCAGTTGTAGCACTGTCAATTTCAAGTACTACGGCCGTATCCTATGGGTACTTAGGACCAATCAAAGCAGCACTCGAGCACGCAGTAATCTACCTCGCAAAATCATTTTCTGAGTTTTCAAATATTAGATTTAACTCTGTTTGTGCAGGACCACTAAAAACTTCTGCATCAGCCGGAATTCCAGGGTACGTAAACAATTACCTTTTTGCCGAAAAACTTACACTCAGAAAAGAGGCACTTAAGACACCTGAAGTAGCTAAAACAGCATGCTTTTTACTAAGCCCTGCCTCAAGTGGAATTAATGCGACTGGAATTAAAGTAGATGCTGGAATGTCTTGCAACTACTTTGATGGTGATGTTGTCGAAGCTACAATGAACTAATTTTTTATCGCTTCAGCACGCTGGCGAAAACGGTAAGCTCTTTGCGTTAACACTTCTCTTTTATAATTATAATAGTAACAGTGCTCTTTGAAGTTTGGTTTCCCATGAGGATACAAACTATATTTCTTAGAATCATTAATAAGGATAGGAATACCTCCCTCTTTCTCTAAGAGCTTTCGACAAAATCTAGAATCACTACTGGCAAATAGTTTCCTATCACTACCAGTACGATTGATTTTATTTATAAATGGTAAAAACAGAGCACAAGAGTGAACTAGTTCTCGCTTCCCAACATCTGTTTTTTTGTAACGCTTAATATCTGCTTTTAGTTGATCTAATATAGGCTTTTTAAATACCTTCAAAAAACCATCTCTTATATCTAGTGCTAATGAGAGGTTTGAACTACCTTGAGAGTCAGGTAGATTCAAACGATTAACAAATTTTTCATACATTGCCCGATACGTATTAAACTTAGCAAATCGCTTTGCCCTCTCAGGATCTGTTAATAAATAGAACCTTGAAACTTCGTCAAAGTAACTTACAATTTTGCTTTCCAAATCACCTTTATAAAGAATCTGACCACCTTGGCCATTATTAGAAATATTAGCTAATTCGGAATATACCTCAGATGCAATTGTTGCAAACTGTTCAGGAGTCTTAACAGCTTTAGCTAATTTATTAATTGCCTCTGCAATGCCTTTTACCTCACGAGCTAAATAATATGCTGGAGTAGTTAAGAAATTTTGACTATGCTGTTCTAGTAGTAAAAGAAGCTCTGTTAATTTATACTCACTATAATCAATATGGCCTAAGTATACCTCTTGTGAGGCAATCTCCGTATAAAGTTTTTGAACATTCGAACTTCTTTGTACCTTGCCAATAAGTCTTTTTATCTCTTTTTGTAGATCAACTAATGCAGGAGCAACAACTTTTTCAATAAAAGGTTGTATCTCTTCAGGCTTATACAAAATCATTCCTAAACATGTCCTATTTTGAGCATCCCAAACACCAGGCACATCAGAAAATCTCTGACAATGATATTGAACTTTTCCATAAAGATAATCACTGTCATCTCTATCCATAACATAGCTAAACCACCACATTGCAAAAGTAATTTCATCTTGATCCCACTCTGACCAAGTTTCAACTCCAGACATATCTTCCATAAGTCCTGCTTCAATCATCTGATTGATATATGACTCATTTTTAAGTGGTGGCATCTTAGCCGCTAAAGATAGTTTTGAAACCCTAGACTGATAGGTCACAATTTTAATCTGATCATCATAAGTTTCTGGTGAATTATAAATCTCTTCTAATGAGTCAAAAATTTTAGAAAGTCGATAGGAGTGTTCTTTTAAATCAAAATATTTTCCAAACTCCTGGTCTGAATCAAGTTCATTAAGCACATCCTCTAGGTGTCCAAGATAATCATGATAAGAATAATCCTCTTCTTCTTCTAACTCACAAATCATCTTCTCTATATTCTCAAAACTACACTTATATGAAAGGTAGTAGTTACTAGCTTGAGTTAAATTTCTAAGAGCAAGATAGCTATCGGAAGTAAGGTCACTCAAATAAGATACAAGATAAGATGAAAAAGATAGGCCCTGTGAAATCAAGGATGTTGTCACGGTGCTCATCGGTGAAAGATATCCAAACATCCCACTCATAAAACTAAGTGATGGAGAAAGTACATGAGTTCCAAGACTTTTTCCACACTGCTGATTTTGAGATAACTCCTGCATTACCAGCGAACCATATTCGATACTTCCACTTAGTGAAGTCTGCTGATTAGTTGTAGGGTCTTCCAATCTATTTAAATCTTGTCTAATACTCAAAAGATCACTGTCAAATTCACCAGCATACGATCCTGCTAAAACAAGCTTTTCAATTTCAGCCTGAATGTACCGTTCATTTGCCTGTGCAATTGCTATCTCCTGACTTTGATCTTTTAAAACTGTTAGGTAGCTATTTAAAAATGCTTGAGAGTTATAAAAAAGGTGCTGACATTCTTGTCGGCTATCTTCAATCTTTGAAAGAACGTCTAGTGATGCATTCAGTGAGGCAATAACCTGTTCATTATCCACAAAATTACAATCTGTTGCGAGAGGACCACCAAAATGTATATTCATTGTTGGAAGTCTGCTAGCTTGGCCACTATTTACAGTGATCAATAAAAAGCACATTGCAGTTAGCTTACTAAGATTTTTTAACTTCATAACTCATTCCTTATAAATAGATCCTCGTGTTATAACAGAAAGTTACGCTACGAAGCATAATAACTGGTTTATATGCATTTTTTACATACGCTCACATAGGTAACAGGTCAAAATCACGTTCCAAACAGCCCTGTTTTACAATCATTTACTTATCTCTTTAACCTAACTATGATTTTATAAACAGACTAAGGATTTCAAATGAAGAAACTACTCACACTAAATATACTTCTCACCATACTATTTTCTAATCCACTCTCTGCTTGCAAACTTGATGGCAGCGAGGGAATTGTACCTGAGAACAATCTATCAATTTCTGAATTTTCAAAAGATGCTAACAGCATGACAAAGAAAGTTTTCTCTAAAATTATAGATCGTATTGCCAAAGAGTATCGTCCATTTATTAAAGAGATTGGTGGACGCTTAGTAGTAAAAAAGAGATGGAGT
>DAOWEO010000004.1 GCA_030638415.1 Bdellovibrionales bacterium | reverse complement strand
TAAATATGTTGTTGAATAAGGCTAAAAGTCTGCCTCATGAGCCAGGATGTTACTTGATGCGCAAAGAGCAGAAAGTTATCTATATTGGTAAGGCAAAAGATTTGTGTAAGCGGGTCCAATCTTATTTTAACTTATCTGCTAAATCTTTGAAGACTCAAGTCCTGGTGTCTCATATTTCAGATTTTGATTTTCTGTTATCTGATAGTGAGGTTGAGGCTCTAATTACAGAGAATATTCTGATAAAAAAACATACCCCTAGGTACAATATACGGTTACGTGATGATAAGTCTTATCCATATGTTGTGGTTAATAAGAATGAACCCTTTTCGAGACCACTTCTTATACGTGAGGTTACTGATAAAAAAGGTAGGCAGATTTTCGGACCATTTGTTGCAGGATCTAATATCAAAGAAGTTCTCCGCATCCTAATTAAGTTATTTAAGCTACGAGACTGTTCTTTAAGTGAGATGAAAAGAAGACAGGAACCATGTATATTACATCAGATGCAACAGTGTAGTGCTCCATGTCGAGATCTTATTGATGAGACTACTTACGGTAAGCAGTTAGCATTGGCATGTTCTTTTTTTGAACAACAAGAGAGTGCTGTTTTAGAATACTTACAAGAGCAGATGTATGATAAAGCATTGTGTGAAGAGTTTGAGCTGGCAGCTATTTATCGTGATTCATATAAAGTTCTAGATGATTTTAGAATTTTCTATAAAAAACAAAAAATAGATTTAGACAGTGAAATAAAGAGTATTGATATCTTTGGTTATTATATTGGAGATCATGAAGTTGAAGTTGTCGTAAAGATGATTCGCCATGGAAAAATATTAGTTAACCAGAATTTCAGTTTTGTACACAGTGAGCTACAAAGTATGGAGCAGCAGCTACAGGCTTTTGTCATACAGTATTATCTGAATTTTAGTGGTGAGCTTCCAAGTAGAACATTGGTTGATCTACCTAATATAAAAAAAGATGAACTAGTATTATTTTTTAAGTCTCAGCATGCCTCTGTTAACGTCATTAAACAAATCAATAAGTATTCAGGACTATTAACTCTAGCGAGTAGAGATGCTTGTGAGCAGCAAAAAGTACGTTTAAAAAACCAAGGAGGTTTTCTAGCGGGATTAAATAAGTTACAAGAGTTACTTTCTTTAGCAGAAAGACCAGAAATTCTAGAGTGCTATGATATTGCAATTTGGCAGGGAGCTTCTCCTGCAGCATCCCAAATTGTCTTTGAAAATGGACAAGCTGTTAAACAAAAATATCGACATTACCATTTACAAGTTTTAGATGAAGGAAATAATGATTTTGCTATGATGCGAGAAGTACTATCGAGGCGTTTAGCATACGGTGATCTTCCTGATGTCTTTGTTGTAGACGGAGGTATTGGACAGATGAATATTTTTCGTGAGGTTTTAAAATTACATGAAATATCAATTCCAGTGGTAGGTATTGCTAAGAGTAAGGAAAAAGGGGACTTTAAAGCCGAGGCTGTAGTAAAAAGTGAGGAGAGGCTTTTTATTGCGGGAAGAAGTAATCCATATATCCTTAAAAATAATATGTCTCTTTTTAGAATATTGACACAGATGCGAGATGAAGCGCACCGCTTTAGTAGGCGACTGCACCATAAAGAAGAAAATAAACGTGTATTTCACTCTCAGTTAGATGACATCCCTCATATTGGTCCACGCATAAAACGCAGGATTTTGAAAAACCTACAAGGGCCTCTAGAGGATTTAATACAAAAAGAAGTATATCAGATAATGGATGAACTACGTGTCTCGGTAAAGGTCGCAAAGAGTTTAAAAGATTTTTTTTTACCGAAGTAAATTTATTCCCAATTAAAAAAAATGTAGAAAAGCAGCTTGTTGAAAATATTACTAATAGTGTATGATTTCATAACCTGAAATTATTAAGGCAGTTAGTAAGGAGACTCACATTAATCTTATTGTAAAAAACATGGTTTGTGCAAGGTGCATTCGAGTTGTCCAAGAAGAGTTAGAAAAAAGTGGCTATAGTGTTACCTATATTGAACTAGGCAAAGTAATTATTGAGGCTGAAGAGTCGGAAAAAGAAAATATTGCCAAACTTTTATTGGTGAATGGTTTTGAACTGTTAGAAGATGAGACGAAAAAAGTAATTGAAAAGATAAAAGCAACACTGATTGAGTTTATTTATAGTCAAGAAATTGAGCACTTTACGGGGAAAATCTCAGACCTTTTAAAAAATAAAATGGCTAAAGATTATAACTCTCTTAGCTCTCTTTTTTCCTCGATAGAGGGAATCACTATTGAAAAATATTTTATTGAGCAAAAGGTGGAAAGAGTTAAAGAGTTATTAATGTATGGAGAGCTTAATTTAAGTCAAATCTCTTTTGAGCTAGGATATAGTAGTGTGCAACACCTATCAAATCAGTTTAAAAAAATAACAGGAATGCCCCCCAGTAAATTTAAAGAAATTGCTAACTTTAAGCGTCGTCCACTAGATAAAGTTAGATAATTTTACACATTATCATTAAAATTCTATAACGCTGCCACTATGCTTATAAGTTACTCTAGAAATAGAGGTATTATGAGATATATTATCAGTCTATTTTTTATTTTTTTTCCCGCAGTCTTATTTGCAGTCAATTTTGTAGATGTTGTAAAGCAAATCAAACAACATGACGAAGTTATAGCGATTAAGCAGCAGGAACAGTCTATGAAACATTTAGCACTGTCAAAAGGATCGTGGGGTGACCCCAAATTAAAGCTAAATTTTAAAAATTTTCCGATTGATAGTTTGAGTAGTCATCGTACTCCAATGACTGGAGTAGAACTAGCTGTTGTACAAAAAGTTCAACTTACTTCTAAGTATTCGCACCGAGCAGCAGTATTTCAAGAGATGTCACAAGTTAGTAAGCTCAAGGCAGAAGATAAACAGCAGCAATTATTAGTAAACTTATGGAAACGGTTGACTGAAAAGAGAATGATTACTGCTAAAATGGCCATCATACAAGAAGGCATTAGTTGGATTTCTCAAATGCTAACAGTATCTAAGAGTAGGTATGCCTTAGGTAAGTTATCGCAGCAAGCACTTTTAGATATCAAAATTAGAAAAGTTGAATTAGGCACTAAACTAGATAATATGGTTTTTAAGTTAAAGGAGCTCGATCATCAGTTGAGCTATATTTCACCAAGAGCTGAGCATATTCTATTGTTGTCAGTTCCATGGAAGGTATTAGATGGTGAGATTAGAAGCAGAGCAAATTTTAAGGAGCAAGTTTTATTAAAAAAGATTAGTGCTGCAAAGCATCGATTACAAAGTGCTAAGTTGGCGTATGTGCCTGATCTGACAGTACAATTTGGATATACTAAAAGAGATAGTCTTGATGAGCAAGGGGACTTTGTTAGTGCTTCGATCTCCTTTCCTATGCCCTTTTCTAATACTTCTGTTGCTAATCATAGTGTGGCAATACATCAACAGCTAAAAGTAAAATATCAAAAAGACTCCTTTGACCGGATGCAATTACGTGAAAGAAATATTTTGAAAATAAAACTGCAGAAAATAAAATCTGAGCTGAATACTTTGGATGGACAAACTACTGTGTATGCCAAAGATTCTAGAAAGATTGTTGCAAAATCCTATGCATTAGGCGAGGCAAGCTATCTTGATTTACTAGGAGTGGAGCTTCAATTACAAAATATACGCCTGAAAAAATTATTTCTTACTGCAGAGCTTACACTCTTAAAAATTGATCTGCGCTACTTATTAGGAGGATCTCTGGATGAATAAAATTTTATACTCTTTAATAATTATCTTCACACTGTCGGGCTGTTCGCAAAAGATGCCAAATACTATGGATAGTCACAAGGAACATGCACATAAAGATAGTAATACTGAAAGCTATTATACATGTTCAATGCACCCACAAATTCATGAGGAGCATCCAGGTAAGTGCCCAATCTGCCACATGGGATTAACGAAGGTATCTGTAGAGAGTAATCCAGGAGCAGTATCATTGCAAAAGGAGAATAAGCTGATTACTTGGCAATGTAAGAACTTCCCTGACGTTACAAGTGAGGTGCCGGGACCATGTCCGATTGATGGTGTGGCAATGGTTGAAATGAATGTCTTGAAAACTAAAACGGAGAAGGTTATTGCAAAGGTCATGCTAAGAAAATCTCAATTAACTCACTTTCATCCTGCGGTGGTACCTGTTAGTTCAATGATAATGGAAAAAGAGGTTCGCTTACTTGGTAGTGTTACTCAAGTTGAGGATAATATTCGGAATGTTTCAATACGCGTAGATGGGAGGATTGAAAAGGTATTTAACTTATCTGTAGGAAGTTTTATAAAACAAGGAGATCCTGTTGTTACTATTTATAGTCCTAAGTTAATTACTGCAGGTGAAGAGTTTATATTAGCTAACAGAAACTTTAAAAATATTAAATCAGCTGATAATAAGGAAATGTTGCTGCAAAGTAGGCAGCGCTTAATAAATTTGGGAGTTTTAGAGCCGCAATTTCAAAGCTGGTACAGTCAAGGCCATGTTCCTAAGATAATTACAATTTATTCGGTGGTTACGGGTATTGTAGAAAAACGACATGCTTTTAAAGGCAAGTATTTTAAAGAAGGACAAGACTTATTTAACTTAATTGATCTTAGTCACTTATGGGTTGAGATGGATTTGTACGAAAGTGATTCAACACTTGTTCGTTTAGGTCAAAAGGTTGAAATGAATTTTATAGCACTTCATGGCAAGTACTTTGTAGAGACTATTGATTTCATTGCACCAACTTTAAATATTCAATCACGTACTATTAAAATACGTACCACAATTGCTAATCCAAATGGACTATTACGTCCTGGTATGACAGCTGATGCAAAAGTGAAAATTAAATTTAATGATGAAAAAATTGTTGTTCCTAGTAATGCTGTGATTGATACTGGGAAACGTAAAGTTGTTTGGGTGAAAAAAAACTCTAACTACTATCAGGCT
>DAOWEO010000104.1 GCA_030638415.1 Bdellovibrionales bacterium | reverse complement strand
AACTATCTTAAAAAGAAAAAAGAGATTCCACAAAGTGATCTCCATGATCCTAGTGAGCAGGATTGCTCTCCTATCTACAATATTGTTGATCAGGTTGATAACCAGCTACAAAAAATTCTTTCACAAGAACAAAATATTATGGTGCAAACTGCCATGCTCTCTCTTGCCTTGAACCAAAAAGAGGCACTAGAACTATGGATGCAGGACTTTAGTTTCGATGAAATTAGTGAGATGATGGATAGGTCTCCACAGGCCGTCAAAAATCTTATCCACCGTGGAAAGCAGGCACTCATTACTAACTTTTCAAACTCCCAGGAGCCAATATGAAAACTAATCAGTTAAAAGAGTCATTACACAAAAAATTAGTCATCACCCCTACAGCAGAAATGCAGCAAAAATTTAAAAATGAAAGTAAGGGGCTATTCAAATGCCCCCGCTGCCGACAAAAAGCGATGCTTCTCGCATTTACCACTTCACTAATGCTAGCATTTATCTTTTTTAGATCTCCTACTAACTATCAAGAGATCGATACTTCTGTATTTATTACTGCTCAACTCGAACTAGCTCAACATCTT
Organism: Bdellovibrionales bacterium; assembly: GCA_030638415.1. Classification (GTDB taxonomy): domain Bacteria; phylum Bdellovibrionota; class Bacteriovoracia; order Bacteriovoracales; family Bacteriovoracaceae; genus DAOWEO01. The sequence continues at coordinate 4,333 of DAOWEO010000104.1, read as the reverse complement.
GATCAAGACCTATTGTCAGCACCATTTACCAGTATTGAAATGGATGAATATTTAGATGATAATAATATCTTATAACCACTGACTCAGGACCGTTATGAAATACTTGTTACTGCTAACTTTTCTATTTTGCTCACCTCTCTTTGGTGCCTTAACTCCTAAAAGAAAAGTGATATATGAATGTGCAGCAATGACTGATGAATCAAAGGTTGAAAGAGTATTTATCTATGAGACACGCCTTGGGGCAACAGATTATCATGAAGTTGAAATTATCCCCTCTGCAATCAACAGCCCAAATTCTAAAAGTAAATTTGTAAAAGTTATTTTTTCTAGTAAGTATAATAATAAATTTCAAATCTTTTCTCGTGGCCGAGTACGTATGCAAATCAACCGTGCACTACCAAGAGAGAAGAAATATCCTTCCAGTGCCTATATTGCTGAATATGCTATTCAAACGTCGCAATGGACTTGTAAAGACCTATAGTCGGACCTGTAAGAAAATATCAGCCCTATAACATCTTAAGATTAGAATAAAGTCTACTATGCTCCTTGACTTGTTTATTAGAGAGGCATTCAATAACCTCAAACTTGTTACGTTGGAGGAATAAATGTTACAGGCAGATAATTATACCGCACCACGCTTTCCAAAAAAAGAGCTAAAAAGCTGGGTTAAAGACAATGAACAGTGGGACCATGATGACTGGACTGATCTTTTATGGGGTCTACGTGAAGAGGGTTTTGCACTCTATACTGACTCACAAATCGGCCAAGAGATGATTGGCCGATTTATTGAAACAGAGAAGAAAAAAACTCAGTAATTAGCTTAAGTCTAAATCACTGAGCATTGCTTTCATATTACTCATGTTACCAGAGATGATAACAGAGTTTTTATCCTTATTAAGTTTCGCTAGAGATTGAAAGTATTTACCAGCAAGTTCAAGCTTAATCGCCTCTTCGCCACCAGGTGCTTCAATAGCATTTCCAATTTTAGTAATTGACTCTGCTGTTGCAACGGCAAGAGACATTATCTCCTCAGCCTTACCTTCTGCAATATTAATTCTTTTTTGCTTCTCACCCTCAGACCTATTAATCAGCTCACGCATACGCCCTTCAGATGTATTAATCAAAGATTGCATAACACCAACACTCTTTTGTACTATCGCTCGCCTATTTCTCTCAGCAGTAACCTGCTTTTCCATAGACTGACGAACAGATTCAGGAGGAGTTAAATTTTTAATTTCAAATCTTAAAATTCTAATTCCCCATTTTTCTGCTGCTTCATCCAGTACCGAAACCACCTTGGCACTAATCATCTCACGCTCTTCAAAAGTTCGATCTAAATCCAAAGTTCCTACAACCGAACGAGTTGTGGTTTGTGCAAGCTGAATAGAGGCAAACTTGAAATTGGTAATACCATAGCTAGCTTTTACTGAATCGATAACTTGCATATAAATCACACCATCAATCTCTACCTGAATTTCATCTTTGGTAAAACATTTTTGTTCTGGTACATCAATTGTATGCTCTTTTAGATCTTGAATATAAGCAACCTTATCAACGAAAGGAACCAATAGATGAAATCCTGCTTTTAAGGTCATAGAGTACTTTCCCAGACGCTCTACAATAAATTCACTTCTTGCTGGCACAAGTCTAATTGATTTAATCAATGCTTGAATAACAAAAATAAAAATCCCACCTGTAACAATTGTAAATAGTAATAAATCAAATGACATAATCTTTTCCTTTTTTAGTTTGCGCTTGGCCTTTTTAGTTCTTGAAAAATTCCTTTCAGAGTTGAAAGCTCTGCTGGAAAGAGTGACACATTTCCTTCACTCATTACCTCATCAAGAGTATCTATATATTGATCAATCAATTTCATTTTTACCGCTTTTTCACCACCAGCCTGCTTAATAGCTTCTCCGACCATACGCATACTCTCAGCCGTTGCATGAGCCACTTTTTGAATAGAGATGGCCTTACCTTGAGCTTCATTTATCTGACGCTGCTTCTCTCCTTCAGAGAGATTAATCGCCTGCTGCTTTTCACCTTCAGAGATATTAATTACACGCTCTTTTTCTGCTGTAGCTAAAGTTATCTCTGCCCGTTTCTCGCGTTCAGCTTCCATCAATTTTTCAAGTGTATCAATCACATGTAGAGTTGGTTTAATATCTTTAATCTCATAGCGCATTACCTTCACACCCCAAGGATCTGAAGCCTTATCAATTTCCGAGATAATTTTACCATTCACAGCATCTCGCTCTGAGAAAGTAGCTCCAAGAGTAATTTTTCCAACCTCCGAGCGCATGGTGGTTTGTGCAAGATTAATACTGCCAGCAATATAATCACCAATTCCATAACTCGCTTTTTTAGCATCCATAACCTTTAAATATAAAAGGCCATCAACCTCCACCTGAATGTTGTCAGAGGTGATTACACTTTGTGCTGGAATATCAATTACCTGCTCACGAATTTCATGAATATAAGAGGCATTATCAATAAAAGGGATTAGAAAATAGAACCCTGGAGTTAAAGTCTGGTGATATTTACCAAGCCTTTCCACAATCACATTTTCTCGTTCTGCAACTATAATAAGTGTTTTAAATAAAACAATTCCAATAACAATTAAAACCACTGAGGTAAACGTCAACATTTTAGATATCCTTTTTTTGTACTAATAACGTAATATTTTCTTGTCCTGTAATTTCTACTTTATCTCCAGCTTCTATTTTAGCTGTTGTAATATTTTTAGCTTGCCACTGACTTTGAGAGTACTTAATACTGCCAACGTCACCCGCTGCAATATCTGAAACGGCTTCACCAGTCTGTCCTTCATGAGACAACTCTTGTTCTAAGTTTTTTTTCTCCGTATCGCAGGGATAAAAATATAAAACAGCAAAACGTAGTGTGAAGATATAAAACATAGAACTAACGAAAAAAGTTAAAAACTGGGAGATAACACTCTCAATAACTCCATAGTGCAACAGTCCCGCAACAGTCATTGCACCAAGCCCAATAAACATTACAACCAGTCCAGGGATAATAAACTCCCCGACCACTAATAAACATCCTAAAATAAGCCAAAATTGTAACATGAGGTCATTATAGATATTTCCTGCCATATTGTTAGATGGTCAATAACTGCCTTTTTAGCTATTTTTTTGGGACAATCGAGTGACTGCTATTTCTAGTTAATATTCACAATAAAGTAATTGTGAAATATAGTCATTATATTCACCACTTATTGTGCGAATAATAGACTTAATATAGATACTCTCCACATATTTATCGTATCCATAATTATTCACAGGTAAAACTTCATAAAGAACTGCACATTGGTAAACACCACTAGACACAAGAATTTTTCTTGCTGGAATTATAAATTCAGTCCCACTTAAGGGGTACTCTTGCAAATTACTAAGTTTTTCTTTTAGTTCAACTAAAAAATCTTCATTCCACTTTGGAAAATCTAAGAATTCTTTTTCATGATAAGATTTGATTGCTCTTAAAATTGCTTTTAGCTCTCGCCTATAGCTTTCAGCGTAAAGGATATTGACCATTACCCAACATCCTTTTTCTTTTCTTTTTTCACACGTTTTTGATCTTCTTCTTCAATTTCAACCAATAAATCAGAATGAAATGTATTAATATCACCCATGTCTTTTGGTCCACCTGATTTCAAATCTTCAAGAGTAGCAATAAGACTTTTCTGCAGATACATAATCTCATCTTTCATTTTGTTGAATTCTGACTCGTGTAGCAAAATAAATCTTTCACTTCCTCGATTAATTGCAATTGGTTCAACCTTTGCAAGATCAAAGAATTGCTTTAAATTTTGTCTAAAATTTCGTGTAGTAGTTGTCTCTGACATAATACCTCCTATATTAAAAACATTGTACACTAATGCGTACACGCCTTCAATGGAAGCATGTAATTTTAACATCTTACTTACTATGGATTTTGACATTAAGGTCTCCCCTTTCAATTAAATCCAATTTTTTTTCTATATTTAGGAAGAATTGGAGAGGTCCTCTCAATCTGCTGAATCTTATTAAATACAATTTTAAATATATGCCGAACCTCTTTTGAATCATTTTCTAAAATAAGTATTTTTTTTGCAAGATCATCATTAAAATCTAAGTTTTTCCTCAAATTTACAAATGTTCTTATTATTGAGATATTTACCTTTGTTGCAACAGGACTATTCAAAACACCAGATAAAGCAGCAACTCCATATTCAGTAAATACTGATGGGCAATAGCGGCTACCTCCATAAGAACTTGAGATCCCAATTTGGGATCTCAAGTTTCCCCACTCTTCTGTTGTTAATTTGATATTT
>DAOWEO010000030.1 GCA_030638415.1 Bdellovibrionales bacterium | reverse complement strand
AGCTTATTAACACTCATCTGAGATGTAAGCGTAAGTGCAATTTGTGATAAAACCTCTTTAGCATAGCTCCTTTGGTATCCAGCCTTAATAACATCACCAAGAATCCACTTTTCAATATTACTCTGACAACGGCTTAACTCGTATGAGTCGTCTCCTGCTTCAGCAAGTGCCATTGGAAAGCCACCAATTATAAAATACTTTTCAAGCATCTTCGTTCTACTCAGCTCTTTAAAATCTGCTTGCTTCCAGGCCCTAGAGAAAGTATTAAAATCCATAGGCAAAAGAGTTAAATCCTCTCCACCACCTTCTCTACCCGGCATACGATCAGAACCTTTCCTTATGTCAATTAAGTTAGATCCTGTTACAATAATTGTTCCACGAAATGTTGTATCAAGCAGATGCTTAATAGGTCGATACCAATCTTTTATAAATGTTACTTCATCAAGCAAGATATATTTTCTATTTTGATAAATTTTTAAAAGCTCATGCAAATCCTTGTGATCAACTAGATTTTCACAACTATAAAAAAATGCACAATTAGCCCCATCCTGCCTAACCAAATCTGAAAGTAGTGACTTAAGCCATGAACTTTTTCCTATTTGCCGAGGCCCACGTATCGTGTAAAGTCCAGGCTTCACAGTAAAATTCTTGAATTCTCTTTGAAATGGCATCTCAGCAAGCTTAGCGAGGTGTTTGTCCATCAATTCCCAACCTTGCTTACTCCAAAATTCAGTCACAGTACCCCCTTAGCACAAGCTACACTTCAGCATAACAAGAGTTTGCACCGAGGTCAATGGTTGTTTGCAGTCAGATGCCAGAGTGTTGGCACCAATAAAAACATATCACAACCACTTGTTTTCGCACAATCCACCTTCGCCAGCGAAGGTGATAGATTTTATTTAGTAGCATAAATAATTATTGAATCTGAACAAATAACTAACCTAAAAAAAGCTTTAAATAGATCCCCGCAACCATAAGAAATCCAAGACCTGTCTGCCACTGCATAAAGAAGTGAACTCGATCGAAACGCTTATCAACCTGATCAAATCTTCTATTAGACTCAGCTACCTGCTCTTCAAATCGCTTATCAATTTGCTCAAAGCCCCTCTCCATAAGTTCATGCTGATGATCAATTCGCAGGAGATGCTGCTCAAATTTTGAATCAGTCAAAACCTGATGCTCCACAATCCTAAACTTGCTAGTCATGTGGTTCTCAATCTGTAAAAGTTGCTCTGGTGTTAGCTTCATAGCTTCCATTATACCTCCTAATTGGCTTATATCCAACTATAGAAGCAAGAACGTAAACTTTTCACTTTTTCCAAATAGCTAATTTCATAAGACCTTTACCGGCTACATCACAACTACATTCAATCCTCTAAAGAGACAATTGAATTCAACTTTCGTTTCAAAAAGCACCTCTGCATGCTGTGCCAAAAGCCCATTACTTCCCCAAGCAGGAAAACGCATAGTGCTAATCCAGATTTCGTACCAATCCCAACAGGTGTAGTGAAATATCACCATCTTTAAATTGTTCTGTATGCCTGAGTATAATTTTTTTATCAAAATTATCTAAACCTTTAAACTGGGAGTACCCCTTGCCAGGTCCTCCTATTTCACAGACAACTCTTTGCCCATCGTACTTAAAATAAAAATCAGGACTTTTTTTACCACGTACTGTTTTTAAATATGAGTAGCTGAGTCCTAAGTAATTAAAAACGGTTGTTGCAAAATCTTCTCGAATCCCACCGATGCTATCACTGTAGTCAGTATAAATTAGTCGATTAGGAAGATACATCAAAATTTTGGGCTCTTTTGAAACATTTGCTCCATGAGGAGTTGAGACATTAAGAACAAATGCTTTTTGTAGTAAATCAACATATTGTTGTGCCTTATATTTTGTAATTCCAATATTTCTTGAAAGACTACTATAGCTGACTCCATCGACTTGAGACTTTGCAATAAATTTCACAACTTTTTCAATTTTAAAAATATCATCTCCTGTAAGAGACGCAATTTGAGGAATATCTTGATTAATTATTTTTTTCAAAATATTTTTCTGACTTGCAATTATATCTGATGTCTCATTAAAAAATGGAAGAGCGGCACCCCGTAGATATTTTTCAAAGTGAACGCCAAGAAGGTTTAATTTTGCTGGAAATGTTCCTTCTAAAAGCATCGATATCGTTATTGTTTCCACTTCAATATTAGATAGCTCAAGATATTCCCAAAAAGAAAAAAGATGTAACTTATACAACTGTACTCTTCGGGAAAGATCATACGAACTTTCTACTAATGATAATGCTACCGAGCTGGTAAAACAGATTTTAACATCTAAAAAGTCATAGATATTTTTCAGTGCTTGCTGGTAACCAACATTAAAGTGAATCTCATCAATAAAAAAATCTGAAATTCCATAATAATTTTTTAAAATTTTTACAAGTTCAAAAAGGTCAACATCTCTAGGAAAGCTATCTGCTGATAGATAAAATGAATTTTTGCTATTAAGACATAACTGTCGTAATAAAACGGTCTTACCAACCCCCCTAGGTCCAACTACTGCCCTAAAGCTCTTAGAGGACTCACTAGCAAGTCTATCGAATAAGTAGCGTTTGAACTCATATTTTTTCACTGCCTCCATTGCAAGTAGATTGAGCTCTATAAGTTTATTTCTGATGAGGTTATCCATACTTAAGTATATAACTACGCACCTTTTTGTCAATTCGTTCAATGATCTTTCTAAATGTAGTGCATTTTGTCAAATGACTTACCAATCTGCACTACATTTAGAACTTTAAGTATGTACGCCAAGCGAAGCTGGCGTTTACTTGCAGGTGCGATTTTAGAAGTAAAATCTAGTCCTTGCCGAGGTAACCTTTAAAAGAAGAGCTAAAAATAGAGATGAAACAAACTACTCAACATACTTCCAATTCTTAAGATCAAAAATATTATCTTTCACAGTTAACTCGCCCTTATCTGTATACAGACGAAACCCCTTACTTTTATCAATCCCATATTTTTGCTCAGCCTGAGGATCAATAACAGAAAGTGCCATCCACGGCACATCACAATGAGTCATAAAAGTATTATCTCGCTCAAGCTCTCCCTGTGCTCCAATATCTTTAACCATCATTACAGGGTGGTATCCACCATAGTATATTTTTTCATTAAGTTTCATTTTTGAAAACATAGGATTATGTATTCCATTTCTCCCATGATCCGAGGTAATAATAATTTTTGTATTATCATACACACCATTTTTTTTCATCCACGCTATCCATACCGCCACCTGTTGCAAAGCTTGCTTCGCAGCATAAAAATGGTGCAAACTATCTTTCGTGGTGAATCTTTTTAGCAACTCATCAGAATAAGCTTCATTTCCAATAAACCTCTTCCATGATAATTTTTCTTTTAAATTATCACTAATGGAAAATAGAAACTTACCACCATCTAAAGCAGCATATGGATCATGTGTCAGTAAGCTAGTTACAAACATATATGACCCACTTAACTTTTCATCCACAATACTCGTCTTAGGCCATGCATTTGAGCTCGCTAAATTATCCGCATGCAGCTTACTCCACCCTGTCAGCTTATTTTGCTTGGCAAATGAATCCCACCACCTCCCATCATGATAAAGTTTCTTACGTCTTGAAGATGGAAAAATTTTAAAAATAGAAAATGGCAGCAAATATGAAACAATAACAGATAACGAGTTATCTCTATATTCATGGCCAGATACCCGAGGAGTAGGAAAGTAGTGTTTTGTATACTT
>DAOWEO010000006.1 GCA_030638415.1 Bdellovibrionales bacterium | reverse complement strand
TTGTCCACCAGTATTTGAGTAAACCTCGGTATCCATAACAAGGATATTTACATTTTTACCACTTGCAAGAACGTGGTCAAGTCCACCGTAACCGATATCATATGCCCAACCATCTCCACCAATAATCCAGATAGATTTTTTTACAAGATAATCAGCCACACTACCAAGATGCTTCGCTTCAGAGCTAGACTCTCCAGCAATTGCCTTTTTAAGCTTTTCAACTCTTTCACGTTGTTCAAAAATTCCTGGCTCATCACTCTGATCAGCAGCTAGAATTTCTTTTGCTAGGTCAGTTCCAATTTTTCCAGAAAGACTTTCTACTAATTCCTTGGCCTGTTGCTCTTTACGATCAACAGTCAGTCTAAATCCAAGACCAAATTCAGCATTGTCCTCAAATAGAGAGTTTGACCATGCTGGTCCAAGACCATGCTCATTAGTTGTATAAGGAGTCGTTGGCAGGTTACCACCATAAATTGAAGAACAACCAGTAGCATTTGCAATAAGCATTCTATCACCAAATAGCTGTGTGGCTAATTTGATATATGGAGTTTCTCCACAACCAGGACAAGCTCCAGAGAACTCAAAAAGTGGTTGCATAAGCTGAGTATCTTTAACTGTTTTAGGATTTAATTTTCCACGGTTAAAGTTTGGAACATTCATAAAAAAGTTCCAGTTCTCTCTCTCTGTCTCTCTAATTGGACGTTGAGCGGCCATATTTAATGCCTTACGAGTTGGATCATTCTTATCTTTTGCCGGGCAAACTTCAACACATAACTCACAACCAGTACAATCTTCAACAGCAACTTGGATCGTATACATAGCGTCGTCGCCATACTTTCCTTTTGCCTTCATTGACTTGTAGGTTGAAGGAGCACTTGCAAGCTCGCTCTCTGAGTAAACCTTTGCTCTAATTGTTGCGTGAGGACAGACGAATGCACATTTTCCACACTGAATACAAAGATCAGATTCCCAAACAGGAACACTCTCTGTGATGTTACGTTTTTCAAATTGAGTTGTTCCAACAGGAAAAGTACCATCAACTGGCATCTTACTAACTGGAAGATCATCACCTCTATTATCCATTAGAACTTCAGTAACCTCTTTTACAAAAGCAGGAACATTCTCTGTAGAAAGAACTGGAGTCATCTCAATATTACTTGTAACGTTTTTAGGATAATCAATTTTAAATAGATTATCTAAAGTTCCATCAACAGCTTTATAGTTTTGCTCTACAACATCGTCACCTTTTGAAGCAAAGGTCTTTTTAATTGCACCTTTAATCTGAGCGATCGCCTCATTTGCAGGAAGAATTCCAGAAATACTAAAAAATGCAGTCTGCATAATTGTATTAATTCTTCTGCCCATGCCTGTAGCTAAAGCAACTTTGTTCGCATCAATTGCATAAAGATTTAACTCTTTATCAAGAATAACCTGCTGAACTTTCTTTGGAAGTCTATCCCAGACTTCTGATTTATCAAAAGGAGCATTTATAAGAAATGTTGCACCAACATCTGCTTTATCTAAAATTGCGTACTTCTCAATAAAAGTAAACATGTGACAAGCGATGAAGTTTGCTTTATTTATCAGATAAGTTGATCTAATTGGATTTTTACCAAAACGAAGGTATGAAGTTGTCAGACCACCAGATTTTTTTGAATCATAAACAAAATAAGCTTGTGAGTAGTTTTCTGTTCCCTCACCGATAATCTTAATAGAGTTTTTATTCGCTCCAACAGTACCATCAGCTCCAAGTCCCCAAAATATTCCTCTAAAAACATCTTTTGGCTCAAGAGAAAATTCTTTATCATAATCAAGACTTGAATGCATCACGTCGTCATTAATACCAATTGTGAATCCATGCTTTGGCTTATCTTTTGAAAGCTCTTCGAAAATTGCTTTAACCATTGCTGGAGTAAACTCTTTTGAAGATAGACCATAACGACCAGCAACAATTTTTGGAAGTGCTTGGATCTCATCATTAATAAGAGCTTGAGAAAATACTGTAGAGATATCTTGAAATAGTGGGTCACCAACTGCTCCAGACTCTTTTGTTCTATCAAGTATTGCCAGTTTTTTAACAGACTTTGGTAGAGCTTTTAAAAAATGAGTGGAAGAGAATGGTCTATAAAGACGAACTTTTAAGACACCAACTTTCTCACCTTGAGCTGTAAGATAGTCAACTGTCTCATGAACAGCTTCCGCTCCAGAACCCATAAGAACGATTACGCGCTCAGCATCTGCAGGTCCAACGTAATCATATAATTTATATTTACGTCCAACTTTCTCACCAAGCTCATCCATAACACCTTGAACAATCTCAGGAATTGCTTCGTAGTATTTGTTTGCAACTTCACGACCTTGAAAATATACATCAGGGTTTTGAGCTGTTCCACGCATAACAGGAGCATCAGGAGTAAGAGCACGTGCTCTATTTTCAATCACATCTTTATCATCTGCCATTGATCTAATAACATCATCAGAGATAACTTCAATTTTGTTAACTTCATTAGAAGTTCTAAATCCATCAAAGAAGTGAAGAAATGGAATACGAGATTTCAAAGTTGCAATATGACTTACAAGTGCCATATCCATCGCCTCTTGAACAGAGTTTGATGAAAGCATTGCAAAACCAGTTTGTCGTGTTGCCATAACATCACTATGGTCACCAAAAATTGATAGTGCTTGGTAAGCAAGTGATCTTGCCGCTACGTGAAATACTGCTGGGCTTAACTCTCCAGCAATCTTATACATATTAGGGATCATAAGTAGAAGTCCCTGAGAAGCTGTAAATGTAGAACACATTGCTCCAGCCTGTAAGGCTCCGTGAACAGCTCCAGCTGCTCCACCTTCTGATTGCATTTCTACAACATCTGGCGTCGTTCCCCAAATATTTTTATCTTTAGATGCACTCCACTCATCAACCCACTCACCCATCGCTGAAGATGGAGTAATTGGATAGATGGCCATAACTTCACTTAGGCGAAACGCAATGTGCGCAGCCGCTTCGTTACCATCTAAAATTACCATTTTTTTATCCGTCATATTGAACTCCTCTAACAGTATCCACACTTTGAGTTGGATACCTGATTTATTTGCTCTATTATAGCAATATTATTGATTTTAAAACGCCCCCAACTTATCAGTAATATAGTACTTTATCAACACCATTACGCGACTTTTACTGCTTTTCTTATTGAAAAAAACAGAACTAAGAGCTAAGTTGAAATTGCTATTTTCAGCCTTACTTTTCGTACAACTCAGGAGAAAACATGAGAAAAATATTACTAAGCTGGTTGTTGCCTATCATTCTTTTTAATTTAGTAAGCTGCCAGAAGCCCACAGCTCCAGAACCGAAAACCACCTTGGCTCCACTAGTAAACCCCTACCTACCGGTAACCAGTGCAGACCGCATCTCCATTATGCAATTTAATATGGAAAACCTATTTGATACTACCCACGATATTGGCAAAAATGACTACACTTTTCTTCCGTACCGCGTTAAAGAATTTCAAGAGCATATTGATGCTTGTAAAAAAATAGATCGCAAGAAGTGGCGTAATCAATGTCTATTTTTAGACTGGTCTGAAGTTAATTTAGCTAAAAAAATGCAAGAACTAGCAAATACCATTCTGGCCCAAAATAGTGGAAAAGGAGCTGACCTGCTTGTATTGGAGGAAGTTGAAAATATTTCAGTACTCGAGGATTTTCGCAAGAAATATCTCAAAGCAGCAAATTACAATCCTGCTATTTTAATTGAAGGAAAAGATATTAGAGGAATTGATACTGCAATCTTATCAAGGCTGCCACTCTATGGATCACCAAAGCTACACTATGTCCCATTTAATAATATTCCAGAAAAAAGACGAAAAGATACAAGACCACTCCTAGAGGCAACTTTTAAGCTTCCAAACAGTGATCTACTTACGATGTTTGTAGTTCACTTCCCTGCTCCCTATCATCCAATGATCTTTAGAAAGGAGTCATTTAACTATCTTAATCAGCTTTTACACAAAATGCCTAAAGATCGATACGTTATTGCTGCAGGGGATTTTAATGTTACAAGTGCAGAAAGAAAAAAACACCAAATTCTAAAAAATACTATTAGTGACTACTGGATTATTGCTCATGACCAAAAGAAAATGAACACTCCGGGGTCTGCTTACTACAAACCTAAAAATAGCTGGTCCTTTCTTGATATGATCATCCTAAATAAGAAATTCAGCTCTGTTGATGCCAAATGGGAAATTGATTTTGATTCATTAAAAGTAGCAAATGACTACGCTGGGCAAAATAAAAAAGAGGGCGATCTAACAGTACCAAATGGATACAATATTCAAAATGGAGTTGGAGTCTCAGATCACTGGCCAATCTACTTGGAAATTATTTTAAAAAAATAAACTTAATTAGCCTAAACATTGTGGCGTGGCATACTTATTTCAAAACAAGTATGCCCTTCATATAAGTGGTATTGTAGTCTACCATCTTGATCTTCCATTATTCGTTTACTAATACTCAGTCCCATTCCAGTCCCTTCATTCACACCTTTAGTTGTATAAAAAGGCTCAAACATTCTATCTAACACTGCAAGCTCAATTCCAGCTCCAGCATCAACAAATAAGAGTGCGATACTTTTTTCATCTACTCTCGTAACCACCTTTATCCATGGAGTAGATATATTTTCAACCGCATCAGATGCATTGCTAATTAAATTAATAAAAACCTGTGCCATCGCTTCTGGATTACAAAAAATAGGGATATCAAAAAAATCATGTTTGAAGTCAAAAGTAATATTCTTAGAAATAATTTTACTTGTAATAATTGGATTAACTAATTTATAAACACTAGCTAATGAAGTCACCTCTTTTTCAGTGTTGTTTTTTTTAGTTAACTTCATCATCGTTTTAACAACACTCTCCATACGGTTCACCGAGGACAATACTTTTGACAAGTTATAACTGATATCAGTAGAGGAAACACTTTCACTTACACTGATTTTCTTCTTCATTAAGTTCGTAATTCCAACAATAATTTGCAGTGGATTATTAATTTCATGAGCAATAGCACCACTCATCTCCCCTAGTGATGATAACCGACATAACTGACTATTTTTTTCGAGTCTCTTTTCCAGTAGCTGATAGGAGTACTCTTCTTTTTTGATTAAGAGATATATAAAGACAAATAGTATAAGTGAAATAATTATATAATTTCCAAATAACCGTAAGTCTCCCTCAGCCCAATTAAATTTTAAGGGGGAGAGCGATACTAATGAGAAAAATAATAAGTTAAAACTCATAACCAACTGTGATCCTATAAAAAAATATCGGTGTGCTTGTAAAGACATAGAGTACGCTGACGCAACAGGCAAAATTATAATAAAAATGGTTGTTGGAGAGACTCCCTGCTGAAATAAAGTAGAACGAAAAGAAAAGTAGATAAACAGTGACAGTAAAAAAATAAAATTTTTAAAAGCAAATGTTTTTAAAAAAGTATAACTTAGAAAATTAGCAAAGAGAGTTCCAATCAAAAAAATCTGACTATATGTTATGGGATGGTTTATTCCATAATTTTGCAGATCATTATAAAAATAAATTAACGAAACAAAGACTGAAACTCCTACAACCCAGCTTGCCAGTTTATTATTAAAAGCCATTCTCTCTTCATAATTTTCTTCAAATCTATTTTGCTTATCTTTAAAGTTATCTATCCAACTCATATAACCGCCAGTGAATTTTTATATATCCTAAGTCTAGCAACAAATAAAAGGTTATAGCAATGAAGGAAATGACTTACGAACACAGGTAAAGTTATTAATTTCACCTCCACTATTTTTTAACATGAAAAGCATTGCAACAAGTGCCATACGGTGGTCATCAGGAGCGTGATATTCAATTTCATTACTTATTATAGTCCGTCCTGAAATATGTAATAGATCTACATCTTTGTCGTAATTAGCTCTCACTCCAAATAGAGACAGAATATTTAAAAGTTCAGTAATTCGGTCTGACTCTTTGAGCTGTAGGTTTTTTATATTATGCAGAGAGCTTTCACCCTGAGCATAAGCAGCAATAAAAGCCAGAGTGGGAACTAAATCAGGACAGCTTGCACAATCTAAATCCAAGTTTATTATGGTAGATGGAACAACTGTTAATCCACTATTGTTCAACTCAATATGTACTCCACAACGCCTTAACAAAGAGACTAAGATTGCATCAGGCTGAAAACTATCAATTGATAGTACCCCTGCAATTGTTATCTCCCTTATTACTGCACCATAGGCTATTAAATATCCCAGTGAGCTAAAGTCATATGGAATTATGAACTCTTGCTCTCTATTTTTAACTCGCTTAAGCAGTTGCTCAGTTAATTTATAATAGTCATACGAGTGAGTTGTATTAGTAGGTACGATTGAACAATCATCTCTGAGTGTTCCTAATAAAAAAGCAGATGCAACCTGTGTGGTCTGACCAGTATCAATTGTCAGCGTATCGGGATAAGAGAGCGGCCCCTTAATTGTTGGCCATTCACCTTTGCGGCTTATATCGACAGCTACTCCCGCCATTTTCAGTGTTGTCCACATTGTCTGCATCGGTCTTTCAAGCAAGCGCTGATCTGGAGATAACTGATAACAATTTTGTCCATGTGCAAGCAGCACTAAAGCAAAGCGATTAGTCGTACCACCTGCTCCACTGTTGATAATTATCACAGAGCTAGATCTAGTTTCACATTCTGGAAATGAATTTGCAATTGTTACAGTATCACCTAGTATTTTTATGGATACTCCAACCTCGTGTAGAATATTAATTAAATCTAAAACATCCTGGCCATAGACAACATGTTTAATTGTAATAGTATGTTTGGCTAAACTAGCTAAGATTAGTAAGCGGTTTATATATGATTTTGAAGTAGGTATTTCAATATCTTTAAAGACATCCATATCTGGTGTGAATTTATATTTAGAGCTCAATGCTCTTACCCACAGAGCTTAAAAAACTACTCGATGCTGCGTACGTTTTTAAAATAGACTTACCACTTGGTAAAACAAAACTAATCTTTTCGCCATCACGTTTTTTATCAGTAAATAGGTAGCTAAGAATAGAATCGAGGTTGCTACCAATATCAAGCTTGAGGGGGCTTAATTTAAAATGTTGCACCAAAATATTTAATTTTTCTAAATTCTCAGATTGCTCTTCCATTTTGAATAACAGTTTCATACCCAATAAAACAGCTATTCCATGAGGAAGCGAAAACTCTTTCTCTAAGGCGTGTCCCCATGAGTGTCCTAGGTTTAAAGTTTTTCTAACTCCTTTATCTAGAGGGTCCT
>DAOWEO010000039.1 GCA_030638415.1 Bdellovibrionales bacterium | reverse complement strand
TAATTCCACAATTGATGAAATTATCACTACTAATACAATCCCAAGTATTTTAAATCGCGATACTCAAGGCAGATTGAGGAAAAAAATTGTTGTACTAAAATTAGAAAAATGGGTAGCTAAAAGAGAGAAAGGTTTTCTGCTATTTTATCGTTACCTAGCGATTGTGACAACTGTCATACTACTTGTATTTCCATTAACCACTAGAATTGGTCGTGACAAAGTTATCTATAAAAGTTTTGATTTACTTGGAATAGAGACAAGTAGAAAAAATGTAATTATGCCAAATGAGTGGGTGATTATTGATGGGGTGTATGATTTTTGGCATCTTAATAATATGGTGGCGTGGCATGATGTTGGAATTGTAAAAAGATCAAGTACTGCTAGTTTTTTAAAGCGCCAAGTAATAGGTAAAAAAATAGTTTACTTGTTGCCATGTGCAGTTTGGGAAGCAAATATAAAACAACTATCTAGCTCATTGTTTCCAGTATTAAAGTTTGGATCTAAATGTATTATTGCGACTAAGGATTTGAAAAAAGATAATTCTATGTTTTTATATCATTTTCGTAGATAGGGTCGTAAGACTAAATAAAATTTATCACCTTCGCTGGCGAAGGTGAATTGTGTGAAAACAGGTGTTTATATATCATTGGCAAGTTTTCGGAATCTGCTGGTAAATTCAATATCGATATAATTTATATCAAGTTAAATAAAATCTAATAAAAACCATGAGTTAGCTTTAAGTAAGTTGGTAGATCATTGCAATTAACTTCTAGAAAAGGAGTGGTATTGAATGATATGATAAATGATGCTATGATTTATACTATGAAAAAAAGCATATCTATTACAGTTGAAGAGGAATTACTTTTAAAGATTGGAGCTTTATGTGAGGGAGAGACGAGAAGTAGAGTTGTCGAACGTGCTCTTGAATCTTGGATCCTTAATAAGGAGAGAGATGCTTTGAAAAAAGATGCCAAGCAGTTATTAGATTTTATGCAAGATGGATATAATTATGAGCAAGAGTGTCTGGAGGATGGTCTTGATGAAATATAGACGTGGTGACGTGTATTTGGCAACGTTGAATCCTGCTAAAGGAAGTGAGCCTGGAAAAGAGAGACCCGTTATAATATTACAAAGTAACAGTTTAAATGAGCTCGCTTATCCAACCTGTATTGTTATCCCCTGTAGTTCAAAAGAGATGCCTGTAAATTCAATTAGGCCACTACTGTATGGGAAATTTTTTGACCGGCCGACATACGCACTGCTTGATCAAGTTAGATCAGTTGATGTAAATAAAAGGCTTACTAGAAAAATTGGAATTATTGAAGAGCAGCAGCTTGAAGCTATTGTTAAAAAACTTTGCTTGTTAGTTAGCTAGTTATTGCAACTTGTAAGTTAATAAGCATTCTTATTAAAGAATCCTTTCCAAAAAGTTAGAAATAGAATTTTTATATCAAACCAAAAAGACCAGTTTTTAATGTAGTAGATATCGAATTCGATGCGTTTGGAAATTGATGTGTCACCACGCAGGCCATTGATCTGGGCCCAGCCGGTAATGCCCGCTTTCATTTTGTGACGTAGCATGTACATGGGAATTTCATTTTTAAATTTATCAACCCAGTAAGGTTGTTCTGGGCGTGGACCGACTAGGCTCATATCTCCGATAAAGACGTTCCAGACTTGGGGAAGTTCATCAAGCGAGGTCTTTCGTAAAATATTTCCAAAGGCAGTTTTTCTCGGATCGTTTTGGGTTGTCCAGCCCATTTTTCCATCACTGTCTTGGTCAGTGGCAACGCGCATGGATCTAAATTTCCACATCTTAAACTCGCTGCCATCAAGTCCCATGCGTTTTTGGGCATAAAAAATTGGGCCTTTTGAAGTAAGCTTTACGCCTAATGCAATCAACATAAGTAGTGGCGATATTAATAGTAGTCCTATGCCAGTGGAAAGAAGGTCAAATGCTCGCTTAAGTGCAGTATCAATCGGTGAAAAGTTGGGTTGATTAACACTAATCAGAGGAATACCTGCAAAGTCGTCAACAGTATTTCCGACAAAGCTATATGGTAGGTTAGGTAGGATCTGCATAGGGATAACATCATTGTGTCCCTCTTTTAAAATTTGCTCAGTTTTATAAGCCTGCTCTCCGGCGTGGCCGATGATAATAGAGTCGGGGCGGAGTTCCTTTTTTGCCTGTTCTAGTGGTAGGGAAATATCAGCAATATTATGCTTTTGTGCCTGACCCATACTGTCGATCCAGCCTATAATTTTTATTCCGGCATCCTTATAGTAGTCGATGGTTTCGATGTAATTTAGTAGCTGGGGGCCGTTGCCCACTAATAAAATATGCCGCAAATTATAACCTTTTCTTCTGGCCGCACGTAAAATATTTCGGATGGTCATGCGTGCAATGATAAACATAGAGGTGGAAATTCCAAGGTAGCTTAAAAGTAAAATTCGTGAAACACGGCCTGGCCCTAAAAAGTAGAGCAGCAGTACGGATGCAAATACGGCAAAAGTATTTGCCTGCAAGATGGCGATAATTTCTTTGCTTTTTTTGTTAAAGCGCTGTGAGCGGTAGAGTCCATAGCGGTGGAAAAAATAGAGGGTTATTAGCATAAGTGCAATAGTTAGCTTTGCTAGAAATATTTCAAGGCCTTCTTGACCTTGTGGTAGAAATTCAAACCGAAACCAGTAAGCACTTAGTGCAGAGAGAATAACTAGGGCAGAGTCAGCAAAGACTTGTAAAAATAGAAATATGTTTTCGTGTTTTTTAAGCATGGCAAATTTTACATGGGGATGAGGGGAAACGTCTAGCTCTCTAGTATATTTTTCTGGTGGTCAATTTTTGATTGCTGTGTTTAGAAAGAGTAATGTTTTTAATATGTTACGAATAATCTATTTGGAACGACTCTTGCTATAGCATATTGATAGAAAAAAAGAGTCAAATAGGCTATAATGCAAGGAGATCAAATGGGAGCAGATAACATGAGCAGTGTTGCTTTAAAATTATACCAGGGCTTAACTGATGCTGGTGAAGATAAAAAGAAAGCAAAAATTTTTGCGACTGCTTTTGAGGAGCTTGAGCAAAGATATCCTGAGGTAAAAGATCTTGCTACTGGAGCACAGCTCACTGAGACGTCACTTTTACTACAAAAGGAGATTAAAGAAATCGAATCAAATTTGAATATAGGTATGTCTGGTATACAAAAAGAGATTAAAGAGATCGAATCTAATTTGCAAAAAGATATGAAAGAGATCGAATCTAATTTGCAAAAAGAGATGAAAGATATCGAGTATAATTCACAAAAAGATATGAAAGAGATTGAGTCTAATTTGAAATTAGGTATGTCTGAGATACAAAAAGAGATGCAGGAAAATAAAATTGAGATGCTCAAAAGTATTAGCCAGCAGACTTGGTACTACTTTACTGGATTATCTGTTTTAGCAGTTGTTTTGACTACTACAACTGCAGCTCTTATCTATTATCTGAAATAAAAAACACTACAGTCATAAATATAGTTAATTTCACTTGTGAAATTTATTTAGGGGAAGTGCATGAAGATAGGTCAGTTAAGTGATGATCAACTGTTAAAAAGTACAAAAAACTTAGTTGCACATGAGCGGGAAGTTTTGGCCCGTGTTCTTGAGCATCTTGAAGAGATTGAACGGCGTAGGCTTTTTGCTAGTCTGAGATATCGATCTCTCTATGATTATTGTCTCAAGGAGTTGATGTATTCTGAGGCTCAGTCATATCGGCGAATTAGTGCAATGCGGTTAGCGAAAAATAATCAGCAGGTTAAAAATGAAATTCAAAAAGGGACACTGACTTTGACCAATGCCAATATGCTTAGTGATCTGTTTAAGCAGGCCAAACTAATGCCCGCCGAAAAAGAAAAAATTATCAGTGATGTTACGAATAGTTCCAAGCAAGAGTGTGAAGGTAAAATTGGTGAAATTAAAAAACGTTTTGGTATTGAGCCTGATACTAAAAAAGATATTATTAAAAAAGAAAATGACCAATCAGTACGGTTACATATTTCAGTTGAGCAAAAAACAGTAAATAATCTTAATCAATTGCGCGGTATGTACCAGCATAAAAAAGGAATATCGTTTGGAGGGATTATTGATATTGCTACCGAAAGTATGGTTGCCATAAATCTTAAAAAGCGATTTAAATCTGTGCGTGCAGTCTCTGTTCGTAAAGATACAGAAGTGCTGGCAGATAGAATTAAGCACAAAAATAGATCACGTCATATTCCTATCATGACTAAAGAAGCGGTATTTGGTCAATCAGGTGGATTGTGTAGTAACTGTGGCTCAACGTTTAATCTAGAGATTGACCATCGCAAGCCATTTGCCAAGAAGGGCAGTAATACTACTGAAAATTTAAGGATTCTTTGTAAAAGTTGTAATCAACGAGCGGCGATTAAGGATTTTGGACAGCAGCATATGGATAAGTTTATAAATTAGTACTGAGGTAGACTTGGTGTAATTGTACTGGCAAAATATGTTTATGAAAGTTGTACTTTTACATGATTGGTTAACGGGGTTTCGCGGTGGAGAACGGGTGTTGGAGGTCTTTTGTGAGATGTTTCCAGATGCTCCACTATATACACTTATTCATCAGGTAGGATCAACTTCGTCAATAATTGAAAATAGAAAAATAACAGCCTCATTTTTAAATGGGATTCCTGGTGTTGATAAGCATTATCGTAAGCTCTTGCCACTTTTTCCGAAAGCTGTTGAGTCTTTGAAAATTATTGAAGAGGCGGATTTGGTTTTGAGTAGTTCTCACTGTGTTATTAAAGGAGTTGAGAAACCTGTAGGTGCTAAGCATCTTTGCTATATCCATAGTCCGATGCGCTATATGTATGACCAATATGAAAATTATTTTGGGCCGGCGACATCACTTCCGATTCGGATGGGTGGTAAGATATTTCGAAACTATCTAACAAACTGGGATATTGCTTCTAATCGAAATGTTGATCAGCTGATTGCGAATTCTAATTTTGTGCAGCAGCGAATTACAAAATATTATGGATGTGAGTCAAAAGTAGTTCACCCTTTTGTAGATCTGGCTGATTTCAAAGAGTTTGAAAATACAGCAGCTAAAAAAGATAATTTTTATCTGATGGTTACAGCATTTGCTCCTAATAAGCGGGTGGATCTGGCCATTGAGGCTTTTAATTTGATGGAATTGCCACTTAAAATAATTGGTAAAGGGCAAGAAGAGCAACGTCTTAAAGAGATGGCCGGTCCAACGATAGAGTTTTTAGGTGCTGTCTCTCGTGAGATGGTGGTAGATCAAATGTCTAAGGCACAGGCATTTATTTTTCCCGGAGTGGAGGATTTTGGTATCACTCCGCTTGAGTCGTTGGCCAGTGGTACTCCGGTAATTGCTTATAAAATTGGTGGTGTTCTTGAAACGCTAAATGAGGACGTGGCACTATTTTTTGAGCGTCCTGAAGTTGAATACCTAATTGAGGCAGTTAAAAAATTTGAGGAGATGAGCTTTAGCCATGAGGCACTTGTGGCGAGGGCGCAGCAATTTTCGAAAGAGCAATTTATAAAAAAAATTCAAAATGAAATTGAAATACTTATGAGGTCCTAAGTGGAGTCAGATAATAGCAGTAGGCTACTTAAAACAACTTATTACGCTTTAATGGTTTGGGCACTATTTATTTTTACCTCCTTTAGTGTCTCGGCACTTGGCCATGTGCTAATTTTTATTCCGGGAATTTATTTTTGCTATAAGTACTTTTTTGTTAAAGATGATATGCAGTGTCCTCTGCTGATTAGCAGTTGGATGCTTTTGGCGATAACAATTTTTGGCACACTATCAGTACTGCTAAATATTAGTGATATTGCTGTGCCACTTAAAAATATATTTAAGCTGAAATATTTTTTTATTACCTTCTTAGGTGTTTTTGCCATGCGTGCCCTAGTTGAAAACTACATGGATAAAAAAAGGCTGAAGCGTCTTATTAATACTTTTTTAATTACTACCATGGTTGCTTCTACAAGTGGACTTGTTGGCCTGCTGACAGGTTTTAATCCTCTGCGTTTTAAAGATGCTTGCCATGCAGATCGAGCATGTGGAATGTATGGCATGTATATGAGCTACGGATATGGAATTCAGTTTGTAGTAATACTGCTGTTTGGAATGTTGATATTTAAAAAGCAGTTAAGTGAATTTATCTCGGATAAGATTTTTTATCCATCACTAGTGATAAATTCACTAGGACTATTTTTTTCATATACGCGTGGTGGATGGATTGGAGCAGTTGCAGGTATCTTTATGATACTGTTTTTTAAAAATAAGAAAGTATTTCTGATTGGATTATTAGTGCTGAGTAGTATCGCTGGTGTTGGGTTAATGAGTAGCACTAAGTTGAATGATACATTTTTTTCTAAAAATCGTCTCTACTCTAACAGTGTGAGAATTTCTCAATATAAAGCAGCGTGGATGGCATTCAGAGAGTCACCTGTTATGGGAATTGGATATAAAAACTTTGAACCAAATTCGAGTAAGTTAAAAATTAAGTATGGTATTGAGCATAAGCAGTTTAATGGTCATGCTCATAATAATTTTTTAGAGCATCTCGCAAGTGCTGGCGGTGTTGGTTTCTTGTTATTAGTGGCCTTTCATCTTTTTTGGTTTATTGAATCAATTCGTCTGAAATCGAGTCCGGGATATATATCAGCCGGGGTGGTTACTGGGTTGACCATTTCAGGGCAGTTTCAAAATACCCTGGGAGATGGTGAGACACTTTTTATGATTATGGCACTCTATATGCTTTTTAGTGGATATGTTTTTAAAATTGATCGGGCTAAAGCGTAAGCTTGTTTTAAAGGTCAGCTTTTAGACCGAATAAATGGAACTTCTGCTGGGTACTGAGTTAAGAAGCCTGTAACTACAATAGATAACTAATATCTATATAAAATAGCCCAACTGCAAAAAGATCCCTAAAGCTTTATTAAAATCCTCCGATATGTCCAATGAGAAGAAGCAATATTTAATAATATGAAGAGGATTGCCATGAAAAAACTATTTACTATCTGTTTACTGTTTAGCTTATATGCACCAGCAGGATACTCATTTTTTGGGTCAGTATCAGAGGATATTCCTCTTTTCGGGGCAGATGATGCAAATTCAGGAAGCAGTGGAGCCGAGTTATCAGTAGTTAATGATACTGAATATTCTGGCAAGCCAACTGAGCGTTTAGAGACGGTTAGTTGTTCCAAAATAACAAACGAAAATGTCCCACTAAAGATGATAAATGCTCTGCGCCACTCTAGTCGAGATAAGATGAAAGTGGATCTTAAGTATGATCAAGATAGTGGAAGCTATAAAGTATCTGTTAAATTTCCTTATATGATGACTGACTGTTTTGAGCCAAGTATCAATATTAAGCGTTACTCAGGTAACTTTGTTGTAGAAGTTAAAAATAAGTTTTTTAAAGGTAGAAGTCCTAATGATAAATTACCGACGATGAAGCGTTATGAGCAGTGTCTAAGTGATAAAGGTATTTTAGTTGATGGTAAAATTAAGCGTGATAAGGCCAGCTTTGGAACTTACGCCGTTAGCGAGCACGAAGTAGCACTTAGTGATATTTTTGATGGGAAGAGTAAAATTGATCACATTGAAGCACTTTTTGCATCACCAAAAGAGACACCTCGTGAATTTCTAACCGCCTTTTCTAATATGTCTGCAGATCAACCAGACAACTGTTTTAATATGGAATATTTTGGTGGAATGAAGCAAGACCTCTTAAGTAAAAAGCAACTTGCAGAGCACCGCTTTGAGTGGATTTGTGATGGTAATGGAAACGTACTTGATGTTGATGAGTTACTGACCTCTATGCCTAGAAATGTTGGTAACTATAATACAATGATTAAAGATCTAGAAAAGATTAAAGAGTCATTGAAAGAGGAGCAGCGCTCTAGCAACGCAACTGCACTACGTGAAAAATTAAAAGAAGCAGTTCGCTTAATGAAAAAAGGAAAAAGTGGTGATCGTTATGCCTATGAGATGGCGGTTAATGATTACTATACAATTTTAAGTAAGCTTGAAGAAAAAGATATCAAGCCGCTTTTAGATGAGCTGGTATCACTTAAAGATAAGATGAAAAAAGCTAAGGGAGCTGAACGTGCCAAAATTTCAAGACGTCTGCGCTCAATAGAAAATGATCTGCGCTTTTATAACCGTTTTATAACTGTTGATATTGCAAACTCGCTGGCAAAAGGTGGGTTTTATGATGAAGCTAAGTTTACTTATATGATGAAACTTATTTTAGACAAGCGTTCAAATGCTAATAAAAAAGTATCTGTTGGCAAAAATAAAAAAGGGAAAAAACGCTCTGTGGTTTTAGATTCATATGAGGATTTCTTCGACTATGCTGAGCTTACTTTTGATAAGAAAACTCGTGCAAAATATAAAGAGTATCAAAAAGTTTTTCAAATTAAAGAAGAGGGTGCTAGCTATGCTGACGAGTCTTATGACAAGGCAAAAGATATCGCTAAAGGTGCAGACAAACGTTACAACAGTTTTATGGAAAAGATGAACAAAAGTTGTGAGAAAAACTTTTTTGGATATGCGAAAGATAAGTCAAAGTGTGAAAAATATCAAAAGCAGTGGAAAAAAGAGTCTGCTCGTAGATCTGAAGGCTATAAAATAGCAGGTAAGTACCTTGGTGATTCTAAAAAATATTCAGAATTAGAAGGTGATCGCGAGGATGATGATGAATTTGATGATGATCCATATGATGCTGATACATTTTATCAGGCAAATGCACTAGGTAGTTACCAGCGCTACGGAACATCGAGTAGTAGTCAGACGCAAAATCCTTTTGGATCTCAGCAAACACAAAACCCTTTTGGGACGCAACAGTATGGAATGCCACAGCAATATAATACTTTTGGGCAGACGCAGTACGGAATGCCACAGCAGTATAATACTTTTGGGCAGACGCAGTACGGAATGCCACAGCAGTATAATACTTTTGGTCAGACGCAATACGGAATGCCACAGCAGTATAATACTTTTGGTCAGACGCAATATGGAATGCCACAACAGTATAATACTTTTGGTCAGCAACCTCAGTATAATAGTTTGGGACAACAACCTATGGGGTATTTTGGACAACAACTGAACACACCAATGCCAACGCCGTTTGGAACGCAGCCACCAGCGGCTCCGGTGTTTAGATAATTTTTATTAAGATAAGAAAAGTAATAGGAGGGAGAACTAAGTTCTCCCTTTTTTTATAGGTCTAATTAAAATTCTACGCCAAGTCCAAATTGTAGAAGCATAACATTGGCAGTCGTGTTTTCTACGGCAGTATCAGAAAATCCAAAATAGTCACCAGTTAGCAAATATCCCATATTGATATTTAGGGTGATTTCAGAGTTCCAGCTATAAGTTGAGTTAAAATCAAACTCAATTCCGAGGTCATCTTTTTGATCTGCACTAGCAGTAAAAACTTTGTTTTTAAGGTGGTTAAATGATTGTTGTCCAGTGGTCGCAACTTCGAGTGCTTTGGCATATAGAACACTTCCTTGCCAGTTCCATTTTCCTGACATGTACTCACTGTGTAATGCTACGTACTGTACGTTTGTTACGTAAGCATCAAAGTAACTTTGAGTTATATCACCAACTGCCATTGGGTTATATCCAAAAAGAATGTTACCAATTTTGAAGTTTGGATTTAGATACATTGCAGAAAAACTTCCAACATCAGCTGCATTATCACCAGTGACATGTCCAACTTTAAGCCCAATATTTAGTGCCTCATTCCACTGATAGTTTGTCTCAACTAGAATAGCTTTTGCGTCGTAACTAGAAGAGGTGGTAGCATTGTAGACATGGCCTAGTGTACCAGAAATCAGTGGTGCCTCAATTTCAAGAGTAAGCTTATTCCACTGTGTTTTGAAATATAGATCTAAAACTTTTACATCATTAGTGCCTAAAGTGCCGGTACCATCAACTGCAGTATATGCAGTAGCATTAGAACCATTTTGCTTTTTTGCATATAGCACGCCAAGTGAAACGTCACGCTCAACGTTGTCATATAAAAATGATACTCCATACTCTTTAGTATGGTTAAGGCGAGTTAGTTGACCACTATTTACGCGGGCCCAAAATGGAGAGATTTTAAAATTATTTAGTTTGAAATCCATTGTTACGCCATCATAGGCAAAAGTGTGGCGATCCCATAAATTATTACCAGAACTATAAACAGCTCCAAGTCCCCACTGCTTTGAGTGGCGGCCAACCTTATAAGTTGCTAGATCACTGTAAAGCTCTAAATAAAATTGTGCCATTGATAACTGTTCACTGCCACTTGACTCACTATTTAAAAATAGTGCATTTCCTTGAGGTGCTACTTGATTAGTAGTAGTATCACGGCCTAAAATTCCACCTTTGCCGTAACCAGTAGTGATTTCTGCCTTGAAAGTTGCAGCATCATTAATGATCATCTCAGGTTGTAAAGAGAAGACATAACTTTGAACACTAGAAGTATCGTGGGCACCACTTGCTGGATCAGCGTCCATAGAGCCATCAGTTGGGGCAATAGTGCCATTTTCAATAAAGCGGTACTGCTCAATAACAGTAGAATCAACACCAAATTTTCCATGCCAATCAATAGGCAGGGCCCAAGATAGGGCAGGTAGCAAACATACTAATATAACAACGATCTTATTCACAAGAACTCCTACATTCAAAAATGATTTCATAAATTGATAATATATTCAATATTAGGTATTGTGGCAAATAGATTACGAGAAGGGTAAATAGATTATGTTTATTAAGAAGTTGTTGGTAAAAGTTATAATTGGAACAGGCAGTTTGCTAATTTTTTTAGCAGCTGGATTTGTCGTGGCGACTCTATTGGAATTCCCGTTAGATTCCTTAGAGCTGGTTAAGAACTCTTCTGTTGTTAGGCAGCGTGATAGTTTTTATTTGGAAGAAGATAGTGAACTTAGAAAAAAAGATTTAGATAGTTTTTTACTCTTTAGCAGCCTTGATAAAAAAGGTGAAGATTTTCTAATTGAGCAGATAAGATTGCAAAAAATATCATTGGAGCAAGGACGAATTTACATTAAGCAACGATTGGAGATTCCAGGTCTATTGACTAATGATTGCCGTGATCTTTACTGCTATCAACATCGTCTGGGGCTAGGGGAAATTCCTAGCTTTTTTTGGAAGGGACTTATTAATACTGAAGACCGAAGATTTTTAGAGCATAGTGGTATTGATATTAAAGGAATATTTCGTGCTTTAGTTATTGATATTTTGAAAATGAAAATGGTGCAAGGTGCATCTACTCTTACTCAGCAGTTGATTAAAAATCTCTTTCTTTCAAATGAAAAGAAGATCTCCAGGAAATTAAAAGAGATGATTCTCGCCATATATGTGGAGCTTAAATTTTCTAAAGAGGAGATCATGGTGATCTACTTTAATGAGATTTTTTGGGGCAGCTTTCAAGGGGTCAAGATTAAGGGGATCTATGCCGCTTCTCTATTTTATTTTAAAAAACCAATTTCACAGCTTAGCCCATTTGAAGGTGCAATCTTGATCTCACTGTTAAAAGGCCCCAACTTTTATGGGCCTATCAGACATCTGGATCGGCTTAAAAATAGGGTACGGGTTGTTTATAAAAAACTCTTAGATGCTGGAATGGTTTCAATTGAGGATCGATTTGAGTGGGATAATAATAGTTGGAGCAGTTGGCAAAAGAGTTTGGTAAAGAGGCAGCAGGGACGCCAGTGGCGGGAATTAGCGAGAGTGGCAAGATCACAAGAGACCTTTTTGAATGATTTTGAAAAATATATTTTTGCCAATGCAGTACAAAATGTTGAGCAGCAGGCAAATAAGAAAATTAAAGATATCACCACCGAGAAAGTTTCTACATTGGGGCTTATTTACTCTTTAGATGGAAATAAGCAAGATCGGTTTACCTATTATTCTCGGTGGGGACATAGTGCAGATGAGTTAATTGAAAAACGTACCCATCAGGTGGGAAGTACTTTAAAGCCTCTAATATATTCACTGCTAGTTAAGCAAGGTCTGAGTTTTGATGATTTGGTTTCCACAGAGCAAGTTGAGTTAAAACTTAAATCTGGTAGCTGGAAACCTGCTGAGGGCGGAAAGATTAAGAAGTCTGAAGTTACAATTCGTGAAGCTTTGCAGCGTTCACTAAATAATCCACTGATTAGATTGGTGCAGCAGGCAGGATTTGAAGTTATTGAAGGGCCACTAAAGCAGATGATTCCAAAATTGCAGCTGCCACTTGCCGAGTTTCCGGCACAGATGCTAGGGGCAATAGAGCTAAATTTAGTCGAGTTATTAGATGCTTATTATGAATTTATTAGTGAGCAGTGTGAGCTGAATCCTGAATTTTACGAAAAGACATTGGATATCTTAGCAGATCCCACTCTTACCACATTAAAATATAGTGTTAATAAGCGTCTCAGGAAATTTAAATTCTTTGGCAAAACTGGTACAACTAACAAAAGTGTAGATAATCTATTTGTATTTTTCGATGGCAAGTTACTGGGAGTCATTTGGGTTGGGATTGAGGGTAAAAGGCCTGAAAAAAGTTTACATTTAGGTGGAAGTCGCACAGCATTTAAAGTGTTTCAAGATTTTATTTTAACAAGAGGAAAGCGGTTTAATGTTTTGGGCTGTCCCGAAGTGGAAACTGTTAGTAAATAAGAGGTGAGCGTGAAAAGTTTTTTAATAATACTGATATTTATTATGGTTACACCACTGCAGGCATCATTTAATACTCTTTTAGAAGAATTTTTGGCAAAAAATATTGACCTGAAAAATAGAGCAGTCGATGTAGATCTGGCTAAACTGCAGTATCAATCATTGTTGATTATGAAGGGGTTGCAACTTAACTTTTTGGGTAGTCGAGATGACAATCAACTTGATACGGCGTCAATAATTAGTCCTACAAAATCTAAAAATACAATCTATAGCTTGGGAATTAGTAAAAGCTTTTTTTCAGGTACTACACTTGCGCTTAGTAATGGGCTTATTAATATTGATAGGTCTGCAGTTTTATCAGGAAGCCCAGTGCTGATTAATGAATTTAGCCAAGAGGTAAAGCTTACTCAAAAACTAGGTAAAAACTTTTTGGGCAGAATTGAAAAGAGTGGACTAGAACAGGGGGAGCAAAATATATCACTACAGAAAATTGCTAAATCTGAATATCAAGATCAAAAAGTTCAAGAGTTTTATAGTAAGTATCTACAGGTCTTACAAAATAGTGAAAATACTATGCTGCAAGAGAAGGCTTATAAACGTGCAGTTGCCAGAACAAAATTAGTAAAACGTAAATGGAAAGATGGATTGGCTGAAAAGGTAGAAGTTTTACAGGCCCATAATGCGCAGATGACGCAAAAAGAGCAGCTGCAAACTTTTAAGATGAACACTTCGGCTACTGTCGCTGAGCTGGAATCGATGCTACACCGTTCTATTAAAATAAAAGAGATAAATGTTATTGATTTGGAACACCATAAAGTTCCTTCTCTACCTACTGGTACTTTAGAGGGATCTTCAGCATTTCAAAAAATTGAGAAGCAGCTGGCACTAGACAAGCTCAAGCTTACTCAATCATCATACGGTATAAGACCTGATGTGGAGTTTAGTGCGAGCTATAAAACAAATAGTTATCAAGCAGATCGATTTGATGCGATTTCTAATGGATATCTTGGCAAAGGGCAGCGTGATCTGCAGGTTGCAATTAGCGTAACGTCACAGTGGGATTTTGCAGCTGAAAAAAATAGTCTCGCTCAGCAACAAATTGCAAAACAAAAAAGTGAATATGCACTAAGTAAAATTAGTAAGAACTTTAGTTTTCAAGTTGATAGTTTTAAAAGAGAGTTTAAGCTTTTAAAAAATAATATCGCTTTGGCCAAAGAGCGCTTAGTGATCTCAAAAAGAGTATTACAAGAGTATACTCGTTTGTACCGTGTTGGAAAAAGTGATTTAGACCAGTTGATTCGTGCGGAGGAATCATTGATCACCACTGAAAAATCATTGCTGAATTACTATATTTCATATGAGCAAAAGACTGTAAGTTTAGCATCCTTATATGGCCATGTTGTTGAGTATTTACAACGAAGAGTATTCAAAAAGGGAGCAGCCATTGAAAAGCATAATTAGTTTTTTCATTGATCGGTCACTGTTAGTAAACGTCTTAACCATTTTTATATTGATTGTAGGATCAATCACTTTATGGAGTTTGCAAAAAGAGATTTTTCCAAAAATTGATTTCGATATTGTTGTGGTAAATACCATCTATCCAGGGTCTTCTCCTGAAGATGTTGAAAAGCTAGTTTCCATTCCCATAGAGCGTTCACTAAAAGGGGTGGTAGGAATAAAAGAGCTCAATAGTTTGTCCTCAGAGGGAATGTCTATTATTTACGCGGAAGTTGACCCTGAGTTCGACCGTGATGCGGTTTTTACTGATATTAAACATGCTGTGGATACAGTGAATAACCTTCCTGATGATGTTGATCGTCCAATAATAACTCAGCCGGATTCAAAGATGCGTGGGGTAATTACTATTGCACTTAATGGTGAGTCACTGCCTTATAAAAGTTTACGTGCCGCGAGCCGCTTGCTGCGCGACCGTTTAGAACGTGAAAAAATTATTAGTAGAGTCTCATTAGGTGGATATTTGCAAGATGAAGTGCGGATTGAAATTGATGTTAATAAGTTAAATCGCTATGAATTAACCGCTTCTGAAGTTGCACAGGCGATTAAAGGGAGAAATCTAAACCTTTCCGCCGGAAAGTTGGAGCTAAAAAATAGAGAGATATTTATTCGTACTGTCGCAGAATTTATTAATCTTGATGACATCTCTAATATTGTGGTTCGTTCAAATAGTACTGGAAATGCAATTAAGATAAGAGATTTCGCCAAGGTGGTGCGTGTTCCTGCTAAAGCTACTGTGCTGGAGAGATCACAAGGAGAGCCTGCAATATTTTTAAATATTTCTGTAAATGAAAAAGCAGATATTATTGATTCCGTTGATCAAATTAGAAGTGTTACTGATGGGTTTTTAAAAGCTTCTAGCCTAGAAGGAAAAATTAATATCAAGGTTAAGCATAGCTATGTTAATGATCTTTCATATTACGTTAAGCGCAGATTAAATGTTTTAAAAAATAATGGCATGACTGGTCTGCTGTTTGTATTTTTTGCCCTGATGCTGTTTTTAAATACTAGAACTTCGATCATAACTTCACTAGGTGCACCAATTGCTTTTATGATTGCATTTATTTTTATGGATGCGACAGGCATGACCTTAAATTTAATAACGATGTTCGCACTTATCTTAGTTTTAGGTATGCTGGTGGATGATTCGATTATTGTTGCTGAGCAGTTTTATCAAAAATTAGAAGCGGGTAAAAAACCTAAAGAGGCTGCTAAAGAAGCGGCGATAGAGACTTTTTATCCTGTACTTGCAACTGTCTTGACTACTGTTGTTGCATTCTCCTCTCTCTTTTTTATGGGGGGAATGATGGGTAAGTTCTTATGGCCGGTCCCGGTCATTGTAATTATTGCTTTGGTTGGATCTCTATTTGAGTGTTTTATTCTATTGCCTTCGCACTTGGCTGATTTTGTAAAACTGAAAAAAAGTGGAGTGGAGCGTTCTCGGTGGTATCAACCACTGCTTAATGTTTATAAAAAGATCCTTAAAGTTTCCCTGAGATCACCTTGGATAACATTTTTTGTATTTAGTTTGGCATTAGGTGGGTCACTGGGACTTATTAAAAAAATGCGGTTTGAACTTTTTCCTGGTGATGATGTGCGGATTGTATATCTGTTCGTCAAGGGACCGGTTGGTGTGACACTTGATCAGACTAATAGAGAAATTAAAAAAGTTGAAAAAGTTGTTTTAGAGAGTATGAAAAAAGAGGAGCTAGAGCATCTCGTATCAAATATTGGTAAGCTGCAAGAGAAGCGTAGTTCTAAAACAGGCAATCAGTATGGGCAGGTCATTATATATTTGAGTGAACCAACTGTACGTGAGAGAAGTACTGATGAGATAATTGTTGCCTTGACTAATAAAGTGAATAGCATAATTAGTAAAACATATGAAGTTTCCATTCGAAAGATTCAAGGAGGCCCACCAAAGGGTAAGGCCTTTGAGATTGAGTTTGCTGGAGACTCTTTGGCAAATGTTTTGAAAGTGGCGCAGCTGACCCAGATTGAGTTAAAAAAACAAAAAGGCATTACTAGTTCGACAATTGATTTTGAAACAGGCAAAGAGCAAATTATTGTTGATATAAATGATAAAGAGGCACGTCGCCTAGGCCTATCAACCAAGTCAATTGCAACTGAGCTACGAACGGCGCTTGGTGAGAATTCGTTAACTGAAATTAGAGAAAATGATGAAGATGTAGATGTAAAAATATTTTTAGGTAAGAGTAATAAGAGTGGATTGGATATTTTACAAAAATTGTATGTACTTAATAATCAGGGCAAAAGAATCAGAATTTCCCGTGTAGCAAAATTTAAAAAGGCGTCAAGTCCATTTGTCATTAGACGTCTTGACCGTAAGCGAGTTATTGCACTGTCGGGAACTTTAGATAAGCGTTTAATGACTCCGATTCAGTTAGTTAAAACCATGGGCCCATTTGTTGATGATATCTTAAAAGATTATCCCGCTATTTTGGTTAATTATGGTGGTGAAAATCGTGATACTCAAGAATCTATGGCCGGATTGAAAAAAGCTGCTTTGATTGCACTTGGACTAATATTTTTTATTTTAGTAGTTATGTTTTCTAGTCTGGCCCAGCCACTTATTGTTATGTCGGCAATTCCTTTTGGAGTTGGTGGTGTAGTTGTAACCTTCTTTTTGTTTGGTCAGCCCCTCGGTTTTATGGCCGCCATGGGAGCAGTTGCGCTCAGTGGTGTTGTAGTTAATGACTCTATTGTTTTGGTTAACTTTATTAATAAAACTAGAGAGGAAGAGGATAGTATAATTGAGGCAATTTTTAAGGCATCAATTTCTAGGTTTCGTGCAGTACTACTAACGACTGTCACAACCGTGGTTGGATTATTGCCGATTGCACATGCTACTGGTGGAGATCCTTTTTTAAAGCCGATGGCACTTAGTTTTGCT
This sequence comes from Bdellovibrionales bacterium, assembly GCA_030638415.1. Classification (GTDB taxonomy): domain Bacteria; phylum Bdellovibrionota; class Bacteriovoracia; order Bacteriovoracales; family Bacteriovoracaceae; genus DAOWEO01. The sequence continues at coordinate 26,472 of DAOWEO010000039.1, read as the reverse complement.
TATGGTCTGGCATTTTCAACTTTCGTTACGTTACTCTTTATTCCAGTTCTATATTTGCTCTATCTGAAAGTTTATAATTTGTTTAGACGGGAAGAAAATAAGCTTGTTTTGTGAGATTTAATGATAATTTTACTGTGGAAAGTAAAAGGTCCGGCTTTAGGGATGGTGCAAGTAATCCGGACCTTGTAAGTCTTTGAATCTGCATAATAACTAAGCGGGCAACAGTAAAAAACCAGTATAAGTATTTGAAATTGCGAGGTCCGAATTATCTGTGAACTTATAAACCCGGACCTTTTGAAGGGGATACATTTGTTCAGCTAAATTGTCCTAATTGGTCAAAGTTTAACCTTGATGCGAGTAGGAATTGCCAATAGCAGCCGCACAGCAGATATGTAGCTACGGCAAAAATGGCCAAGAGAAAAAAACTTGCAAGTACAGGTAATTAATAATATAACAACATAACAGTATCTATTGATGGGCTATGGTGTAATTGGTAACACTACAGATTTTGATTCTGTCATTTCAGGTTCAAGTCCTGGTAGCCCAGCCACTTTCTAGGGAGATTAGATGAGAGGCATTTACTTAGTTTCCGGCACCTCAAATCCTGTATTATCTAAAAAAATTTCTGACTTACTTGATGTTCCACTAGCTGATCCGCAGTTGGTTCGCTTTGCTAATGGAGAGATCTGTTGTGAAGTTGATCGAAATGTTCGTGGTGGTGATGTATTTGTTATTCAATCAACCTGCTCACCAGTAAATGATAATTTAATGGAGCTGCTAATAATGATTGATGCACTGAAGCGCGCATCTGCAGCCTCTATAACAGCGGTTCTTCCTCATTATGGATATTCAAGACAAGATCGTAAAGATCGACCTCGTAAGCCTATTACAGCTAAGTTAGTCGCTGATATTTTGACTACTGCTGGCGCAACTAGAGTAATTACCATGGATCTCCATGCAGGACAGATTCAAGGCTTTTTCAATATCCCTTTTGACAATATATATGCTTCACCGGTTTTCATGAAAGACATTCCTAAGATGGTTTCGATGGAAAATCTTATCTGCGTCTCTCCAGATGCTGGTGGTGTTGAGCGTGCTAGGCACTATGCTAAAAAGTTTCATACTGATTTAGCACTTATTGATAAGCGTCGTACTGGTAATAATGTAGCCAAGGTAATGAATATAATTGGTGATATCAAAGGTAAAGAGTGTCTTATAATTGATGATATTATTGATACTGCTGGAACACTTATTGAGGCATGCAAGGCACTTAAGGCACATGGTGCACTAAAGGTTTATGCATGTGCAACTCACGCAGTACTTTCAGATCCTGCACTAGAGCGAATTAAGAATTGTGACGATCTTGATAAAATCTTTGTTACCGATACAGTTCCTCTGCGTCCTGAAGCACTAAAATGTAAAAAAATTCACTTATTGTCGACGGCAGATATATTTGCGAAGGCAATCCAAAGAACATACAATAACGATTCTGTTAGTTCACTTTTCGTCTAAATTTAGGAGGCAGCGTGCAATTAGTTGTAGGGTTGGGTAATCCCGGTGGAGAATATCGTCATACGAGACATAATATCGGCATGATGGTTCTAGATGAGATGCTAGGCTCATCTATGGGGTGGAAATCTAAATTCAAGGCTGATTATATGCAGACTACGGTAAAAGGTGAGAAGACCCTTTTTCTAAAGCCTCTGACGTTCATGAATCTGAGTGGTGAGAGTGTCAGGCCATGTATGGATTTTTTTAAAGTTGATATTCAAGATATTTTAATTATTCATGATGAACTCGATCTACCTTTTGGAACCGCGATGTTTAAACAAGGTGGAGGTCTGGCCGGGCATAATGGTCTGAAATCAATTGCGCAACTATTAGGAACACAAGATTTTAAGCGTTTGCGCTTAGGAATTGGGCGCCCTCAGCACGGTGATGTGAGTAGTTACGTTTTAGGTAAATTTAGTGGTGATGAGGGTATTGCATTGGGTCAATATCTTCAAGGTGGAGAACAGGCGCTGAATATTTTTATTCAGGATGGATTTACAAAAGCAGCAGAACAATATAATAAAAAGTCATTCATTTAAAATAGAGGAAGATATGGGTTTAAATTGTGGAATTGTAGGACTACCAAATGTTGGAAAATCAACAATATTCAATGCGATAACAGCAGCTCCAGCGGAAGCAGCAAATTATCCATTTTGTACTATCGAGCCAAATATTGGAGTGGTAAATGTTAATGACTCCAGAATGCCAGAGATAGCAAAAATTATTGGACCTAAAAAAGTTATTCCAGCAATTGTAGAGTTTGTTGATATTGCAGGTCTAGTAAAAGGTGCTTCGAAAGGAGAGGGTCTAGGTAATCAATTTTTGGGCCATATTCGTTCAGTAAATGCAATTATTCATGTGGTTCGTTGTTTTGACGATGCAGATATTGTACACGTCAGTGGAAGTATTAATCCAATTGAAGATATTGAAATAATTAATCTTGAGTTAGCTCTAGCCGATCTCGAAAGTGTCGATAAACGTCTGTATAACAATGGCAAGTTGATGAAGTCGCAAGATAAGAAAGTTGCGTCACGTGCAAAAATTGCTCAGCCAGTTCTTGAAAGGCTCCAAGTTTGTCTTACCGATGGACTGTCAGCGAAAACACTTGGACTAAGTGCCGAAGAAGAAGAGTCTGTTGATGATTTGCATCTAATTACTTTAAAGGCAGTTTTATATGCATGTAATATTGATGAAGATGGAATCACTGATGATAATGAATACGTTAAATTGGTTCGTGATTTTGCTGCCAAAGAGCATGCAGAAGTTATTAAAGTTTGTGGAAAATTAGAATCTGAGATTTCAACTTTAGATAGCGATGAAGATAAAAAAGATTTTATGGAGACAGCAGGAATTGAGGAGTCTAGTTTAGATCTTCTGACTCATGCTGCTTATAACATGCTGGGATTTAGAACCTATTTCACCGCGGGCGTTCAAGAGGTTCGTGCATGGACATTTCATGAGGGAGCTAAAGCCCCAGAAGCTGCAGGTGTTATCCATACTGATTTTGAACGTGGATTTATTAAGGCTGAAGTTTTTCATTATGATGATTTAATCTCTTTTGGAACTGAGTCCAAAGTCAAAGAAAATGGTAAACTGCGCATCGAAGGTAAAGAGTATACAGTTAAAGATGGTGATATCATGCACTTTAGATTTAACGTATAGCAAATTACATTTTTTTGATTTCTAGGAGCAGGTTATAGAAAAATATGTTGCGGTAAATTAGTTTTACATATTTTCTAGTTTCCTTATATGGAATATTTTCAATAGTAATTAGTGGGTTCGAATTAGTGAATATATTTGAGATCCACTTGCTCACTCTAGTTGGGCCTGCATTATATGCAGCTAATGAGTAGATTAGGTTATTATCAAAGCGGTCCATGAGATGTTCAAAATATTTAATACCAATTTTTATATTTTCCTTCGGTTTGTAAATATTATTTAGATGTGAAATTTTCATCTCAGTGGCAGTCTGTGGCATTAGTTGCATAAGGCCCTTTGCTCCAGGAGTCGATTTTGCATACGGATTGAAGCTAGACTCTTGCCTAATAAGTGAGAGAATTACAATTGGATTTACTTTTTTAGTTTGTTGTTTAATATTTGCATAATATTCAAATGGAAATAGATATTTTACCAAGCCTTGCAAAGTGGTCTGATGAATAGAGCTGGCATTACTAAACACCGTTTGAAAAAGAGGAAGAAAAAGTTTTTGGTCTTTTAGAAAAGTTAATATGTTATCAAGTATAGCTGCTTTTTTATTTGAAAGTGCGGCAGGAACCCTGGCCTGCATTAATGGAGAGTGCTCGCTAAGTAATTTTTTAATCTGCTGTATGGCAATTCTATGACATCCTATATAATGCAACAAAGAGGCTTCATCTATCTGTTGGCGAATAGCACGGCTTAACTTAATGGCCGGCTTGGTTTTGCTTTTAGAATTTGAATTAACAAGCTTTCTCACAAAAGAGTATTTGTTATATTTAAGTAAGCTGTCAGCCATTATTGAGTAGTAATCAAGCGGGTTTTCACTAATGATTTTAGAATATATATAGTGAGCAATCTTGTACTCATCATTTTTTTGAAAAGTATATGCAATCCAAAACTTTATCTGAGTTGAGTAGGAGTCTAGATTATCTAGGAGCTCTGCCTTATATATTTGCTCAAGTGTTCCAGTATAATCCTCATGCTGTAGGTAAGACCATAAGTAGTTAAAGAGAAATAGATCGCGTTGTTTTGGTTCAGAGTTCCTAGTTAGTTGATAGAGGCTTTTAAAATAGTACTTAGCCTGATTGGTATAATTAGAGCGTGAAAAACTTTTACCTACGTTTACTAGCATATAGTGTGATGAAGAGGAGATGTCTGGACGGTATTCTTTAAACAGAGATAGCATCTGGTTTGAGATTGATTGAAGTTTGGTAAAATCTTTTTCACGGGAAGATTTTTTATATTCGCCATATATTTGTTTAAATAATTTATTAGCATAGTCAGTCTCAGTACTCTCTCTCTTAGCCTCAAATTTAATAAAATCGGCGAAGTCACTATTGATGTATAGGTGGCGCTTAACATGTGGTGATATTTGTAGATTGTTAGATATTATATATTGTGAGTAAGTATTACCAACACGCTTAAAACTGCGGTGCGAGCGTTTACTTTTTTTGAGCAGGGCAAGAAGATTAGGTTCATTTTTTGCAATTAATTTTATAAAGCTAGACATATTACGTTTGGAAATACGGAGTCTTTGCTTGGAAGTTATGGCAACAAAAGAGCTAATAGAATGTTTATAACACCAGCGTTGTAGCTTTAAGGCAATATCAGTTTGTATATCTATTCGTTCACAAATTTTAAGTGCTTGCAGTGGAGAAGAGGTCTGCTTTGCTGCCAGAATACTATTTATAACTTTATGGTGTCGTCTAAAGAGTTTAGATTTTTTATAATTTCGCTTAATCCACCTTATATTTCGTATTGATAGTTGTGACGATGAATTCTTGAGAGGTTCCTTTAAAATATTCCCAATTCTAATGTCATACTGGTTAAATTTATGAGTTTTAATATTAAGAGGCTCTGGATGGGGCAATGCGTAACTTCTTATTTGAATAAAAAGAGTTATAATCAAAAAAAGAGAAAGTTTAGTTGCATCCATGCGTGATTAGTTTACCTTAGGTTTTTAAATTTGATCAAATTTCTTTTGTATTTCCATTAGTTTTTGGTTGATTTCACCTAAAACCGGCTTTTTATCATCTGGTACGACAAGAGAGAGATTATTAATGTAGGCATTTACTTCACTTAAATAGACAAAATCCTGTCTGTAGTCGTCGCGAATTTTATTAATAGTCAGATTAAACTCTTCTGCTAGATCTTGAAAATGGTCACCGTTTCTAAAATATAGATCATCTGTAGTATGTCCTTCACGGATCATTTTTAGATGTTTTTTCATTTTATAAATAGGCCCAGCAATCTTGTGGGTAAAAAATATCCCTATGATAAAAACAAGTGCAGTAAAGCCAATTTGCCACAGTGCTAAAATTAGAATCAGTGATTGGCGCTTACTCTCAATACTAACGCCAACTGTTTTAGAGTACTGTGCAGAGAAGGCGATAAATTGGGTCATTAAATCATAAATAGTAAAGGGATAGATAAGGCTAGAGACAAAGACAAAGAAACAGATATAGAGACTAACTTTTATTTGAAAAAGAGGGTCGATAAGATATATTTTACGTTTATAAGCTGCCAAGTTTTAACTCCTTAAAATTAATACTCTTTAATTTTAATATTAGCGTGGAGCCACGTCTATGAAGCATAATTTGCACCCTTGGAAATAAGTTAAAAAAAGACTGTTTTAGGTGGAACTTTGTAATGTTAAGGTGTATAAGATAGGACATTTTCAAGGGAGTCATATATGGAAAGCAAAGTTTTTAAGTTATTAGCCACTATTAAAAATCCAAAATCAGGAAGAGACCTTATTGATGAGGGGCGAGTTAAGCAGGTGGACTGCACTGAAAATGCTGTGACAATAAAATATAATAGAGAGGGGCTAGACCCATTAGAGAAAAAAAATATTGAAACCAAGATGCGTGCAGTTCTAGGTGAGCTATTTTCTGAAGATGCTATTACATTAGAATCAATTTCTGAGGATTCAAAAGATGTATACGCAGGTGCCGATAAGCATACTCATTCGCACGGGGGAAGTTGCTCCACAAGTAAGAGTGCTAACTTACAAGCTGGTCATGGACCTGCAATGCCAGAGAAAAGACGGGTTGCTGGGGCCAAGAAAGTCTTTGCTGTATCTTCGGCAAAAGGTGGAGTCGGAAAATCAACGATAGCTACCAACTTAGCAATTGCTCTATCTCAAGATGGAAAAAAAGTAGGACTGCTAGATGCAGATATTTACGGGCCATCAATTCCAATGATGATGGGAGAGCGAGAGGCTCAGCCACAGGGAAATCCTGAAGGAAAAATTGTTCCTATCGAAGCGCATGGTATTAAGTTTATGAGTTTTGGCTTTTTTGTACCTGAAGGAGAAGCAGTTATTTGGCGAGGGCCAATGCTGGGTGGGATTTTAAATCAATTTCTTTTTGATGTTGATTGGGGTGAGCTTGACTACCTTATTATTGATCTACCGCCTGGAACTGGAGATATGCAGCTATCCTTAGTGCAAAATTTAGAATTTGATGGTGCAATTGCAGTATCTACGCCACAACAGGTTGCACTACTTGACTCTAAAAAAGGTATTGCTATGTTTGAAAAGGTGAATACACCAATTTTGGGTATGGTAGAGAATATGAGCTCTTTTATTTGTGAGCATGGAACTGAGTACAATATTTTTGGCAAGGGTGGTGTTGAACAAGCAGCAACTGAGTTGAAAGTACCATATTTAGGAGCTGTTCCAATTGAGATTGAGCTACGTGAAAGTGGTGATCTCGGTAAGCCTTATATGAGTAATAAAGAATTTGAAGGTAGAAGTGTTTGGACCGCTTTTAAAAATATGGCGCAAAGTATTTCCAAAACACTTTAAAAACCGCTATATTTAGTAGGTGAAAAACTTATTAGATATTTTAGATGAGCAGTCAGCAATTAATTTTTCTGGAAAGATAAATATTCTAGGAGCTAAAAAAGAGCTCCTAGGTACTATCTCTATCTATGAAGGTGCACTAGTTAATGCACGCAAAAATTTAAAAAATACCATTAATAATCTATTCTATTTTGCTTTTGAAGATTTAGAGCATTCCGTAGAAGTTAGCTATATTGTAGAGCCAGAAATTATCTCACCTGCTCAGCGTATCTTTATACTCTCTATAGAGGAATTTAAAAAAAAACTATCTCATGATTTTAGTGAATATCAAAAAATTAAGAAATTACGTCCACCAAATAGCTTGAAATTAATTCCTAGTGTTAGCGTTTTACCAACACTTGAAAATATGCAACCTGCTGAATTTGATCTACTAAAAGTTATTTCAGAATATGCTAAGGTTTCAGATATCTACTTCTATTCACCTTATGCTCCACTCGCCACAACTAAGCTGCTAGTTAGCCTTAGAAAGAAGATGGCCATATCGGTATTCGCCAAAAATTAATTGTCTAAAATTTAGACACTGTTTAAAATCTCATACTTTTTAAAAAGTTCTTATGTTCTAAGTTACTGGAATCATATTCTCAGATGCGTATGACGCTTGGCACAAGATGTGCAATTAGTAATGCATAGGATAGAGAGGAGACTATGAAAACACTAAATAGGAAACATTTACTAGGTATTTCACTGCTAGCACTGAGTGGAATTATTTTAGCCAGTAGCTATTCTGACTTTATGATTCAGTCAGACGCTTTTATGAGTGAAGTACAGGTTGATGAGGTAAAGCGACTCGATGAGGTAAATGAAAGATATGTTGCATCTGAGCAGCAGGTTCCTTCTCCAAGTATTGTAACGTGTCCGACAGATGTATCAAGATTAGCTGCAATGAAAGGTGAAATAGAAGGCAAGTGGACACTTAATAAGTATAAATATCTTGCAAATAACCATATGGATGAAGAAGAGATCTATAAAACTGTAAAATTAAGCATGAGTAGTGATTGTGAAGTAACTGTAAATGATGATGAAGAGCAAGTATTTAATATCTCTTTTTTATCGACAGCTCATACTATGGCACTGTTCAAACTTTACGGTGATGGACATGAGGTTTTAGAGTTAAAAAAGCTTAAAGAAGTGAAGACAAAATTAGTAGCTGTCGCCGCAGTTTCTAATGAGGTTGAAGATAATGAATTAATTGAGCCAGAGAAAGTGGCGTTTGAGATAAACTTATTGTTAGAAAGTGCAAATACTCCTGATGGTCATCTGAAAAGTAATTTGGTGAAGGGATCTTTTGAAGTGGCTGATGGATATTTAAATATTGATGCGGTTGTAAATTTTGATACTTCAAAAGAGCGTGAGATTGTAATAAGTGATGCAGAAATGAATGGAAATGCATTTGTAACTGGAGATGAAGATAGTCCAGACGTAGGAATAATGACTGCCAATGGAAACAAGACTTCTTATACAGTACGCTTTTCTACTGGTCAGTATAAAGGAATAACTTTGAATTTTACTAGTGAAGAACGATTAGATGAAGTAATAGAAAGAGATAATGCAGCACTTGAGCAGCTAGAACTTAAAAAAGAGATTGATGAGAGACCGGCAGAAGAGGAGATGGTTAAAGTAGCTGAAGGTAGAGGATTTGCTTTTTAGAAATATAAATATTTAGACATAAAAAAAGCCGACTTAAATTAAGTCGGCTTTTTTGTTTTTACTTGAAAAATAAAATTACATAATTGCTTTAAGCTCTTCAGTTAGAATAGGAACGATATCAAAAAGATCTCCAACTATTCCGTAATCAGCTTTAGTAAAAATTGGAGCATCTGGATCAGTGTTGATTGCAACAATAACCTTTGATGTTCTCATTCCGGCTAAATGTTGAATAGCTCCAGAAATACCACATGCAATATAAAGAGTAGGTGAAACTGTTTTACCAGTTTGGCCAACCTGCATAGAGTGAGGTGCAAATCCAGAATCAACTGCTGCTCTTGACGCTCCAACTGTCGCCCCTAAAACATCTGCCATCTCATCAAGAATTTTAAAGTTAGCCTCTTCTTTCATGGCCCGTCCACCTGAAACAATTACGTTGGCCTCAGTTAGGTCAAGCTTCTCAGAAGCTCCTTTAATTATTTCTTTAATTGCAGCGCGAATTGTTCCTGCATTTCCAGCTGCATCTTGAACACTTCCTGCTTTTGCTGCAGGTGAGTCAGGAAGTCCTAAAGCATTTGGACGAACAGTTACAAAGTGTGGAGCACTGCCAGTTAGTTCAACTTTACATAAAACTTTTCCAGCAAACATTGGTCTGGTTCCACTAAAGTTATCTCCATCAAAAGTGAAGTTGGTAACGTCTGTGGCCATGCCTGAATCAAACATTGCCGAAACTCTTGGTAGAAGATCTTTGGCCATACTTGTTGCTCCAGAGAATACGTAGTCGTAGCCGTTAGCTGCAACAAATTCCTTTAGGGCATGGGCATATCCTTCTGGAGAGTACTTATCAAGATTATCTCCTTTAATAACGTGGATATTTTCTGCACCATATTTTGCTAGATCAGCTGCTGCATTTGCTGGTAGTTCATTAAATATTGCCACGTCACAGTTATGTGCTGCGGACTTTCCTAAAATTTCAAAAGTAACATTTTTAACATTATCTTTTGCTGCTTCTGCTAAAATAAGTATCTTTGACATAGTCTAATCCTTTGTTAAATAACTTTTGCTTCGTTTCTAAGAAGTCCTACAACTTCTTTTACGATATCTGCTCTGTTGCTGTCATCAGTCTCAAATTTTTTCCCTTCCGGTTTAACTGGAGGAAGTTCAAAATTACTATACTTAACTTTTTGATCAGCACTACTTACTCCAACATCATCTAAACTAAGAGTAGTAAGCGGTTTTTTCTTTGCTTTCATTAGCCCTGGAAGTGAAGGGTATCTTGGAGTGTTAAGTCCTTTTTGACATCCTACAACACATCCACCAGTCACATCATAAATTTCAGTTGTTCCACCTTCAACTTCACGCTTTAGTGTGATGGTGTCGCCATTTTGCTCAAAGCCCATCACAACTGACACATGTGGAAGATCCATCATATGTGAAAGGATCTGTGGAACCTGTACGTTGTCATCATCAATCGCTTTCCAGCCAGTTAAAATAATATCAGGAGTTTTTCCTGACTTTTCGATGGCACCTTTAATTGCTTTAGCCGTTGCATATGGATCAAGAATATCATCGGTTTGCACTAGAAATGATTCATCTGCTCCCATGGCCATTGCAGTACGTAGTGACTCAGTGTCTTTAACACCACCAACTCTTACTACTGTAATTGTCGAATCACTGTTAGCTGCTTTGACACTTAGTGCTTGTTCAACTGCAATCTCATCATACGGATTCATAACCCACTTAATCGATGACGTCTCAATGTAGTTGCCATCAGCAGTGGGAGTAACTTTAGTTTCTGTATCTGGAACTTGTTTAACACAGACAAAAATGTTCATAAAAACTCCTTGATTATATTTATATTTAAATCCTTTACGGAAATCTTTTCCTAAGACTTTAATATTATAAGAAGCTTCATGGTGGGGGTCAATATGTTTCGTACATCAGTAAAGCTGATTTGAAACAGTATAAAATTATTTTTTCTTTTTAATTTTTTCAGCTTGTTGTTGGTCAGCAGGAGATTCATAGGTGCATTTATCAATATAAGATGGCCCGGTGGTGCCAACAGGTGGCAGTGGAGGACCTTTTACTCCGCATGCAGAGAATATAAATAGTAATAAAATTAGTTTAAAATTCAAGCGATAGTCCTGAGGAGATGAAGTCATTTCCTAAATCAACGCGTAAAAACCATCCTGGAACAATTCTTTTCAGTATTGTAACTCCAAAAATCATATGATTTCGTTTCATGTTATCAAAGGTATCTAGCTCTTTGTTCAGATCTTCTATTTTAGATCCTAAATATGGCACTCCAACATCAGGAGAGTTTGGTACAACTGATTGGTATCCAACATAAGGTAGGACAAACGAGTAGAAAGGAGCTTTTATGGTGTACTTAAATCTTATGGTCATACTAGTAATTTGGGTATCAAGGGTATCATTTGGAAACTGTCCAATAATAGCTTGTCCTACCAGTACTTCAGCCCAAAAGTTGTCTGCCATCTGGTATGCCCATTGAAAATGCCAGTGTCCGTAGTTATGTGGCTCATTTTCATTGTCGACCCCAAGTAACAGACCGTAACTTAGGCCAATAATATTATCATTTTTTAGCAGCCGTGCTTTATTATCGGTTATTTCAACACTATCACTATCAATAAGTTCATCATCTTCATAAAGATCTTTCAGTACATCTATCGGCTCTTCTGCAACCTCAGGTTTATCTTGATCAATTTTAAACTGGGCATCGTCACCACGAAGTACCTGTACCTCCATACCTTCATATGCCTTTATCCAGAGGGGGTCTTCGTAAATTCTAATCAACTTAATGCCACAGTTTTGGCCGTCTATTTTAGCGCATAGTACACGAACCATGAGCCGCTTATTAAGAATTAGAGATAGATAATCTCCTTCTTGATAAGAGTTATTTGTATTGCTAAGCAGCATTATCTTTTTTGATACTGCAATTTTTAATATAACCTCTGTAGGGAATGAGGAAACCTCATTGTCTTCTTCAATTAGCTTTGCTCTGGTGAGGTCATCCATAACTTCTTGAGCAGAGATAGAGGTGCTGACCAAAGAGAATATGATGGTAATAAGGAGAAAAAATGTTTTTATATTTAGTTTTTTAGCCATTATTTTTTGGGGTTAATAAGTTTTATTGAGTTTATCATATAATGCAATTATTGACCACCATAATAATCTTTAGTAAAAAGTAGTGGGAGAAACTCATGCAAGAAGATTATTACACACGCCTTCAAGATCAAAGTACAAAAATGTTTGTTATCGTTGCCGGAAATATTGGCTGCGGTAAGACAACTCTGACGAGTAATTTGTCAGAGAGGTTGGGTTGGAAACCCATGTATGAGTCAGTAGACGATAATCCATATCTGAAAGATTTTTATGGTGATATGTCGCGCTGGTCATTTGCTTTGCAGATTCATTTTTTAACTCACAGGTTTAATACTCATCGCCAGATAGAGGATGCTAACTTTAGTGCAATTCAAGATCGTTCTATTTATGAAGATGCGAATATTTTTGCGAGAAGCCTGCATGAACAGGGCAACATGAGTCGTAGAGATTATGATAATTATATTGGTCTTTATAAAACGATGATTGAATATATTGAACCGCCAAGTCTTATGATTTTTCTAAAGCGCTCTGTTCCTAAATTAATGGAGAGAATAAAACAGCGTGGTAGGGAGTATGAACAATCTATTCCGGTAGATTATATTTCGAGGCTTAATGACTTTTATGAAGAGTGGTATGATAGTTATGATGCTGGAAAGTGTCTTTTTGTTGATACCGATGAATTAGACTTTCTACATAATGGTGCCCATTTTGATAAGCTAGTAGAAAAGATTCATAGCTCTATTGATCAGCAAGATCTCTTTTTTCATTATAACAACTAGCACATAGCGGTAAAATATTCCTTTATTAAATTTTTACTTATAATTCCATTATACTAGACGAGTAGGTTAGTACCTTTAAATACATGGAGTTATAAATGAAAAAATTATTCTTACCGCTTTTAATACTTATCTTTTTAGGAACGTCTTGTTCTAGTGGGAAAAAAGGTGCAGATGCTGCAGCTGACACTAGTACTTCTGAATCTGCCGATGGAGATTTTGTTGTTGATTCTGATGAAGAAGATCTCTTTTTAGAGGATAGTGAAGAAGGAGCAGAAGAAGAAGTTGCAACTGATGATGGCGCTATGCCAGAAGAAGAAATCGCACCTGAGGTGGCTGAAGAAGAAGCTGTTGATCTTGCAGAGGAGCCAGCAATGGCAGAAAATACTGCACCGAGTATTGAGACAGGTGGATGTCAGACTGCAAATTATAAAATTAAGTCTGGTGAAACATTGATGCAGATTGCATTTAATCTTTATGGTGACTATAAAAAGTGGCCAGAAATTGCAAGAATGAACGGTGAGTTAAATGCGAATGCACTTGAGACAGGAACAATAATTTCTTACTGTGGTGGTAGCGAGCTTTCTTGGCAACCACAAGGAAATCCACATGTAATTAGGATTGGTGAAACTCTTGGAATTATCTCTAATGACAAGTATGGAACAATTAAGCGTTGGAAAGAGATTTGGGATAACAATAGACCATTGATTCACAATCCTAATAAAATATTTGCTGGATTTACACTGTATTATATTCCAGATACAGTTGCGCAGTTTTAAAAAAATGTGATTAAGCAGCACTACTTGAAAAAAAAAGATTTTAATAAAACTCCTCTGTCGATCAGAGGAGTTTTTTACATTTTACTCTTCATGTTCATCGCTCCATTTTTGGGGGCAAAAGAGTTGGAATATGTGAAGTATGCTAAGCAGGATTATATTGAGCAGTTGTCGCATCTGGGGGAGCTGTATACCAAGAACATTACATCGCTAAAATTACGCAAGAGTCAAAAAAGATATCTGGCTCGCTTGTACAAAAAAATTCAAAAGAAAAATAGACGGTTTGTTCCTGACTCAGTAGCACCTACATTTTTTATTGTGAAAGATGAAAATCCTTTTTATTTTTCATTACCGAATAATTACTATTTTTTTTCTCAAGGCCTAATTCAGAAATATTTTAAAAATGAGATGAGTCTTGTGTCTTGTTTGTCATATATGATGCTACAGGCAAGTAATAGAGCATATTTAAAAAGAATAGTTGTTCCAATTGGATATATTTCTACCGACCAGATTATATCTCTTATTAAGTTACCTCTAGATTTGAAGGCTGATCTAAATAAGGCCGTTTTTTGGGCCTTACAGAAAACAGGATTTGGAGGATCGTATTATCTGCAGTGGATTCAGTTACAAAATAGAAATACATTGGACTTTTCAAGGCAGATTGGTGATCCTCAATTTATAACTAAAGAGGAATTTTTATTTAAGCAATTTATCTCTAAAGAAAATAGTTTTTCTTTATCAATGAAGCAGCTGGAAAATAATTCTTCTAAAGGGTTTTATCGCTTTTTAAAAGGGATTTAAATGCACAATGAATTTTCTGTTTTTTTACTAAATGAAATTAAGACTAAAGAGTATACTGCGATTAAACTCAGTGGGGATGCCTCTGCTCGTGAGTATTTTAGAATCTTTGCAGATAATAAACAATATATTTTATGCTGCGATAGTTGTAATGATAATTTTAACAGATTTATATTAGCACAACAGTTTTTGAGTAGTGCTGGACTTATGGTTCCTGAAATTTATGGAATTGATCGTAGTGAGTTATATATTTTACAAGAAGATTTAGGAGATAAATCTTTAGAGTATGGTGAGAGTAACTATCATGATGCGATAGATATAGCACTGAGCTTTACGCGCATACCTCAACCCGATAGAGATAATTTTTTATTTCAATGGAGTTTTGATCATGAAAAGCTTCAAACAGAGATAGAAATGTCTCATGAGTATTTTGTTCGGAGATACTTGAAAAATGATATTGGTGAGCCTGAAGAAGAAACTTTTGAAATTCTAATTAAAGAAATTTTAGCAATACCATATGTACTTGTACATCGTGATTTCCACTCGAGAAATATTCATGATGTCGATGGTGCAAAAAAAATTATTGATTTTCAAGATGCACGGTTAGGGCCACTACCGTATGATTTAGTCTCACTATTAGAAGATCCATATCTACCGATTGATAATATAAAGCGTGAGCATCATATACAGTACTTTTATAAAAATTATGCGGATCAATATACTTACGAGGAATTCTATTACTGGTATCAGTTAACAGCAGTGCAAAGACTATATAAGATCCTTGGTAGCTTTACTTATCTATATTTTGAAAAAGGTAAAGATAGTTACTTACAGTATATTTCTACTGCTATAAAAAGATTACAGTACTATACTGGTGAGCTTGCTGAGAAAGATGTTCGTTTCAAGATCCTAGTCGATTTTATAAATGGAGTTACCAGTGAAGATTAATGCTTGCCTTATTTTAGCAGCGGGATATGGAACTAGAATGGGAGTTATCGGCCAAGAAGTTCCTAAGGCACTGTGGCCACTATTTGATAAAGAAATTTTGTATCTTCAGCTTTGCTTGGTTAAAAAGCAGGGTATTCGAAATGTATTTATTAACTCCCACCATCAGACAGGGTTAGTAGAGAAATATATTGATAGTATTAGGCAGGAGTTTAAATCACTAGATATAAAACTTTTACATGAAGAGGTACTATTAGACTCTGGAGGAGCAATTCATAATTGCCTGCCATATGTTAAGGATGATTATCTACTTGTTATTAATGCCGATGTTTTTTATCTCCCAACAAAAAAATATCTTGAGGAGTTAAAGAGTAGTGATGCACAGGTTATTTTAATGGCGATAGATGTTGAGAAACAGGCGAAATACAACCGACTTGTCGTGGCGGATGATAGACAGCTTTTAAAAATTGTTCCACCTAGTACTAGTGCACCGACAATTACTTTTTCAGGTGTTTCGTTAGTCAATTGTCAAAAGATAGAACAGCATAAAGGTGTGTCAAAATTTTTTGATACGGTTGCTAATTTTAAAAATTCAAAGGTTCAGGTACAATATTATGCCGATTATGAGTATCTTGATTTTGGCACTAAAGATGACTATATCAGATTGGTTGAGAGTCTTGTTTTGACAGATCAATTTCCGAACTTTAAAGAAATGTTGAAGGTATTTGGTTGCTTCACAGACCAGTCTAACAAAAATATTTACCTGACTCGTGATACTTTTTGGAACTATGGGATCAAGGGCCAACAGTTTTATTGTGGTAGTCTCGAATTAAAAGATGTGTGTAAGGATAGTGAGATAGTGTTAAATAATATGCGCGATCGAATTTAGTCTTCCTCTTCGCGTTCTTTAAGCTTTATGACGTCGTCGGGACATGCTTCAGCGCAGAGCATGCACAGGGAACAGGTCCATTGGTCAACTATGTATTGAGAACTTTTTGTTGTGATAGCATTTTCAGGACAAATTATGATGCAATTGTCACATCCAGAGCAGTTGGTCATTATATCTAAGTATGGTATCATTTTTTAAGTTTATACTAAATAGGTCTAGAACAGGAGAGAGGCAATTTGTGCTTAAGGTTTTAAAGCAAAGTGTAGCAATGCAAAACATTATTATATTTTTGCTTTTAAATATTTTTTTTCTACATGTAATTTCATCTTTGGCCAATGGCCACTCGGCTTTTAATTTTGCTCAATTTAAAGAAAATATTCTAGATAACAATATTTTAATGTTACTGACGTTAGTTGCAGTACTCTTAGTTAGCTGGGTAAAAAAGTTATCAGCTTATGTTTTACTTGGTATTATTTTGTGGACTACACGAATGGCAATTAGTTTTTACTTGATTGATTACAGCAAGTTTGTGTTGCTCTTAATCTTTTTCTATCTGGTTACAGGTGGGATATTTTTTCTCTTTTGGTTTTTGGAGATGGAAGAGGCTCATTACCATCCTCTTTTTAATGCAAGAGAGCTGGGAAATAAAAACGAATTCAATTTAGACTGTACTTTAAAGATTCGAGGTCGAGATCATAATGGTTTTTTATCTAATTGGGGAGAGAGGAGCTGCTTTTTTGTGCAGAATAGTCCTGAGCTGCAAAAAATTAGAGGTCGAGGGATTTTACAGTTAGATTATCAAGGCAATTCCTACCAGAATGACGTAGTTGTTTATACGGAGTATGGTGGAGGAGTAGGTCTTATTTTTCGGGAATGGTCACAAAGTGATGAAAATACACTTTTTTATTCCTGGAATGAGCTAAATATATTATTATCAGATAGAGGATTTAACCCGCTGTTTCGCCAGCACCTAGGAGAAGTAAAGTGATTAAGTTACTTATATTAATAAATGTATGTTTTTTTCTGGTTGGATGTGAAAAAAACGATCAGCCGGAAGATGTTCTCTCAAGTTATATTGAGCAATTTCTCTCTAAAAGTTTGAGTAAAAGTGAAGCTTTAGAGTTATTAGGAAAAGAGCTAAAAGAGAGTGTGGCGCAGATGGATGACAGTGATTATTCTGGTTATCTAGAGCGAAATAGTTTTAAAAAGAGAAGCTTTAGAATTATTTTAAAAAATTGTCATGAAGATAAATGTCATATCACCTATATTTTAAAGTATCGACAGAAAACTCTTGATACAAAAGAGTATAATATTGATATTAAGAAAATTGCTCAAATAGAAAAAATAGAAGATCAGTGGAAAATTACAGATATTGAAAATTTAAAGACTTTTATTGATGCAAAAAACTCTATCGATGTACAAGAGCAATAGGCTAGCGTACATCGACATAATTTTTTATAGTGTCATATAGTAATCTTTCATTAATTTAGCATCATCCTCAAGGTTTGGACTGGTGCTGATGATATAACCACGACAATCATTCTCTTTTAGGCTTTGTAGCAACTCACGCCAGTTAAAGCTAGATTGCTCTAAGTTGAGATGTTTAAGATCTCCTTTAGAGTTAGCCTTAATTCCAGAAATATGAATGTGCATATTTTGTAGTGCCTTAGCACCGAGCTTATCTTTTAGTACTGTGATGACTTCATCAAATTCCTGCTTACTGTTATATTTGCCAGTTCTAGCGTAGAGATGAGAAAATGCCATACAAGGTCTGCAAGAGTTAACATTATTAGTTAGTGAGATTAGCTCATCAAGTGAACCAAACTGACTAGTCTTTCCTGTTAGTTCAGGACGTAGCTCGATATCAATGTCTAGCTTGTTTAGTCTCTCTTCAATAACATTCATACTCTTTTCTACAAGATCAAACACATCATAAGGTGAGTCTTTCATGTAAAAAGCAGCGTGAAATGTCATGGACTCTGCCCCACAAAGATCAGAGATCTTAGCTGTTTGGATAATCCTTTCAACGGAGGAGTCAATTTTGTCTTGTTCACGAGCATTAAGGTTAATGTAATAAGGGCCGTGAGAAGTAAGAGGGATATTTAATTCATAAGAAACTTTACGTAGAGCAGATGAAATTTCGTCTTTCATCCTTACTCCATGTGCAAATTCTAGTTGCATGCAGTCTAGGCCTAGTTCATGGATCCTTTTTACTCCATCAACGGGACTATTTTTTTTAGAAGTAGAGTTTGGAACTCCAGCTGTACCAAATAGTAATCTTTCAAATTGCATGTGAGATTGCTCCTTGTTATTTTTTTAGCTTATATATCAAAATAGATAGTGCTTCAATGTTTTTACCTATAAAATGTAGTGGTGTTATATAGCTTGGTTGTGGATTAAAGTCCATGCATTGTTTGTTACATGTAATATTGACATTGGCGGTATGCGTTATATGCTTTTTTTTCTTTTTCCTTTATTTATCCTATTTTTTTATGGTTTTCCTCTAACTATATTTCTTAGTGTTTTAGCTTTTTTAGGGCATGTTATTACCCTATCGACAGTGGCGTGGTCTACGTTGGTGTATGGTGTTGCTCTTATTATTATTTTGAAAGTGAGCTTAATTAGTGTTCTTTATTGGAATGAAGTTAGGAAGTTTCGTCCAACCAGTAAAAACGAGGAGGAGTATACTAAAATTAAAAGTACTTACCCTTATAAGGTCAACTTGTATTTTGCACGCAGCCACTGCCTAAATGTTCCTCTGTTCACCTCTTTTTTTAAGCGTGAAATACATGTAATGCTTGATAAACTGATTTTATCGAATCTCGATGTTGGTTCTGCAGTTGAGGATCTAGGAGATGAATTGAAGCGGATTGTATGTCACAGAAACCTGAGGTTGCGGCAGTTAGCATTGTGTTTTGTTGCACTTTATCTGCTTCCTTTTTGGTGTATGGAAGCTGTGATACCTAAAAAGATATTTCAGTATTTTATTCCAATTTGCATCTCACCGGTGGCCCTCTTTTATGTGTTGCTACGTAGGCAGTTACCGCTTCTTAATACAGACTTATTAGCTAGTACTGAGTGTCAAATGGTGCGTAAATTCTATATTTTACGTGAGGGAATAGACCATATTTATTTTGATCAGAGTCTGTTTGATCACTTCATTCAAGGAATAGCCCTATTTCCTAATTATGATATTAGGGCGCTGAATACATATCATTATCAGGATTTAATTCATGAGTAGTAATCAGGCTGCCAGCAAACAGGATTCTAAAAAAGATGCTTTTGCCTCTCTTTTACCACTTATATTTATTACTCTATTTGTGATTGTAAGCTTTCAATACGCATTTCCTACTTTTGAAGGGGTGCTATACGATCTACGAATTAGGCTCGATATTGAAACCCCTTCTGATGATATTGTCTTAATAACGTTAGATGAGGAGAGTGATCAATTTCTAGGAGACGTATACCCTTACTCATATTCTAATTATTCAAGATTGTTAAAAAATCTTCTGCCAACTTCACCTTTAGCACTAGGTTTTCTGGTTGATTTTGAGAATCCTCGGACGACACTTGATGCTAAGCAGAAATACCAGGTTAAGAAAAACCTTTCAGCATTCACCAAAAAACATAATCGACAGGTTGTATTTAGTCGTGGGTTTCATAGAAATGAGCGAAATGTTTCTAAAAAAATAATGTTTCAAAATTTTTCTCAACCATTTGCCTATATGCCAACTGATGATAATGTTTTTACTAAGGATCGCGTATCACGTCGTTTGGTATTAGATAAAGGTGGGGAATCGTCATTTGGTCTTGTGATGGCCAATGTTTATCGCTCATTTAAAGGGCAGAAACCATTGACCCTCTCTTCTATTTTGGGCTCTTACTATGCTGCGGAAAGTGATTCAACTTTAGCACGTTATCGCTACTCATCAGATCCTCTGGAAAATGAATCTTCCTATCCTCTGATCTCTTTTTATCAGGTGGTCACTGGAAATTTTCCCAAAGACCTATTTCATAATAAGATTGTTCTAATTGGACCTAACTATATAACTAATAGTTTAGATTATATTTGGTCACCATTTGATTCGCAGCTTAAAGCTCCCAAAATAAATGTTATTTCAAATCAGATAGAGTCTTTAATAAAAAATAAAACAGTCTATCTGATTCCAAAAAATATTAGTTATATTATTGCACTTATTTTAGCTTGGTTTCTCTCGGTTACTTTTGCGCGGATTAACCCTATTAAGGGGATGATTGTGACATTGGGAGTACTACTCGGTGCATTAGTAGCTGGTTATCTGCTGTTTATTGTTTTTGGTCTATGGCTCTATTTGGCGCATATCTTAATTGCGATTTTGATCTCTTATTATATTTTGGTGCCCTTTAGGGCGATTGAAGAGTACAAGCGGAGTTATGCTTTCCAAGAGGAGACTCGCCTACTAAAAAGTGTGGAAAGTCTTAAGAGAAATTTCATCTCCCTGATGAGCCATGACATTAAAACACCAGTTGCTAAGATTGTAGGGCAGGCGGATATTTTATTGCGTACTAATGAGGGTAAAAATCCAGAGCTTACGCAAGGATTGCATAATATAATTGATGCAACTAAAGAGCTGAACAAATTTATATCCTCTATTTTAGATCTTACTAAGGTGGAGTCTAGCAGCCTTAATTTAAACAAGGTCTCTAAGGATATTAACCAGATTATTGAATCAGTAATAGATAATCTAAAATTTGAAGCAGGTAATGCTAATATCAAAATCGTAAAAGAGCTTAGTCCTCTGTTTCCTATAACAATAGATGTTACACTTTTGTTTCGTGTGATTTCTAATTTGGTGGAAAATGCCATTAAATATGGTGGAGAGGGAAGTCAGATTGAGATAAATACTTGGGACGATGATAGTTGGGTATTTGTTAAAATTAAAGATAATGGTGCAGGAATGCAAGAGAGTGATTTAGAGCATATTTTTGATAAGTTTTATCGTATTAAAAATGATGCAAATCATGCTATAAAAGGGAGTGGTCTAGGTCTATACTTAGTAAAGTATTTTGTAGAGTTACACGATGGACAGATAAGCGTCGATTCTAAATTAGGCGAGGGCACAACATTTTTAATAAAACTTAGAAATAGTTAGGAGATAGTATGCATAGAGTATTAGTTGTTGATGATGACAAGATTTTACAAGAGTCAGTTAAGTCGGCTTTAGAGTTTCACAATTTTATTGTTGATACAGCTGACAATGGTAAGCTGGCACTTTCAGCTGTTCATAAAGAAAAGTATGATCTCATCGTAATGGATGTGAATATGCCTGAGATGAATGGTATTGAAGCACTTGTGGAGATGAAAAAGCACGATCCTTCTCTGATCGTTCTAATTTTAACTGCTTTTTCAAATGTGCAAGACGCTGTTGCTGCGGTGAAAGAAGGAGCCTACAACTATTTGGAGAAACCAATTAGTTCCGATAATTTAGTTGCGCTTATTAAAAGAGCATTAAAAGCTCGTTCTTTAATCCAGACTATGGCATTTTCAGCTCCATCACTATCTTTAGGTGGTGGGAAAGATGATCAATTTGTTGGTGAGTCTGATGTTATGCAAAAAGTTTTTAGCATTATTGCAAAACTTGCTCAAGTTCCTACTCCCGTCCTTATCAGGGGGGAATCTGGAACAGGTAAAGAACTTGTGGCCAAGGCCATTCACTATAATGGTCCTAGAAAAGATGATAAATTTGTTACTATTAACTGCGCTGCTATTCCTGAAAATTTGATTGAATCAGAACTTTTTGGACATGAAAAAGGTGCATTTACTGGAGCGTCAGAACGTAAAATTGGTAAATTTCAATATGCTGATGGTGGAACTCTATTTTTAGATGAAATTGGTGATGTTTCAGCGACAATGCAGGTCAAGCTATTAAGAGTTCTACAGGAGAGACAGTTTACACCAGTAGGGTCTAACCGGGTTATTACTTTTGATGCACGTATTATTGCTGCTTCCCATAAGCCCTTTGAAGATATGATTAAAGAGGGAACATTTAGAGAAGATCTGTTTTATAGACTGAATGTCCTTCCTGTATATCTTCCACCACTACGTAATAGAACTTCTGATATTCCTCATCTGGTTAGCTACTATATTGATTATTTTAATAATTTACATAGCCTAGAAATAAAAGGGTTAACTCCAGAAGTTAAAAGTATTTTAACTGATTATGGATGGCCGGGTAATATTCGTGAGCTACGAAATGTAATTGAGCATGCATTTATTATTGAGTCTAGTGATTATATTACTCTGGGCTCTCTTCCTGCTGCAGTTCACTCTGGTGATAACGAGCATACTTCTGGAAATAATAATAGTGAAGAGGCAATGATCTCGATGGATGCTATTAAGGATTCTATATTAGATGAAAAAAGAGCGGACAATAGTGATTACCAATTTACCTTTGCTACTATTGGCAGTGAGGGTGAGATTAAGTTAGATTTTCAAGAAGCCAAAGATCAGTTCGAAAAATCATTTATTGTGCAGGCACTAAAATATAATAAAGGTAAGATTAATCAGACTGCATTAAAAGCAAATATTCCTAAAAAAACATTGCTGCGTAAGATTGAAAAGTATGAAATTAATCCGAAGGAA
This sequence comes from Bdellovibrionales bacterium, assembly GCA_030638415.1. Classification (GTDB taxonomy): domain Bacteria; phylum Bdellovibrionota; class Bacteriovoracia; order Bacteriovoracales; family Bacteriovoracaceae; genus DAOWEO01. The sequence goes on along the minus strand of DAOWEO010000039.1, from coordinate 3,785 downwards.
TTTTATTAATGAGCTTATTTAAAAAGACAATACCGTATTTAGTTTCAATAATATTTCTAATTATTTTGGATCAATATACTAAGTATCTTATCACTGGAACATTTGGCTTTGAGCTAGGTGAAAGTATTCCTGTGATTGATGGGCTGTTTAACATTACTTATGTTAGAAATCCCGGTGCTGCTTTTGGTTTTCTGGCCCATGCTAGTGATGCCATAAGGAAACCTCTATTTCTTTTAGTTCCAGTAATAGCTTGTGTCTGGTTACTTTGGTTACTTGGAAAATCAGTAGGGGTAAATAGATTGTTAGCCGTTGCCTATGCTCTTATTTTTGCAGGTGCTGTCGGAAATTTGATTGACCGCTTTAGGTTGGACTACGTGGTAGATTTTTTAGATTTCCATATGGGTGGATCTCACTTTCCAGCATTCAACGTCGCTGATAGTTGTATCTCAATTGCAGCAGGACTTATCATTATAGATCTTTTTTTACAGATGAAAAAAAAGGATGAGACCATTAGTCTCAGTGACTAATGTACCCTGTTTTATATAATAGCTCTTTTTTGACTCTCTACGCTTATCCAATGTTTTTAGGATTAGCCTTGGGAGTCGGTTATTATATTAGCTTTTATCTTTTTCATATATTTAAAAAAAACAGTAAAACTTTTTTTTTGCTTTGGTGGCCAGCTGTTATTAGTGCATGGGTTGGGGCAAAGGTACTTTTTTTACTTACCAATTTGGGAAGTCATCCTGTTGGACAATGGGCCGGCATGAGTAGCTTTTGGCTCGGTGGTGGTTTTGTATTTTATGGAGGACTACTTTTCGCACTTGGACATGTTCTTATTGGGCTTAGAAAAAAGTGGTTTGAGCTTAGTGATGTAACACTTTTTATTCCAGGAATTGCATTTGGCCATAGTGTTGGGCGTATCGGATGTTTTTTAGCAGGGTGTTGTTACGGCAGTCATAGTACTAACTGGGATCACATATTTTTACATAATAGTTTTCGTTACCCAGTACAGCTATATGAAGCAGTATCTTTAGCTCTTTTAGGAGTTGTGCTGTGGAAGATGGTACGAAGTCGTAAAAAACCTACAGCAGTCATTTTAACATACGTTCTAAGTTATTCTGTGATTCGCTTTTTATTAGAATTTATTCGTGGAGATAAGCTACGAGGTATCTGGGGAGTATTTTCTACTTCACAAATAATTTCTCTAATATTAGTTTTTCTTGCGGTGCTATTTTGGCTCAGGCAGCGAAAGCAGGCATAATTTGGCAAAAGATACCCTCTTTAACTGCACTACTTTTATCAGCTATACTATAAAGTAAGGGAACTTATACTCCCTGTGGCTTTTTCAGGAGGCAGCTATTTCAGGAGATTTAGTTTTAGAAGCAAGCTTGCAGTCATTTTTCTTTGACCATTTGAGTAAATTTAACCGTCAACTATCAGTTCCTATGAGCGCTGACGTAATTTTCTATGCTAGCAGGTTGTTAGATCGTTATGCACTTTGTGAAAACTTTTTTGAAATAGTGGATGGCAAAATACAAAATAAAGTTTTAGGTATGAAGCTGTTAGAAACAGATAGTAAGAAAAATAGGCGCAAAGTTACTGATATTCGAGATGTCGCAGATACAGCTCTAATGCTTTGTGGATTTTTTCCTTCAGCGATTGAAAATAAAATAGTGAGTCCTAAATATTATTACGATATCGGTACTGTTGCTTATAAAAAACTTAATAATTTTGTGCCTGAATATCTAGATCAAAAAGATTTTTATGCCAACTTATCACAGCTCTTTTATCAGCTGGCCCAACTACTAACTATTTTGTCAGAATCTTTTAAACAAGATGATTCTAGTTTTTTACTCCGCTCTACCGCTTTAAAATCCGGGTAGACTTATCTACCCGCTGTAATTATATTCCACTCTTGATCTAATAGTAGATTTAGCCCTTTTTTAAATTGAACGTAAGTGAGCTTATCTATATCTTTTAAAATATCGTAGTGCCAATCAAGTCCCATAGAGTGCAGTACTGGAATAGAGTAGACATTGGCATAGTCTTCATTGGTTTGAATATTAATTTGCTCCTGTCCTTTGATCATCTTTTTAATTCGTTCAAACTCTTTTTGTGGAAGTCCTTTATGGGCAATTCTATCAAGAATTTGTAAGATTGCCTCTTTGGCCGCCTCTACTTTATCAAAACCTGATGCCATGTAGATTCCCCAATAGCCGGCTTCTAAGGCCTTAAAGTGAACTGGCTGAACACTGTAGCATAGTCCTTTTTTGTCCCTAACATCAACGAAGAGCTCCGAGCTTTGTCCTGATAGATAGGTTGTTAAAAGCTTTAAAATTGTATTGCTGTTATCAACTAGTGGGAAAGTTGGAACTCCAATAAAAATTTGTGTCTGTTCACGATCAAATTCTAAATGTTCTCTTGTTCCAAAGATCTTAGTTGGAATATTTATAGGAGTGGGCTTATCTTTTCTTGCTTTGAGCTCCTTTAAAAAAGGTGCAATTTTTTCCATTACTTCATCTAGAGTTGCATCACCACAATAGGTAAATAGTAGTGGTGAATTACCAAGTTGTTTTTGGTGCATTGCTTGGATCTGTTTGATATTAATATCACCTAGTGACTTAACGGTACCTAATGTATTTAATCGATATGGATGGTTAGGAAACATGATCTGGGAAACTTCTTCAAAACACATTGAAGTCGGATCAGATTCACGGCTAAGAAGTGCACGCAGGGACATCTCTTTTTCATGTTCGGCGCGCTGCTTATCAAATTGAGGACCGAGTAGTGAATTAAAAAAATGGTTATTTAGCTTATCAAAATCTTTACTTAGACCGTGCATGGTAAGGCCATACGCATTTTTTCCTGTGAAATTACTAAATGAGGCAGACATATTTTCGAGTGAAAGTTTTAGATCAAATAGATCTGTCTCGCGGTTTCCTTTGGTTAGAAGATTGGATATAAGTCCAAAAATCCCATTGTTTTTAGTTGTTTCACTACTTAGTCCACCCTTTAGATATGCATGAAAAGCAAATGTAGGTGTAAGAGGATTATGTCGATATAACAGTTTGATTCCCGGTTTAAGCTGAACGAGTTGAACTTGTGGATCAACTTTACTTTTTATACTTGCGGTCTTTTTCTCTTTAACACCTAACATTTTTGGCATACTGGATTGAAACTTTTCAGCGGCTTGATGGATCAGCTCTTTTTTTGAACCTTCAGGTAGTTGCATAATAATGTGTTGGTTGTAAGCGAAAATTCTTCTAAAGGCACTATTCACATCGGCAATGGTAATATTATTTATGCGTTCAATATACTCATCCTCTTTATTAATATCCCCATGTCCTGCATAGCTACTGCCAAGCGAGAATGCACGGTACTCAAGAGATTCTTGTTCGTAGATTTTTCCTGCAATAAACTGGTTTTTAATCTTTTCTAGATCTTCAACTTTTAAACCATCTTTTAGAGTCTTTTTAATTAAAATTGTTAGCTGGTTAAAAATTGTTTTAATCTTTTCTGGGGGAGTAGTAATGCGTAAGCTATGAAAACCACCTTCATTAAAAAACATGGTTGATCCAACGCCACTGTTGGCCAAGCTCTTTTGAGTTACCAGAGTATGGTAAAGAGGGGAAGATTCTCCATATGAAAAAATACTCATTGCAAGGTCTTCTGCCGGAGCATTCTTATGGTCAATACTTTCGCATGGAATACAAAAATTAATAGAGGACATTTTAATATCTTTACAATGAGATTGAACTGTTGATTTTTGCTTAACTTTGAATTTA
>DAOWEO010000072.1 GCA_030638415.1 Bdellovibrionales bacterium | reverse complement strand
TTGGATGTTGTCTGCTAATACTTGTCTTTGATCATCAATATGCTTGTCTATTTCCGCATCAATTGTAACTTTTTGAGCGGCGATTTGTTCTTTAAGAGTTTGTAGTGCTTCTGGTAGATTCTCTAAAAACTTCATATCTGGATCACGTAGGTTAACTCCCAGCTCTTTGTCCATACTTAGCTCAGGCATTGCAATGAAAAGTTTATCACTATCCTTACTATTAATTTCAAAGTTTGCACCTTCGAAAAACTGCTTTAGAACACCAGTTTCACTATCAACCTGTGCTTTTAGCTGTGCAAAATATTGCTCCTGTGAAGCAATAAATTGCTCAGTATTGGTATTGTATTGACCAGCAAAGGTCTTAATTTGGTTCTCTCTGATCTTTACTTCATGAGCTACTTTGGTGTAACAGTTGGTTACATCATGTGCACAGCTAGTTGCAATTTTAAGGCAAAATCCTTCTTTATCAGTTTGCAGGCTATTAGCATCACATTGTCCTGATCGACCACTGCTTCGATCAGGGCAGTTTAAAATTTCATCACCTAACTTGTTTGACAGGTTGCTGGTAAATAGTCTCTCTTCCTCTTTGAAATCCTGTAGTCTTGTTAACATATTATCCACTTGACTCTTTTTCGCACTATCAATTTGTCCTGCATTATATTGCTGCTCACACTGCTTATACATATTAGAGTACAACTCATACGCAGTGTATCCATGGCTAGCATTGTTTCCCCAGTAGCTTGAGCCAAGCTTCAAGGTGATACGCCCTTTACCATAGTGATCATCAATTTTTTTAATGGCATTTAATTTATTTTCAATATAGTTGGGATCTTCAATATCAGCGTCAGATTTTAGAACTTTACTTAGCTCATCCCGAATCCTTACAATGGTAAGTCCACCATTATTAGTAGTTTTATGTTCTAGAGATCCTAGAATCTGATCGGTAGTCATTGTATTATCAAATGTTATACACTCTTCAATTGCAGCATTTTTTATAAGATAACGTGGATTTATTTCGCTAAGTCTATCTGATAGGTTCCTATCTACTGATGGAAAAGCAGGCATGCTATCATATGTAGAAGATAGATCTTCATACTCTTTTTTTAGAGAAGCATAATTAAAATTAAATAAATCTGCCTCTTCTTTTATAATATTTGAGAAGCCAGCAAATTCACTACCCTTAGAGTAAGTGGTAGCTGCATTTACCCCACCTTTTTTAATAAGATCTTCAACATCTCTAATTTTAGCTGTTAGCTGATCCTTAATCACCGCTTGGTCTTTAATTAAATAACTTGCCTGTGATCTGATTGATTTATTTCCGTCTTGAGGCTTATTCATAAAATCTGAGATACCGCGAAGCCCTTTTTCTCCCATTAAAATATTAGAGTCTAAAACCTCGGAACACTTGCTACCAGCGAGCAATTTTCCAAAATCTTGCGACTTCGCATCGATACTATCACCATTCCCGTTTAACTCAGCATTTACATCTCTCATTCCGTCTAAGAGCTTTTGATTTTGTTCTTTAAAAAGTTGATTTTGTTTTTTAATTTTAGCTGAAAGATTTTCAATGTAGTTCAGCTTATCTTGCAGTTGAGAGTCGACAAGTTTTTTATTTTGGTTTAAACAACCAACTCCTGAAGTTGCAGCATATGACTGACCATTGTTAAATTGTTGTATCTTTCCATTTTGTTCTTCACGTTGAAGTTGTTTAAAATAGTTTATATTTTTCTCAGCCATCTGTTCAGACATGCGTGCTGTCGAGAGCGAAGCATTATCAGTAATACTTTCACAAAGACCTTTTGGTGTTTGAGTCATTGGAGCAATCATACAAGATGGGAAGTACTTAGATGGTACTGGTGTAATTTCCATTTGTTTCATTAGGTCGGCTTGTTGTGCCATGCTTGCTTGTTGGGACATATTTTGCATGTACATCTGAGTTGCTTGGTTCATAAGTGCAGACGCAGTATTCCATCCCGTATTTTCATTTGCATTGTCGTTGTCATTTTTCTTTGAGCTCGCTGCAAAAATAGAGACAGGCGATATGATAAATGTAAAAATTGTTAAGTGGACAATTAAAGACTTAAAGATTGCTGTAATCTTTTTTATTATAAAATCTGGAGTTACATTTTTCATAATTGACCCTTTTAAAACTATGATTCCTCTTATATTTTCGGTATTTAACTAAAAAAGATTAACAAATTTACCCTTACTACTATTTTAGTCCTCTTTGCCGCACTGCTTGTAAAATTCGTAATATATTAGTCAATTAGAGTATTAAAATAATTAAAAAACCGTAAGTAGCTGAAATTTAAAAGGGTGAAATCTCTAATATTTTATGCTATGCTTGGATAAATTATCCATGCCGCTGCCACTAGAACGTGGCAGTTTTAGCAGAGAGCCCTTTTTTATGTTAAAGAAAATTAGTTTAGCTGTTTTAATTGTTGTGCTTACAATAGCTGGATTAGTGGGGGGGATTCTTTACCAGTTGCAGAGTTTTTCATTTGAAAGGGTAGATTTTTTCTCATTAAAAGAGAGTACCTCTCTTGCCTATAACTCGTCTGGCTTTTTATCTAATATTGATGAGAGAGCAAATTCTCAGTACTTCTCATTTTCAAATGAAACTAAGCTTGTCGATAAGTTTCAAATAATTATTCCAAGATTTTCTGTTGTAAATAAAAAGATAAAATCTATCGCTGGGTTTTTACATGAACAGTCTAAAACTTTAATACCACTATCCTTAGACAAAATAATATCATTTTCACACCTACAGACCATTGAGCGTGATTACTCATTTAAAAACAGTTTAAATATTTTTAAAGATGGCGGTGATAGTGAAATAGAGTGGGCTAAAAGATTGTCAATTTTATTAGAAAATAATCTGGTGACTTTATTACAAAATAACTTTGCATCGCTATGGACTATCTTGCAATTTCGTATACTTTTTTTTGAAAATTATGATCATTATAAATACCAGCTTTTACAAATTGGTAGTAAAAAGTTTTTATTTTTTACTACTGGTAAACAAAAGCAATATATGTTTTTTCCATTGAATTCAGACAGTATCTCATTTTATAAACTTATCGGAGAGCAACAGCAGGTCAAGTTACTAATGCTCGATTATTTTTCTAGCGTACAATGGCTAGATCAAAAGTATAATATCCCATTTCCATTAAATACTGATGATTTTACAGTATTTACAGTTTTAGATTATTTTACCTTTAAAGAACTTTTGCCTGAACATCGCAGTATGATTGAAGATTTTTCACTTCTGTATTATAAAAAACTATTAACAAAATATGATGAAAAAAACTCATTTCTTCGTCAAGAAATTTTAAAATCACTGAAAGAATTATATATTTTAAGCTCTTTGAAAGACACTAGTGGGCAAACATTTTATAGAGATAGTTTTGAAAAAAAGCTGCTGGAGCTGATTAAGCTTACAACTAAAAAGGAAATTGATGAATGATTTAATTTCAATTTTATATGGTGTCTTGCAGGGGATTACTGAATTTCTCCCCGTCAGCAGTTCAGCTCATCTTGCTTTGTTGCCACATTTTTTTCATTTTAAGGATCCTGGCGTCTTTTTCGATTTGGCCATGCATGTCGGAACGGCACTGGCAATTTTGGTTTATTTTTTTAGGGAAGTAAGCTCGCTGCTAAAAGAGTTGGCCTATCTTTTCGTACCAGGACATAGTGGTTTTGGAAAAAGATACTGGTTGCTAAATATGGTTATATCTGTTGGTGCTACAGGACTGTTTTTTATCTTTTTGAAGCATTGGGCTGAGGACTATGGTCGAACTCCGATGCTGATTTCTATAAATTTAGTATTTTTTGGTGCTCTACTGTATTGGGCTGACAGGCAGATTGAGAGTAGTAATATGATGGATAAAGCATCAAGCTGGAAACAGGCTTTTATTATTGGAGTAGTACAGACTATTGCGATTTTTCCTGGAGTGAGTCGTTCTGGCATTACTATTACTGCTGCAAGGTTTTTAAAAATATCAAGATTTGAAGCATCACAATACTCTTTTTTATTGGCACTTCCTCCCATCTTTGCAGGGATATTTTTAAAGTACCAAGAGACTATTGGTAGTGAACCACTTTTTTTATGGCGTCATGTTGCCATTGGTACAGTGGTATCATTTATTGTTGCTCTTCTAACTATTCATCTATTTTTAAAATGGATTCAAAAAGTTGGATTTAAAATTTTCTTTTTTTATCGTCTGATTCTAGCTGGAGCTATTTATCTACTACTATAATACTGGTGCGCAATAAACATGGTTGTTCCATTTTGCTCCAGCTTGCCACTCCTGTTGTATGACCGCTGAAGGATCAACTGATAGTGTCTGTCCATCAAAGAACCTACGTACTCTGTACGCTTGATCTTCAAGTCCTTTTACGCCTAAAGTGTAAAGTGCTTTCCCTCTCATAACAGATCCTGAACAGCATAATGCTTCTTGCCTTGCAATTTGCTCTACGATATTTGCATCTGTTATATAGCCAGTTTTGGCGTCAAAGTTAATTGGGTTTAACCCTTTTGCTGAGGATGATACGTAACGGTTCGTATAGACACTAACATCAGTATAGTCAGGGAGGCAGCAGTATTGATCAACTAAATTACCTGTGCAACAGTCATCTGGAACAGCATCGTTTGGCATGGCAAGACCTGTCGGTTGACAACAACTAATATCATCTTGAGAAAAAACTTTTTTCAAAGAGCTACTAAAATTATCCATATCGGTTGCTGAATAAAGGTAGTCCACTCCGTCCTTATACTCATAGTTTTGTTCTTGTCCTAGTCCTGTGTTATCTACAGTTGTATTGTCTATTGGAATAGTACTCGTCGTGATCTGATTTGAATCGACTACACAGCGTGCTTCCGCATAAGTCGAAGACTTCACCGCAATTTGCGGAATACCTAGAAGCTCTAGTGTACCAAAGTATTGAAAGTATAAGTCAGCATCTACGAGAGTAATGTTTTTTACCGTACATGTCGCGTAATCAGGAGCCTCTGCAGGATCACAAGAAAAAATTCTATTTGCGTCAACATGTTTTTGCCCCCAGTTTAGACACTTCAGTCCCTCATAATTAAAGCTCTGGAGACGTGTTGGGTTCCAAGTATGTCCTCCATTATTTTCTATCTTATCAAAATTTCTAATCCAATGCTGACTACAGCAGGTATTCGTTGAAACCGTATTGAGTGTATTAAACTGATTTTCTAAGGTTGCATAAGGCTCACAACTTGCACCAGTACTAGTACAGGAGTTATCTACAGCACTTCTTAAAACAGGGTAGGTTGCTGATGATCTAAGATCGTTACTTTCATCTGCACGAAGTTTTGCCAGCATCATAAACCTTGAAATTCTATTTTCATTGTTTATATTAACTCCGTTAGTAACATATCCTGGAATTTTAAATAGGTCATTGTCAGGACTGCGTTCTTGAAATGTTGGGACTGTTATCTGTTGACCATTTTCCCGGCAACAGCGGTTATTTTTCAAATCGTAATCAACTGATGTAGTGGGCTCTGCCTGAGAGCATACCAAAGTCTCCTTCCAGAATTTTCTTTCGGAGCGGTTGAGGTATTGATCTCTTTCGTCATCAATATTGGCAAGTTTCTGGGTCACAAAACTTGATGGCCCACAGTCCATGTCGGTATGACATACAGAGCCTGGAGCTCGTAAGCAGCTATTAGTATCTAAATATTTTTGAGATACAACACTTTGTTTGAAGTCTGTCAGTAGTTTTAAACTAGTGTCGATAGTTTTAAATATTGATAGAGCATTTGTACTCAGTGCTTGGCTCGCTGCAGATGCTCTTACTGAAATATTATCTGCTGGAATTGTAGGATTACTCAAGTGTAGGTAATTTCCATTATCATCTAATATTGAGCAATAGCTGTAATAGTTGTCTGAATTTTGGTCATAGCTAGTCATACCAATACCACTAACTCGGTCACCAGAATAGCTTTTTTGTGTGACTTCATAGCGGTGAGCTGTTAGGTAATTACTTTGATCAGTATTATGCCCTGGTACGCAGAGCGAGAATATGCTATTTTGATTAAGACCCCCACGAGCCTCTGTTGTAATTATTTCTGTCCCATTAAAATCGAATGGATGTCCAAGCACACGTGCCTCAAATCCAAAGGTATCAGCAGGGGCAATCAATAGTTCTGCTGAAGCATTTTGATAATCAGGTGAGCGTCCAAAGCGAGCAATTTTATTATTAAATTTAGCTTTATCTCCACCCGAAGAAAATACTTGGCAATAATTATTTGATGTACAGGCATTAAGGCCAGGAGTAGCTGTTTTGGAGTAACTATTTTCTGCGTCAACTGTACTATAATTCGTAGAGCAAGGTGCACCACGACCACGGTATACACATCTTTTTACAGATCCTGTAAATCCACCAACAATAATATCTATTAGTCTTTTAGTATCACTGGCATCTAGAATCTCTTTTGCATTTTGGTCAAAGCGAGGCCACTCGGTTTGAATTTGCGTAACAGGTTGGCAAGAGTACTCCCATCCTAGCTGTGCAATACAATCTTGATCAACTTCACACTCATGATATTTCTGACATTGAGCTCCATCATTGTAAAAATCAGTAGAGACCTCACCGCCTCCCCCATAAGAGAGGGAAGTGTCTGTGATAGATACTGTAAAACTACTACTTTGAGTGAGGTCTCCAAAGTATGAGTTAACTGCAATATATAGTTTATTCGTTGTAGCCCTGATTCGTCGTTGGTTTCCAATAGCAAACCAGGCTACTCCATCGAATGAACCTATAATTGCCCCATAGTCAAAGCCATACCAGTCTCTCTGATATCCATTAGCAAATAGAAAGTGCTGAGTTGCTAGGCGCTTTTTACGTTGAATTGATTGATCATAAGAAGCATGGTGACTCCAGGGAATCATAGTTGCTGGAACAAAGCATGCACGGCCGAAGATAAGGTCATCAGCTCTATAGGTAGATGAGTTTAGACGGCTTGTTTCAGAAGGATCTGGATAGTACCCACCTCCACGATATAGAAAGTTATCTGGAAATAATTTAATTAATTGTGAGTAATAGTCTGAACCACAAGTGGTACAGGTACTAAAAGAGCCACTTTCCGTAAAAATATCATAACTACGTCCTTTCAATACATCTACTATTTGTGGAGGAGATGCTGAGTCAACAGCATATGAGATATTTCCATAAATCTCGTTAAAACCAATTGGTATGGTTGGATCAGTAATATAAATATTATTAGGCTGCAAGCGGTCGCCTTTTAGGTATTCAAACTCATTACCCTCTTGCATGCCAGTAATCAAATTTGTGTCTGTAATTTCTTTACCTTCAAAATTAAAAAAGCGCTGTGGAACAGCTTTAGCACTGACTAATACTACTGATTGCATTGGTGGTTCAACTGTATCAGTAGGTGGATAGTGACACGTAAAATCTAGTAAGCCTCCATTGATATCATATACTGGTTTTAGTGAGCATCCGGGGCCAACACAATTACAGTGCTCTTCAATAGAAGTTAAAGCTTCTTTTTTTGCAGCATAAACAGGATACACATCACTATTAACGTAGAAAGTAATTTTTACAACTTCGTTATCTTCTATAGGAGTTATAAAACTAACCGAGCTATCTGCAAAATTTAAGTTCCACTCTTGACCTTGAGTTCTAGGAATATTGTCGACAGTTACTTGTACATATTTTCCTGTATCAGCATAGTAAGGCATTCTAAACGGTAGGTTGCCAGGAAAGTGATCAGTAGATAGACCTACATTAGTTCCTTGTATATAGGATTTAAAACATTTGACTAGATCAGGAGACACATACTCACAACTACCATCTGCTGTATACCTAATTCGCAGTGTTGCATCTGTTCCACTAACTGGTAGAGTCTCAACTCCACTAGTATTTAGAGGTAGAGTAAAAGATGTCGGATCGCTAAAGTTAAAATTAGAAACTCCTAATGAAACTTTATCCAGGTCAGGATTTAGAGGATCATTGTATGTAATAGTATCATTAACATCATATAAGATACGGTCACCATAAAATATTTGATATATAGCATTCTCTAGGAGCTGACTAGAGTTGGTACCAGAGTAAAATCTAGTATATGCGAGGTCATAAGGAGATGTTTTGAGTGGTAGGTAGTTATGGAGGGTATCATTAGTAATATCTTTCATAGTAAATGTACAGACACTCATCTCACCAGCAAAAGGAGTGGTACAGTCATAGAGATCTTTTGTATCGGCAAAGTGCACATCAGGATCGTCGGCAGGATCTGGAGTAAGTAGTACTATTGGATCTGGAGGAGTATCGATTGGACAGAAATTAAAATACTGTGGATAGTTTTGTACATGGCTAGGGGTTATACTGATATCTTGTAGTGCTTGTAAAAAATCGGTAGTGGTCTGGTCAACTCCTGAAATTATTCCACCATCTTTAATGCATTGTCCACTTGTACAGCAGTCATATCCAGCTTGAACACACTCTGCAGAACTTGAACAACTCTGACCAACTGGTGGTTGATCTTGAGTATCAGAAGTCATATTAAAATTTAGATTAGTTAGACTTATACTAGAAATGCTTTGACCAAATTGATTCATAAGCTTTAGAGAGTCACTTGGAGCAACAATGCTGATAGTGTTTTGTGCAATTGAACTCAATTCATAGGTTATATCTCTACCCGGATATGTTGCTGAAAGTTGATTAATTACTTCTGGCTTTTGGCAATAGGTAGCATTAGAAATCTGGTCTGCAGGAGTGATCATATAGTAATACTCCCGTAATCCTGTTTGTAGATTAAAAAAGGAGTTTGGTCTGGCAGCAATAACTAAGAGACTGTTCCCTTGAATTGCCGTGACTGTAGAGAAAAAAACAGTCAGGCAGTTTATTTCAGTACTGTTGCCAGTGATATATGTATGAATCTGCTCGCCGCGAATATATAGCGTGTCACTGTAACTTTTTTGCAGATTAACTGTTGTTGTTAGCTCTGTCTGACCATATTGAATAAAATTAAGTGAGGAAGAGAAGTCTGGATCAGCTGGATCAACGTCTTCTGGTAGAGGAGAGGTGTCTTGAGAATTTGCAATACTTCTTCCCGTTATGCTCGACTGGGGAACACAACTAACAAATAATAGTGTAATTATAACAAAACTAAGTAATCTCACGATATCTCCTCACTGCTCATATCGGATAATTTCTCTAGTATGTGAGAGTGAATTTAATTATATGATAGAAAGGTTGAAATTTGAGTAAAGTGTTATTGCAAAACTGCTTAGTACTTGAAAACACAAGCTTTTATTTACTATTTGTAGGGGGCTAAAATTACCTATTCTATATTGTACTGGCCATTATTTGTGGCAAATATCATTCTTGCATATAATGAAAACAAAATTTAGAAATATTAGTACCTAAGGCCCAAAGAAAAATAGGCGATAAGTGGTGTGAGTCAAATCAATATTAGGAGTTATATATGTTAAGAGTTTTTGTATTTTTGCTATTTTTATCAAGTTCACTTATGGCGCAAGATTTTACAGGCCTTGCAGATATTAATATAGATAAAGAGCAGATAAAAACATCACTTGTTCAACTTAATAAAATGGGAAAGATTTCTGATGAAGATTTAAAAAAAGCTCTTGCAGAACTAGATGGTTTTTCACAAGGTGAAGTTGACGCTCTAGTAAAACAGGGAAAAGATATGGCCAAGCAACAGATGCAAGCTGTACCCAAGCAGTAATAATTTTTTTTAATCTTACGATAGTTCGCCAGATAATATCTATTGCTTATCCTGCCTTTTTAGGTTTTCTTGGGATTATTATTTTTGAAGCAGCAGATATTTTTTGGGTCGGAAAGCTAGGTGGTAACGCTGTCTCTGCAGTAGGAGCGGCTTCTTTTTTACAGTGGACACTATTTGCTTTAATGCACTCTACAAATATTGGAGCCTCTTCACTTATTTCAAGATTTAAAGGTGCGGGTAAAGTAAATGAACCTCTGAGAGTAATTGTAGAAGCAACAATTGCATTAGCTATTTTTTCCCTGATTTTTATCGGTTTTTTTTATTCATTTTCTGAAGTGTTTTTTATCTGGATGGGCCTAGACAAAGAGACTATCAAATTGGCATTAGATTTTTTTAAATATTTTATATGGGGTATTCCCGTATTATATATATTTGCTTTTCAAGGATATATTTTTAATGCACATGGTGATACCAGAATAAGTAATTGGATCATGTTATTTACTTTAATTATTAATATAATTTTAGATCCATTTTTTATTTTCGGATTATACTTTTTTCCTGAAATGGGGATTTCTGGAGCTGCTTTTGTGACTGTTGCCAGTCAGCTTTTAGGAATCTTACTACGTGGATACTACCTGTCTAAAAAAGGCTACATGCCTTCTTGGCAGTTATTTAAAGTGCAAAAAAGATTTACTTATCTTAAGGAAATTTTATCTATTGGTATCCCTGTCAGTCTTAGTAGTTTAGTATGGACGTTAGTATTTCCTGCTTTAACAGTGATTATTACAAAATTTGGGATGGAGCCGTTAGCAGGAGTCAATATCGGTCATCGTTTTGAAGGAATTCCTTATTTTCTTGGAGAGGCATTTGCAATAGCTTCTACCTCCTTAGTAGGTCAAGCGTTTGGTCGTGGAGATACAAAGGAAATTCGTGCAATAATGCGCAATGGTCTAGGAATTATAACGTTTATTTTATTTTTCATATCACTTATATTTATCTTTTTTTCGTATGAGCTAGTATCAATATTAAACTCTGACCCCGCTATTATTCAGCATGCTGGAGATTATCTAAAAATAGTGGGTTATTTTGAAATATTTCTTGGATGGGAGATGATTTTGGAAGGGGGCTTTAATGGTCTAGGAGCTTCTAAAATTCAAATGTGGATACGTGTCCCTTTAACCTTAATGAGAGTTCCGCTTGCTTATTACTTAGCATTTTCCACATCTCTGGGAGTAGCAGGGATTTGGTGGGCCGTCTCTATTAGTACACTGCTAAAAGGTCTCGTCTTGTTATGGGTTTGGAACTCTAGGACCAACTATAATAACTCTACCGATAGCAGTAGAAATACTAGCCTTTTTTATGATGAAGCTGACGAATAATTTTTCAATCCCCAATTCCAAAAATAATGAATGATTATATTTGCTATGATTA
>DAOWEO010000098.1 GCA_030638415.1 Bdellovibrionales bacterium | reverse complement strand
TCTTTATATACGCATTGGGTGCGTCTATAGCGAGAGGGAAACACCCGATCCCATCCCGAACTCGGAAGTTAAGCCTCTTAGCGGCGAAGGTAGTGCCAGGGCGACTTGGTGTCAGAATAGCAAGGTGCACCCATTTTTTTTTAATATAAAAAGCCCCATTAGCAATAATGGGGCTTTTTTTATTTAAAGACTTAGTTTATCTTCTTAATTCTTCTAATTTATTGGTGTCAGAGTTCACTTAAAAGATATGCAACTCGTCCTGGGACGAATTACTTACAGATGTCTGAGACAATCACTTTATGGACATCATTATGACTATCATACACGGTGATTATTTCAGCAATATGGCGAATTCTGTAGATAAAATTAGTTTCATATGCAGTCTCAGAAGTTGGAGTAATGAGTTTTTTGTTTTGATAAATCTTCTTTAAGCACTTTTGCAAATTTGTCTTTTTGTCTATCACTTCAACCCATCCTCCAAATTGATCACTGTCTTGTACAATATGGGGGAATTTTATCACTAGACCATCATATTCAACAGATTCAATGGTTGGAGGTGGAACTATTTTTCCAAATAGTATCGAGCTAAAAAGAATACTAATAATAAGTGCTGTCTTAAACATTTAATCATTATAACACAGATTTGAAGATTTAAAAAAATTGAATTGCTGCACTGACTCGTATAAACTATTAGAATCAATGAACAGAGTGAAGGAGTACCTGTGATTCAACGTATTTTAAAGATAGAATTATTGTTACTTTTTGTACTAACCATTGCATCTTTTTACTATTTTTATTTTTATTCAACCCTCCCTGATAATATTTTTTCTATTTCATCTCGGTCTAGTCACATATCTATTATCTCATATTATTTTTTCTCTATTGTTACGATAATAGGCTTTTTTATAGGGCCATGGATATTTTTACCTTTTTTAACATTCTCTCTTTTTTATTCTTTCATACTATCAAAAAGATCACTTTTTTTTGATAATTTTATTTTTGTAACAGGAGCAATCTTTTATTTAGGAGTATTAAACTATTTCTACCCTACTTTAGTGGGTGATGGGCTGGAGTTACTTGTAAATCAATATATAGGAAAACTGAATCTTTTTATTATATCAATTCTATTTTTATCTCTTACTCTTTTTATGACCTTTAGGATGAACTTTGTTCTCTTTTTAAAGAGAGTAAGTTTATTTTTATTTGATGTACCTATATTTATAAAAAAAATATATGAAGGTATTTTAAATTACATAGTCAGATTTTACCGATGGAACCAAAAAATATTCAGTTATCTATTTTTGGTTACAAAAATATTTAAACGATCAGCTGAGAGTGTTGATAAAAAAGAAGATGAACTGGTACAACTAAAAAAAACAGATTTGACAGTACCGATAATTAATCAGGATATAAGTTCTGCGGTAAATAGTGAATCTTCCTATAGTGAGATCAACACTTACAGTGAAGCTGACATATCGACCGCAGAGGTTTCGACTAAACCTTCTGTTGAGATTAAGCGAAAAGCTTCATTTAAAAATATTCACTACAAAAATTTTGTAGCTAACACTATTACATCACCACGTAGTGTAAAAGATAAAATACTAAAAGATCCCGATCGTAAGTACTTTGCAGAAATAACTTCTGCCTTGGAGGCTAAGTTAGAAGAATTTAAAGTTGATGGAAGTATTATAAATGTCTTAAAAGGACCAGTTGTTGATACATTTGAGCTTGAATTAGGACCGGGGATAAAAGTTTCAAAAGTGTTAGGTCTTTCCAACGACTTGAGCTTGGCTCTGGCAGGTGCTCCGATTAGAATAGAGCATACAACTGTCGGGAGGACTACTATTGGCATTGAGGTACCGCGAGATCCACGTGAATTTATATATCTTGATGAGGTATTAGATTCTGATGAATATGCTAAAAACCAGAAAAGAAAACTGCCTATTGCTATGGGGCATAATGTTGTTGGTGAGTCCTATGTTATTGACTTAGCTTCTGCTCCACATATGCTAGTTGCTGGGGAGACCGGTTCAGGAAAATCTGTTTTTGTGCATAGTATGCTTGTATCGCTGTTGATGCAAAAGTCTCCGCAAAGCTTACGTTTATTGATGATAGATCCCAAGCAAATTGAAATGATGCCATATGAAAAGCTACCACACCTTCTGATGCCAGTCATTACGCAAGATAAAGAAGCATCTCTTGCTTTGCTGTGGGCGTGTCAGGAGATGGATAAAAGGTATTCTATTTTAAAAGAATTTGCAGTTAGAAATATTGAGGGGTTTAACGATAAGCTAAAGGAAGCAACTCCTGCCATGCTGGCCAGTATTCACCAATATTATCAGGATGAAAATTTTGAACTGCCCTATATTGTTATTGTGGTTGATGAGTATGCAGATCTTATCTTAGGTCCTGCTGGAAAAGAAATTGAGAATAGTATATGCCGCTTAGCTCAAAAAGCACGGGCTGCTGGAATTCATGTTATCTTAACAACACAAAGGCCATCGGCAGCTGTAGTGACAGGTCTTATTAAGGCTAACTTTCCAACGCGTGTATCACTAAAAGTAGCCTCAGCAATTGATTCAAGAGTTATTTTAGATAAAAATGGGGCTGAAAAACTGTTAGGTAATGGAGATATGCTTTATAAAAAAGGAACAGAGCTTGTTAGAATTCATTCACCATTTGTTTCAGAGCAAGAGGTCTCAGCATTAGTTAAAAAATTGTCAGAATTAGATACATCTTTTGATACACATGCAATGGACTTTCTTGAAAATGGTGGAACTGATGGGGAGTTAATAGGTGACTTCAGTGGAGCTTCAGGCAGTAATGGCAATATTTCTGATGACCTATTTCAACAGGCTGTCGATTTTGTATTGACCCAGAAAATGGCAAGTACCTCAAGCTTGCAACGAAAGTTTAGAATTGGATATAATAAAGCAGCAGACCTAGCTGATCTTCTTGAGAAGAGAGGCGTCGTAGGCCCTTCTCAGGGATCAAAAGGACGAGAGGTTTTTGGTGCTCCAACTGATTAGGTTTAGGAAATTGGTCCATTGTAAGGCAGCTAGTTTGTAAAAAATAGACATTTATATATAAAATGTAGTAGAACGTGTATGACTTTGAAGGAGTTCATATGGCAACATTTTTATATGTGATTTTAGGATTAGTAATGGTCTTTTTAGCTATGCGTTTTGCTTTAGCAATGTCTATGCAAAGAAAAAAGGGGCAGCCTGCTCCAGAACTCAGTGGCAAAGCGGGAAAAGCGGTTAGACAAGGAAAGAAAGTTCTATTCTATTTCTATGGGCCGACATGTCCACCATGTGTTCGTATGGCACCAGCAGTTGATTCTGTTGCACAAAAATATTCTAATATTTTTAAAATTGATATTTCCAAAGAGTTAGCCGTGTCTAGAAAGTTTGGAGTAATGGGAACTCCTGCTCTTGTGCTAGTTGAACATGGGAAAATTATCGATTTTATAATGGGTCCTCAGTCAGAACAACAAATAGAATTAATATTAAACTAATCTAAGGAGATTATTATGGTTGAACATTTAACGAAAGAGACTTTCATTGAAAAGATTTTTGATTTTCAAAGTGAAAAAGAGTGGAACTATAAAGGAACTCTACCATGTGTTATTGATTTTTATGCTGATTGGTGTGGGCCATGCAAGCAAATTGCACCAGTTCTAGAAGAACTAGCAACTGAATATAAAGACAAAGTTAATATATATAAGATAAATACAGAAGAGCAACAAGAGTTATCAAGTGCTTTTGGAGTTAGAAGTATTCCTAGTATTTTATTCGTTCCTGCTGAAGGACAGCCTCAAATGGCTGCTGGGGCACTTCCAAAAAGTGGATTTGAAGACGCCTTTAAAGATATTTTTAAAATATAAAATGACGAACTCTCTGTATTCATCACAAAGGCGTGATTCATTGTTACAACCAATGAATAGGCTAAAGCAAAGTAATATAAATTGTTTTGAGTGTAGAGGGGTTTGTTGTACCTTTGTTGCAAATTCAATGCAGATAACTCCTTTAGAGGCCTTAGAGCTCTTTCTTTTTTTAAAGCAGCAAAAGAGATGGTCTGCACCACTACTAAAATCTTTAAGTAGTACTATCAAAAATTATAGACTAGACGTTGAGATTCAAACTCATCGATCTTCTCAAATGAGAAAGACTTATACTTGTCCATTTTATACGGAAGGTGGAAAAGGGTGTTCAATTTTTCCAGAATTTAAACCTTATGGATGTTTGGGATTTAATCCTCTTTATTCCGGATGTGTTGGTGAAGGTGGATGTGAATCTGATATTAGCAAATTGAGTGTAAGAGATAATATTTGGTCGAATAAAGAAGCAATGGCCAACCAACTAATTAAGGACTTTTGTAAATTCTCTTGGGATAAATTAGATATTCCTCGCGCACTTATTGAAGTTGAGCTTGTAGTCCAAAATTTTAATAATGAATTTTTTGTAAGTGTAGCCCGTAAGCTGGAGAAATAAAACCAAGCTTGATTGGACTATCGACATGCAAAGAAGAGTAAATTTCATCAGGGAGTGAGAATCCTTGTCCAATATTAATTAGAGTTCCCATAATTATACGTACCATTTGTTTTAAAAAGCCACTTCCTGATATTTCCAAAGAGTAAATATCAGATATAGATTCAGGGGCGTAAGAAGGGTTTTTAACAATACGGCATGTGAAAATTGTTCTGGTGGTTGTGTTATTAGGATTCATTTTATATTGAAAATTATGAAATGAGTGTTCTCCAATAAATACTTTACACCCAATTTTCATTTGTTCTAAATTAAGTGGTTCGACAAAATTAACAATATGGTTATCCTGGACTTGTGTTATTTTGTCATTACTAAAAAGATAATAGTAATCCTTTTTTGTTGCCTGATAGATAACCATAAATTTAGAGTGGCTTTGTTTTATATTTGTAATTTCAATGTCTGTAGGTAGTAAATAATTTAATTGAAGTAAGAGATCTTGTGGCTCTATCTTAAATTCAATAATTATTTGGGCAACTTGTTCAATTGCATGTACTTTTGCATCAGTTCGACTGGCACCAATAACATTAACAGAAGCACCTTCTGGAACAATTTGGCTCAGAGCTTTAAGTATAGTGGCTTGAACCGTTGGTAGTGATATTTGCCGCTGCCAACCATGATACAGAAATCCATCATATGCAATTTGTGCAGTATAGTAACATTTAGTAGACTTACTAATTAAATGAACCTTTGTTAATTTGATAGTCATTGTAGCATTTAATTATTTTATTTTGCTTATCATTAGGAGTTATTTGAAACCCTGCTAAAACGTGATCTTCATGTTGAACCCACCAGCGACATAAGGCACTACCTTCTATTGAGGATGCATTGTCATCTTGCTGATGGCTTGTTGTGGCAAATAAAATTTTATCACCTATTTCAAGGGTGGTATTTACTGGTAACTTTATTAAAAATCCAGTTGGTGAGAAGTCTAAAATAGTTCCTGTATCTGTTACTGAAGAAAGGGTAAATCTTGTTATAAAATTACATTCTACACGATGGTGTATTCTAGTGTAATCATCTTTTTTTGCAGCCGTAAGGTAAAAAGTAGCAACCTTTAAAAACTGATCAAAATCAAAAGGCTTAGAGAAAATTACTTTAATTCCACGTGACATAAGGTCGTCATAATCATATTCCAAATGAGCAGTCATAAGAAAAATAGGACATGGCGTTTTTTCTTTATAATCTGTAATCGATTGAGCTAGATGCGCACCATCTCCATCAGGCATCTTAAGATCAGTTAGAACAATATCAATATCATTATCTTGATATACTTTGAAAGCTTCATTGCCCGAACTGGCAGTGAAAATATTAAAATCTTCAGCATATATCAAAGAAAATATTTCTCTAATATCATTTTCATCATCAACAATAAGTAGTGTTTGCTTTAATTTCATGGAAAACAGATTATCATAAAAATTACTGTAAGACTAAGAGGAATATTTGTCATTTGCAGTGTTTTTTTTTAGACTTAGTGTAGGAGATAATTATGAATAATAAAAAACAGTGGAATTCGTCAATCGGCTTTATAATGGCATGTGTTGGCTCTGCAATCGGCTTAGGTAATATTTGGAAATTTCCATATATTACATATCAAAATGGTGGAGGAGCATTTGTTTTTGTCTACCTTGTCGCCGTGTTACTGGTCGGTTTACCGATTATTTTAGCAGAAATGATGATTGGACGTCATGGACAGAATAACGTGTATAAGAATTTTAAAAAACTTTCAGGTGATAGTTTTATTTGGAAATCAGTCGGTATTTTATGTCTATTTACTGCGGCACTGATCCTCTCTTATTATTCGGTTGTTGCAGGGTGGACGTTTGAGTATTTACGTAAGTCAATCTTGGGACAACTATCTGGAGTTAGTGCACAAGAGTCTAATTCTATGTTTGTTACATTTATTTCAGATGGATGGAAGCAGGTTGGTTTTCACTCTCTGTTTATGTTTTTAACTGCTGCTATTATCGTTAAGGGAACTGCTGGAATAGAGAAAGCAGTTAAGATATTGATGCCTGTACTATTTGTCTTTATAATTATAGTTGCCAGCATTAGTACATACACTCATGGTATTTCAGATTCACTAAAATTTATGTTTACCTTTGATTTTTCTAAACTGACAGCACATGCAATTTTAGAGGCAGTTGGACATGCATTTTTTACTCTTTCTATTGGTATGGGCTCAATGATGATTTATGGATCTTACCTTAGTAAAGAAGCGAGTCTGGTAAAAGCAGGAATTTGGATTGCCTTTTTAGATACTCTAATTGCACTTATGGCATGCTTGATGATGTATCCAATTATTTTTGGAACAAATATGGAGTTAAGTGCTTCATCTTCCATGTTATTTACAGCTTTAAGTGTACAGTTTAACTCTATGGCCGGTGGGGGAATTATTGGTGGTCTTTTCTATGCATTAGTGGCTTTCGCTGCTTTGAGTTCAACAATTTCTCTTTTAGAACCAGTAGTATCATTTGTAGAGGAGACATTTAAATTTTCTCGGTTGCGTGCAACAATCATATCCGCAGGGCTTATATGGTTTATTGGAATTGGAACTGCTCTATCGAATGGGGCAAATGAGCTGCTCACTTCTTGGAAAGTAATGGATCGGTTTGATTATCTGGCTTCAAATTGGACCTTACCGATTGGTGGAGTCCTAATAGCCCTATTTTGTGGTTGGATACTGAAAGACAGTGATAAAATTGGTGAATTACTAGAAAAGGAAAGAGGATTCTATACTTATTGGAATTTTACAATTAAATTTATAAGCCCAGTACTTGTATTGATTGTTATTTTGAATAAGATGGGAATTATAAATTTTTAAATAGAGGTTTTATGAAAATATTATTGATTGCAGTATTTTTAGGATTTTCTTTACACGTTCATAGTATTGAAGTGGGAGAGCAGATACCTAGTTGTACTAATTTATTACAGACTCGTCATCCTGATGGACATGAAACCAAGTCATGTATCGAAGACTTTGAAGGAAAGGATTTTTTATTTGTTGAATTTATGTCTATTTATTGTGGGTCTTGCGTGCGTGCACTTCCTGTTGTAAATAAAATTGGAAAAATCTATAGTGATATTATCACAACTCGGTTTGTAACGATTGACCGCTCAGAGGAAGATTTAGAACGCTTTTGGAATGAATATAAAACAGAGATTGATCACCCTCTTATTTTTGATAGAGAGAGAGTTACTCGTAAGCCATACAGAATTAAATATACTCCAACTACAATCTTGGTAGATAAGAGTAGTACGGTAATTTATAAACATGTTGGGGAGTTTGAAGATGGAGATATTAAAGTTTTGGAAGCCCTGCTTAAGTAAAATACTAATTAGTATTGTATTAATACAAATTAGTGGGTGTGGTGTTAATTTAAATCCGGTTCTAAAATCTCCTATAAGATCCCTGACTGATCTTAAAACAAGTGTAAATATTAGTGTTCCTGAAATAAATGGAGGGGTTATCTCTCTAGATGGAAGACTAAATAAGCCTACACTTATAATATTTGCTCAAGATACATGTGATGTCTGTGGCCAAGAAACAGAGATGATTCTTTCACATCTCAATAATGTACAAGAGTTAAAAATTAATATTATTACAATACTGATTGGAACTATTCTCGATGATGCTTTGTGGTGGGTTGATTTATTTGAGGTACCATGGCAGGTTGGACTAGATTTTCAAGGTAAGTTTTTTAAACAATATTGCAGTCAAAATACTGTTCCCTGCATGTTAATTTATGATCCGAACAATGGGCTGGTACTACGCCATCATGGAGAGATTAGCTTTGAACAGATTCAATATTATACTGGACCGTGGTATTAAATTATTTTTATTTTATTGTAAAAAACAGGAGCTCACTATGGATTTTAAATTAGAAAAATTAACTAATGCTAAAATGAATAAAGGTCCTTGCGTATTAGTTGTGCTCGATGGGGTGGGAATTGGAAAAAAAGATAATACAGATGCTTTTTTCAAGGCTAATCCTAAAAATATTTTGTCTCTTATTAATGATGCTAAAGAAAAAAAATTATATACAGAGCTTTATGCACATGGAATTAGTGTTGGACTACCTAGTGATGGAGATATGGGCAATAGTGAGGTCGGGCATAATGCACTGGGAGCAGGCCAGATTTATTCTCAAGGTGCGAAACTTGTAAATGAATCATTGGATTCAGGAGATTTTTTCAAAACAGATTCTTGGCAGTCTTTAGTCTCACCAGTAGCTCAAAATTTTAAAACAGTACATTTTATAGGACTACTTTCAGACGGTAATATTCATTCACATATCGAGCAACTTTTCAAAATGATGGATGGATGCCAAAGGTCCAATATAAAAAAGATTCGTCTTCACGTTTTAATTGATGGCCGTGATGTTTCACCATTATCAGGGTTAGAGTATATTGCACGGGCTGAAAAAAAATGTTTAGAGATGCAAAAAGATGGAATTGATGCATGTATCGCTTCAGGAGGAGGACGAATGGCCGTCACTATGGATCGATACTATTCAGACTGGCCTACTGTGAAACGGGGATGGGATGCTCACGTATTGGGTCATGTTGAAGCGGAATATCCAAACTATTCTGGATATTTTACAAGTGCCACCGAAGCGATTGAGACGGCTCGTGAACTTTTTCCAAAGAAGCAGGACCAGTTTAATCCTCCATTTGTAATTATAAATGAACAGCGACAACCAGTGGGTAAGATGGAAGATGGTGATGTTGTTATTAATTTTAACTACAGAGGGGATCGTGCTATAGAAATATCAGAAGCTTTTGAAATGGAATTGTTTTCTGGTTTTGATCGCGGATTAGTCCCAGACATACAATATATTGGGTTATTAGAGTACGATGGAGACAGACATTTACCAGCTAACTTTCTGGTTCCTCCTCCATTAATTAAAAATGTTTCCTCTCAGTACTTGTGCGCCGAAGGAATAAAAAGCTTTACGATAGCAGAAACCCATAAATATGGACATGTTACTTTTTTTTGGAATGGAAATCGAAGTGGTTACATTAATGAGAAGTTGGAACAATATGTAGAGATTAAGTCAGACTCAGCCGAAATGGTTGAGGATAATCCTGAAATGAAAGCAAAAGAAGTGGCAGATAGGTTAATTGAGGCAGTTGAATCAAAGCAGTTTGAGTATCTTAGGGCCAACTTTGCTAATGGAGATATGGTTGGGCATACAGGAAATTTTGATGCTTGCGTTAGAAGTGTTGAAGTTTTAGATGTGGAGCTTCAACGCGTTGTAGATGCTGTATTAAAAAATGATGGAGTTGTTATTGTGACTGCCGATCATGGAAATGTAGAGCAGGAAATTGACAAAAAGGGCAACCCCCTGACGAGTCACACTTTGAATAAAATTCCATTTTTTATTGTAGCCAATAATGCGAACTATACCATTAATACCGATCGTATCTCAGATCCTGGTATTGCAAATGTCATTGCTACTACAATTAATCTGCTTGGGTTCAAGGCACCTGCTTTTTATGAGAAGTCTTTGATTAAATATAAATAGCATTTTCTCTGTTTAATACTGGAGAGTATTTGTCGAAAGAAGTTAAGTAGTGGTACTATTTAACACTATATAATATCAGGGAAAGATTAATAATGAGTAGTGTGGTTATAAACCTAATTGAACTTTTAGGAAGAAATGTTTTAAAGTCAGTTGATAGCTTTGGATCATTTATGCT
>DAOWEO010000148.1 GCA_030638415.1 Bdellovibrionales bacterium | reverse complement strand
TCCTAACTTAAAAAAAGTAGCTGGGCTAAGGTAATATTCCTCTTCATCTTTTTGTAAAATATTTTTTCCCTTAAAAAAACTTCTTTGGAATTCACGCCCTACTGCAATATTTAATCCAAGCCGTTTAAAAAACTTTGTTGAGTACTTTAAAGAGACAAGTTGTTTTTTTATTAGTAGTGACTCTCGCTCATCAAAACTTTCAAGATCTAATAAGTAACTATCTGCTTTCAAAATATACATCAAACTTAATTTTGAACGATCATTTAGCAGGCGAATCCCTCCCATAGTTATTCCTAAAGGAGATGCTTCAATCTTATAATTCCAGATATTTTCCTTAGGTCCACTCAAGCTCAAAAATGGAAAGCCCGCTCTTAAGTGTTGTCCCCATACTACTGTTGAATAAACAAAAAACGGCATGGGTACGCCTCTAAAAGCTCCTTGATCAGAGAGACTTACACCGTAGCGCCAACTACTTCCATCATTTTTATGTCCTGTCATAAGACGAAAGCCCAAAACGTTCTGATTACTTTCAAACCACTGATATCCATAAAGGGAGTAACTCACAGACGAAACCCAAGGCATGTAACCATCCCCTCTACGTTTCCTAACATTGTACGAAAAAGATGTTGTGTAAAAATTATTTTTAAAAAATACCTCTCTAATCTGTGTATAATCAAGTTTGGACTCTTTCGTAGAAATGGCTAAAGAGTGCTTACCAAGAGAGCCTTTATATACAGGTATTTTAAATCCGAGAGCATAGTGCTGCTCTTCACTGCCAAAAAAAGTTCCTGAAATATAGTATGGTGATTTTTTTTCAATACCCTTCTTTCCCATTTTGGCAAAGGTCGAGTATGAAGTTGCTAAGAGAACTGCCATTAGAGTAATTTTAAATTTTGCTTCTAAATTTTTTGATACATCACTAATTAACATTTTAAAAATACCTACAGATCATAATTGGATTATTTTGAGCAATAATATCTCTAAGCATAATTGGATCATCCTGAGCTGTAAAGTTGTGTAAAAGAGGCAGTAGTAAAATTCTAAACAGATCTTTTAATTATTGAATATCTAGCCTTGCACTGCAAGGCTTTTTAATTTTTAAATATTATCAGTACTATCCTAGAGTAAATTCTTATTATCTTTTTGAGTCATCAGTGAAACAACATAAAGAGTTAGAAAGCTCAACGGAATTGAGATAATTCCAGGATTATTCAAACCCAGTGGAGCACTTAAAGGATCAAGCCCATACCGAGTATACATACTTGGAGAAGTAAGAATAATTGCCAAAGCAGATACTATTCCTACTAAAATTGAAGATGCGATTCCCTTGGCCGTTGTCTTTTTCCAAAAAAGTAACATTAGTATCGCCGGTAGATTTGCTGAGGCAGCAATTGCAAATGCCCACCCAACAAGAAATGATACGTTCATTCCTTTAAACATAATTCCTAAAATAATTGCCAGAATACCAATACCTACAGCTGCAATTTTTCCAATCCAAACTTTTCTCTCACTAGTCATCTCAATACCCATGTAGCGATTAGCCAAATCATGAGCAACAGCTCCAGATGAAGCAACAATTAAGCCACTAACAGTTCCAAGTACTGTTGCAAAAGCAATAGCTGAAATAATTGAAAAAAGAGCAATACCAAAATACTTTGCCAGCAGCGGTGCTGCCATATTACTAGACTCTGGATCAAGAACACCTGTTACCATAGCTCCAAGGCCCAAAAACAGAGTTAGGATGTAGAAAAAACCAATTGAACCAATTGCCACAATCGTAGATTTTCGTGCATCACGCTGACTAGGTACAGTATAATAGCGAATAAGAATGTGAGGTAGTGCAGCTGTTCCGAAAAAGAGAGCAAGCATCAATGAGACAAAATTAAGCTTCCCCATAAACCCAGAATCATCAACTTTAAATTTCAGTCCGGGTCGCATGATTCTTTTTCCAGAAGTCTTAGTTTGAACCCAAAGAGTTATCGCTTCACCATTAAATTTTATTTTTGTTTTTAGAAATCTAACAATAGTACTATTTTCAATAGCAGATAGAAATTCAAATGGTCCCAAAGGCCCTGTTTTATCAACTTCTTCACCATCAACTATAATTTTGCTAGCGTGGCCCACTGGAAAAAACTTCCCAGCCTCTTTCGGCTCACCATTATAAAGCTTTGAACCATCTGCTCTTTCGGTCATGGACACAGTCTCTTCAAGCTGCGAACCATTTATTTTCCACCAACGCTTAACACCATCTTGCATAAGTAAAACAAAAGTTACCTTATCTTTTGTTACATTAGTTACTATTTGATATGAAGAATCTGCAACTGCGACAACTTCTCCAGATTCTACCACTGCTTCTAGAGTTTTAAATTTATGATAGTCCTCAGAAGGGGTAAGATTAATTCCATTTATACAAAGTGCAACCGTTAACACAGTAGAAAAAATAATCAGCAGCCCACCTTTCAAAAATTGCACATAGGTAGTTGAAGTCATTCCTGCTGTTGCTACAATAAAAATAACAATTGCCCCAACCATCGTAACCCCAGCATAGTGAGGAAGGCCAAGCAGTGGAGTAACCAATGCTCCCGCCCCAACCATTTGAGGGATAAGATAAAAAATAGAAACAATAAGTGTGCTTATCGCTGCCATCAACTGAATATATTTTGAGTTAAATTTATAATCAAGAGCATCAGTAAAAGTATACTTTCCCAATCTCTTCATCGGCTCAGCCACAAGAAATAGAGCGACAACCCACCCTGAAAGGTATCCAATCGAATAAAGAAACCCATCATAACCATAAACAGCGATCATCCCGCAAATACCCAGAAATGATGCAGCAGACAGATAATCTCCGGCAAAGGCAATACCATTTACCTGCCAAGAAATCGTTCCTCCCGCAGCAAAGTATCCCTCAGCAGATTGTGTTTTTCTCGCATAGTAAAAAGACAATCCTAAAACGAAGAGAACAAAGACAACAAATAAAATAACCGCAATCGGCGATGCTTCGTAAATCATCTCTCACCTTCCTTATTATTCATAGTATCTTCATACCCTGTACATAGATGGTTATAAATAAGCCCCATCACAATCGCTAATAATATTAGTCCCATTCCATAGACCACCGCCAAATTTAGTCCCATTAGAACTGTTTTTTCCATAAGCTTAGGACTGATCGTATTAATCGCAACAAATCCCACATAGACTAATGTATAGATAAAAAAGAACTTGATTCCCAAACTTGCTTTTTTATCTGACGCTAAGTCCTCACCAAGCTTAACTGCAGGGCCATGATCCATAAGACTCTCCTTAATTTATTTTAACGTTACTAGACAATATTCTCTCGTACATTACTCCCAACTTCACCAAATAGTCCACAATGTCTATCACACTAATAGCTTATCTGAATATCATAATAAACTGGGCATTATCAGGGAATAGTTCATATTCTTTTCTTAATATCTGCCTAAATAATAACAAAGAGGTAAAATATGAGTAAGTTGCTAATGGTTATAGGTCTATTCTGTGTAATGTCTGCTCACGCAGCCAATGTAACTCCATATATTTTAATTAATAAAGAGTTCAGACATCTCTCTCAGGAAGAGAGTGCTGATAAAGGGTCCAGTACAGGAATTACTGACGTAGATGGTTTTGAAACTCGATTGGGAGTAAAAAGTTCTATCAAATCAGATGATGCTCCTCTTATCTCTGGAAAAATAGAACTTGGTATCAACTCAGCGCGAGACAATGGGCTTGGAGAACGCTTACGGATAAGACTTGCTCAAATAGACCTTAATGGCAGTTTTGGAAAAATAACAATTGGAAAACACTGGAATCCAAACTCCTTAAGAATGTTATCACTTGACCCACTCACTTCGACAGGTGGACAACTACTTGGCCTAGAAAGTAGTGATGTAGAAGGTGCTCTGGCCGGAGCTTTTGGACTGAAGGCTAGATATTTTAATAATGGTATTACTTATGCTAGTAAAAAGTTTGCTGGAATTGCTTTTAGTGTTACTTTTGACCAAAGTGCAGATGATCTAAATATTGATAGCGACGGTGAAACAAAGAAGTGGATTACCTCTGTTATAACTTTCGATAAAACTTTTGGTAACTACACTTTTAACTCTCATATTAGTCATGCCACTGGTGATATTGAAAAAGACAGTACTACTCCCACTCCTCTAAATGATGAGAGCTTCAATACAATTGGTATGAAATTTAGTTGCCCAATATTTGGCATCTCTTTGGGATATACGTTAGAAGATATTGCGCAGGACATTGTAGCAACAGAGAAAGTTGATATTCAAAGAGAGCATCAACTTGCTGCGATTTGGTATAATTTAAATAGATACACTCTGGCCATCAACTATGGAAAAACAACATTTGATAAAAAAGAAAATATTGGTAGTTCTACAGATAATAAGGGTGGATCACAAACTCAAATTGGGGCAGGAGTAATCTATAAACTAAGTTTAAATCTAAAAACAAGAATTATATATCGCAACCAGAAGATCGAGACTCTGGGAAATGGAACCATCGCCGG
>DAOWEO010000092.1 GCA_030638415.1 Bdellovibrionales bacterium | reverse complement strand
CCTGAAGTGCTTTCGGATTGATGGTATAAAATGGTTTTTTAGTAACAAAAAACATCACTACCGTTATATCTGTTTTTTCCTGCTGCAAGCGCCAATTCAATCTGGCAAGAGACTCTAGAGTTAGATCATAACCTTTATTCTGATATTCAAAGCGGCCTGAAGTAAAAAAATAGAGGGTCTTATCTAAATCAAAAGAGTAGCTGGGAAAAAAATGGCCCATCACAAACTTATGAATTTTCTCTTTAAATTTTTGGTGTAGTACTTGTGATTCGTGAAGTGCAGTAAAACGTTTGATATTAAGTCCATTCGGCAATGTTGCATCAACCTTACGTCCCAATAGATGTTCACACTCACGACCTGTAATCTCACTTACCGTAGTTAGCAGATGTGCACCATGAGCAGCAGCCCGTTCTAGTTGTACCTGCGAGTAGATATTAAATTTTTTAGCTTCGATCTCCCAATTATAATTTGGAAGATTGGTATAAAAGTCACCATCATTCATTGCCAGGTAGCGTCCAAGCAGAGTTGCATGTGTCGTAAAAACCACTTTTAGCTCTGGCAGCTCCCGTCTAATTCCAGCAATTGCACTTGCCGCCATCCACTCATGAAAATGGGTTATAAGGTGATTTTTTTTTCCTAAACTCCACCTGAAATTTTTAAAAAATATTTTTACCATCTCACCAAAGCAGACAACATCATCAAGCAGTGGATCATGGTTACCAATTGCTAAGGAGTGGTTCTCCCACATGAAATATTTAATTTTTTCTAGTGATGATTTCATCGAGTCTGGATTTAAAAGTACAACTTTAGGTCGCCCACTTACTAACCAACGTCCATAATGTACATCAAGGCCCATCTCGCGCATCTCTAAAACAGCTTGCCCAATCGGGTCATTGAAATCGCGCATACTTTCAAATTCACTTGCTGCATTTTCAGTATATGGTCCAATTAGAAAAAAACTATCTTCCCACTTTTCAATCATGGCCGGAAGTTTAGATCTAATAACGGTATAGATGCCACCGACTTGGTTACAAACTTCCCACGCAATCTCTGCTAAAATTGTCTCTTTTGAAAAATAGCTACTCATTTAGTTATTATAGAAGAGAAAAACTCTGCTCGGCAATCTCTAATTCCTCATTTGTTGCAATTGTTAGAAGTGGTATGCCTTGCGTGGAAAAATCAGTCTCATGTGCGCTGTTTTTCGCACTATCACAGTGAATATTGAGATTTTCCATGCCACTTAGTACTAACTCTCGCGTGCGAGCATCATTTTCTCCAACTCCTGCGGTAAAAATTATCGCATCGACTCGTCCCAGGACGGCCATATAGGAGCCAACATATTTTCTAATACGGTAAGCATATAACTCAATTGCCTTACGTGCTAACTCATCACCTTGATCAACTCTTTTCCAAATGGCACGTAGATCATTGTCACCACAAATGCCTTTGAGCCCTGATTTTTTATTTAAAAGATTTCCCACCTCTTGAACTGAAATATTTTTTAGTGTCGCGATAAATTCAATCAGCGCGGGGTCCATATCTCCACTACGAGTTCCCATCACTAACCCCTCTAAAGGAGTCAACCCCATAGAGGTATCCACACTCTGTCCCTGTTTGATACAAGCGGCACTTGCCCCATTTCCAATATGCAGTGTAATCATATTTAAATCTTTTAGTGGTGTGGATAAAAACTCTGCAGCTTTTTTTGCCACGTAGAGATGGCTCGTTCCATGAAAACCATAACGCCTTATCTTATGTTCACTATATAACTCATAAGGAATTGCATAGAGGTATGCATAATCTGGTAAGCTCTGGTGAAAGGCCGTATCAAAGACTCCCACCTGTTTCGCTTTTGGAAACAGCTCACACGCCACCTTGATTCCCGTTATGTTAGCGGGGTTATGTAGAGGTGCCAAGTAGCTGCACTCCGAAATAACCTGTAAAACTTCATCAGTAATTATGGTCGGAGCAGCAAAACGATCTCCTCCATGTACCACGCGGTGGCCAATAACTTCCACCATCTCTCGATTTGTTATAATCGCCTGTTCCCCGTCACACAGTAGTTCTACTACTTTACTCAGTCCAACTTGATGATCTGATATTGCCATCTCAATAACTTGTTTTTCTTGTCCACTGGAGTGAGAAATTTTTCCTATCTCTTCACCAATCTGCTCTACTAAACCTTTGGCCAAGACTTTTTTTTCACTGCCACTAAAATCAAAGAGCTGATACTTAAGTGAAGAACTTCCAGAATTTAAAACAAGTATATACATAGCAACCTCTACATCTGCGCTTGAATGGCAGTAATAATAATGGTGTTAATTACATCGCCAACTAAACAACCACGACTCAGATCATTGACTGGTTTATTCAGTCCTTGCAACACAGGGCCAATCGCTAACGCCTTAGTCTCACGCTGAACTGCTTTATAAGTATTGTTACCAGTATTTAGATCAGGAAAAATAAGTACATTAGCTTTGCCTGCCACTAAAGATCCCGGCATCTTTTTTTGGCCAACTTCTAAATCTACTGCAGCGTCATATTGGATTGGACCTTCAACTTTTAGTTCAGGACATTTCTCTTTTACTAATGCCGTTGCAGCTCGAACTTTTTCTACCTCTTCACCTTTACCAGAATCACCAGATGAATATGAGAGCATGGCAACCTTTGGATCAAGTCCAAAAGCTTTTGAAGTTTGTGCCGACTGAATCGCAATTGCGGCTAGATCTTCTGCATTAGGATTTGGATTAACAGCGCAATCACCATAAACCACCACTCGGTCTTCTAGACACATAAAAAACACTGAAGATACAATCGGTGAATCAGGTTGAGTTTTAATTATTTGCAGCGCCGGTCTAATGGTATGTTGTGTAGTATGTGCAGCACCTGAAACCATTCCATCCGCATCTCCTGCATAGATCATCATCGTTCCATAATACGAGAGATCACACATTAAATCCCTTGCTGCTCCAATGGTCACACCTTTATGCTTACGTGCTTCAAAAAATAGCTGGGCATACTCCTCTGTTTTATCACTTTCACAAGGGGTTATAATATTAAATCCCTCTACAGGAACTCCTGCCTTTTTAGCCTTTTCTGTTATCTCCTCGACCTTTCCCAGTAGGGTCAATTCACATATATCACGCTGGCTAATCTCATAAGCCGCTTTTAAAATACGCTCATCATCCCCTTCTGGCAGCACAATATGTTTACGTTGCGACTTTGCCCGTTTTACTAAATTGTATTCAAACATTTTTGGTGTCATACCTACAGTTTTAAGATGAGAAAATTCCTCTTCAAAAAGTTCTAAATCAACATTTGACTCAAAAAGGTGGATTGCCTTAGATATTTTATAATGCTCATTAGGTTTGATTGATGTTTTGATCGACCCTAAATTATTAACCGCTTCAAAAGTATTCTCTTTTACTGATAGCACAGGTACGGGGTTAGGCAGTCCATCTAAAAGTTTTTTTATGCTAGGACTTGGCTGATGACCTGTGGTTAAAAGCAGCCCCGCAATTTGTGGATAGTTTATTGATTCATTTGCCAAGAGACAGCCAACAATAATATCTCCACGATCCCCTGGCGTAACAACTAGTGTATCTTTTCTAAAATGTTCTAAGTACTGTGGCAACTGCATCGCAGCGACTGAGTAATCTCCAATTTGTTTTCCTAGCGAATCACCTCCATATAATACTTTTGCATCAAGAGCATCAACCACTTCTTTTACAGTCGGAAATGAGAGGCTTGGATCGTTTGGAATGAAAGCGATCAGTTTTAAATCATCAGGCAACGCATTTTTTATATGGCTTTTCAGACTCTCAATTTTCTCACTATCAATCTGATTAATCACCACTCCCATTACCTCACAGCCACTGTCTGCGAATGAGTCATAGGCGAGTTGAGTACTGCGAATTATCTCCTCTTCCTCATGGCTACTTCCTTTTTCTACCAAAAGAATTGGACTGCCCAAGTTTTTTGCAATGTCACTATTTAGATCAAATTCATAAGCTGACGTTGCATCGTCAAAGTTTGTTCCCTCACAAATTATAAAGTCACACTTCTCTTCAAGGTCTTTATATTTTGAAACTATCAGCTCAAGAACTCGATCATACTTACCGTGAGTCATCAAATAATCAGCCTCCGATTTATAAACCCCAAACATCTCTTCCGGCTCTAAATTTAATCCAAAGTGATTTTTCACCAGATCGATATGGCCATCGTTAAGACCCCCCTTTTCGCTTCCAGAGGCTAAGGGTCTAAAATATCCCACCTTCGCAGACTTGCGTAAAAAAAAGTTAAGCAGTCCCAAAGTCACTAATGACTTTCCTGTACGGTGTTGGGTAATTGCAATATAAATTGATTTGGCCATGATAACTCCCTAGAGTTTATAAAATTAAGACATCCCTATAGTATTTTTTTTTAAGAAAAAGGCAACCTAAATGTTTACTTAATTGATTCACTTTAAATATAACTATTATCAGTTTTTATGGCGAGATGGGAGCTTGTATACTCTCACTTTTTTGCGTCTCATCACGTCCTCGACTACCTCTATCAAATGAAGCAACATAGGATCCATAAGTTTTAACATTTATACCAATTTCTTTATCACTAATAAATCTCATAAACTCAGGGGTAGGTGAATCATATTTAGCAATGAATGCTACAGTATGTGGAATTACTTTCGTCTGAATACTTTGAAATGCAATCGCAGTATGCTCATATCCCCGCATAAATGCCCAATCAGTTAGTTGAATATATTTTCTAATTGGCGTCAAAACCACTTTAGTTGATTTTGATACAACCTTAAAAACTTTATTATTTAAAACCTTGGAACCCACTTGGTAAGAGATATTCCCTGCAGTATAAAAAAAGTCTCGCAGCTTCATGCGCATACTAACTTTATATGCCGTCTGAGCGACCTCGCCAGTGACTTTTACCGTAGTATCTAAGACATTTGCTGCCATTTTATTATTAATAGAGATCCGATATGCACGCAGTGGATGTAAAATTTTGTTAACTACTGCACTGCCACCTTTATAAGTGAGCTCACTTAATTTTTTAGCTGCAACTGTTGCACCACCTGTGAGATATGCAACAACGAGCTCTCCACCTGCAAAACCCAGTACACCACAAATAGAGTTAATTTTTTGATTACAACTTGCACAGTCCCAGTTTTGCATCGGCACCAAGCATTCGCTAGAAAATGGCACTCCACTCCACTGTTCACAGCCATAATTATTTTTTATTCCCGCCGTAAGGACTTTCATAAATCCAGCGGCTAGCTCTTTAATCACTTTCACTGGATCTTTTTTTAACTGCTCCCATAAAGAGGGCGGCATACCAGATGCGACAAGTAATTTATCAGAACTAACTTCTTCAACTTTTGAAAAGTAATCAACAATAGATCCAATAGATTTGTCATACAGTTTTTTACCAGTCCAAGCGACACCATCTTTTGCCATCCCTAAAATTTTCCAGATGGCTTCAGCACTAATTACAATATTATCCCACACACCTTTTAAGGCAGCACCGACACATTCATAATTTTTAACGCCACTACACTCACGCAACACTTTTTGCATTTTACGATTAGGTACATTAATTTTTTGTAATAATCCTTGGAATGGTCCCACTACCATCGAACAGATAAATGCTCCACCACAAGTAGCCAAACTACTTTGCTCTTTACAGCTATTTAATTCATGTAACACTGGAGCGACCTTCTGGGCCATTTCAACTGGCTGCCTTGCAGGTCCCGCTTGGCCAGGAGTTAAACATAACTTCCCAGTTTCATCAGCATCCGTTTTTCTAATAACCATCGCTTCATACATCTCTTTCAGTGCAAACAGATGAGCATTACAGTTAAACTGCAGTGAATCTAATCCATCATCAACTTCAATAATAGTATCATAAAGAAACTTGCCATCTTTAGCACATACTGCAAATAGCTGCTCTTTCATCTGCATAAAAGCCTGTTCATCTTCAGGCAGAAGTTCACTAGACCACAAAGGAGTAGTCGTCAGTAAACATGTAAAAAGAAAACTTAAAATCCAACGCATTTAAAACTCTCTGCAATCTGTTTTTCGGCTGTGGTCACGATATCAGAACTACTGTCACCTAATAATTTTAAATAAACTAAACGCCCATCACAAAAGTGATACTGTGAATACTCAATAATATTTCGGCCACTAACAATATATTTTAGTCCAAAGCGATATGAGATATGCTTACCACTAACGTTAGTTTTAAGCTCAAAAAACTCCACCAGTTTTGCCTGCCGTTCACTAAGCCACTTCAACTTTTGTGCAAGAAATTTTTGCTGCTCTTTTTTTCTACTCATCGTAAAATTTACTTTTCCGGGTGGAGAAAAAACAAGAGAGATCAGATCCCTAGTTTTACCGTGTGGATAGACATATAGATGATCCAGTCCCAAAACTTTTTTTTCATGCTGCCATTTTTCACCAAGCTTAAAGCTAACCTTACTCTTTTCATTTTTAGAGAAAGGCAACTCACGCAGCTCAGAGGCTAACAATGTAGTAGACCAGATAAATAGAAAAATTATTGCGCTCTTCACACCTATTTTTCGGTATAATTGACTAATTTCTTTAGAAATACTTGACTATTTCTTGGACCTAATTAATAACTCTAAAAGCTCTTGCCATAAAATCCTGTTTTTCTTTTGATATACACAGTTTGTCAGCATGCTTTTTCCATTTTGCAGCAGCTATTTTAACTTCTTCTATAATTTGATTAGCTTTATGTTCATCTATTCTAAAATATCCAATTACCGACAAGGCAAGATCTAAGTCCTGAGAATTATCGTACTCTGAAATATTTAATTTTAACCCTTCTCCATCTTGTATAGGATTTATGTCATAGGCTGGTGAAAGTCTCCAGCCAGTATCTTCTAAAATAAATCCATGATTTCTAAGATGATCATCAACATTAGATATGCATATGCTTAGAACAATTCGTCGCCAAAGCTCCTCTAAATCTTTATCTACATTAGAACCGCTACGAACAATAAACTCTGCAAGATCAAGATAACTAACTCCTGTAGCATGATTGTCACCATCAACTCTGCCTAGACTTGTCATGGCAGAAGCAAAATGAATTCGTTTATCTTTATCTCGATCAAACCTCTTCGTTAAGAATGTGTAACTATTGCTATTAAATTTTTTAACTTTGCACTCTGCCATATTGATACCAGACTCTAAAGCTATTTGGTAGGCGACCATTTCCCAACCTCCAACATTTGTATCGTCATGTTTACTAGGAAACTTTGCAATCCATAGATTGTTTGTTTCATCAACAATACTTGCTTTAGGCCTTGCCCCTCCAAGCGATGAACCGGGGGACATAAGCATATTAAGCCATTTTAAATATTCTTCGGAAGTCTCATCTCCATCATCTTCAAGCTTTAAACTAGCCTGTTCTAGCTCCCTCAATTGTGCCCATGGAGGTGTTGCAAGGTCCTTTTTGTTATTAAGGAAGTCTTCTTCTTGATCTAATTTAAATCTTAATGCCCCCATTCTATTACTATCGTAAACACCTAGTAGGTAATCACTTTCATATAACTTTCTAGGACTTCTTTTGTCCTTCCTTGCTAATATAGCTTCTCGTTTTTGCATTAGTCGACGTCCCCATCGATCAGGGCATGAATCAGTAAAAACTCCAAAGTTTGTTTTACCTTCTCCTAAATATTGATCCCCTAAAAAAAACTGTAAATCAGGGTCTAAGTGTTGAGAGAATCCTTTTGCAATCCATTTATCATCATAGTAAAATGAGAAGACCTCTTCTCCTCTTACTACATCAACTGAAAGAGTTCCCATTAATTGAGGGCTGTGAACTCCTATCCAATCTGCATAAACATAAATATGTTTTCGTTGATTTTTATGTGCCATATTTAATCTCTAGTTCTCTTAGGTGCTCTTCTTTTAGTAACAAGCCCTGCATCTTGAATCTTCCTTCCAAGAACATCATCTTTGGCCACATCTAAAAAGTCTTTTTCAAGTCTCATGACAAACAATACCTGAAAGTAACTTCCCATCGAAACCCCATCATATCCTTTTTCAACCTTGAACAATGTAGAGCGGCTAATCCCAGCCCTCTGCGCCACCTGCTCCATAGAGAGCTTTCTTCTTAGGCGGGCGAGCTTGATGTTCTCACCAAACAGCTCAAGAGTTTTTTTAGCTTGTGGAAATATAGTTTTTTTACAAGTATTCATAATGTTTATTATTATACACTATTTTCTACTGATTTTGTATATAATTATAGACATTATGGTAACCATAAGTAGCTAAAATTTCCAAAAGGTACCGCGTACCTGTTTGACCATACCCAATATATGGCGTCCAAATATAGGGTATACTCAAAAAAAGGTAGATTATGTTTAAAAGAATCGTCAAATACTCAAAATCACGAAGTTTTTTTCTTTTTGGGGCACGAGCAACGGGAAAATCAACACTCTTACGGTCTCTTTTTACAGAAGATTCATCCCTATATATTGATCTCTTAGACCCAGTAATTGATGATCGTCTAGCAAATAATCCAGCAGAGCTAATCTCAATTATCAATGCCCACTCCGACAAAAAATGGATTATTATTGACGAGATTCAGCGAATTCCCAAGCTTCTAGATGTTGTTCATCAACTATCTGCAGACAAATCTCTCAAATTTGCCCTAACCGGCTCAAGTGCCAGAAAACTTAAGCGTGGCCAAGCAAACCTACTTGCTGGCCGTGCATTTAACTATGCTTGCTATCCCCTATGTTATGAAGAGATCGCAGAGCAGTTTGCCTTAGATGACGTTCTCCAATTTGGAGCACTGCCTGAAATTCTCTCCTTAACAGTTGAGGATAAAAAAGACTTTTTGCGTGCTTACGTAGACACCTATTTTAAAGATGAAATTGTATCCGAACAGATTGTAAGAAAGCTTAGACCTTTTAAAAATTTTTTATCTGTTGCCGCACAAATGAATGGTAAAATTTTAAATATTAAACAAATTGCAAATGATGTAGGAGTTGACCACTCAACAGTTGTAAACTATTTTGAAATTCTAGAAGATACCTTAGTGGGGTTCTTACTAGAACCTTTTCATCTCTCACTAAGAAAGAGGCAACGACAAGCTTCAAAGTTTTTCTATTTTGACATTGGAGTTACAAATGCTTTACAAAAAACTCTCGACAATATTCCTACTCCAGCTACCTTTGCATATGGAAAATCTTTCGAACACTTTATTATTTTAGAACTCAAGAGATTGGCCGGTTATAAAAAACCTGATTGGACTTTTTCATATCTCATGACAAAAGATAATGTTGAAATTGATCTTATTATAGAAAGGCCAGGTCAGCCTCTTGTTGCAATTGAAATTAAATCAACAACCAATATAAACTCAATAGATAAATCGTCTATAACTGCTTTTTCTAAACTCACCGCTGAACTTAAGAACTCTGAAACTTATATTATTTCTCAAGACCCAATTGAGCAAAAAATTGATCATATTTCATACTTACCATGGCAGCAGGCAATTAAAAAAATTGGTTTATAAATACCTGTAATTTCCAAAAGGTACCGCGTACCAGCTACTAAGGTTGCATAACTGTAACATTTATACCCACATCATACTTCGCCACAAAAACCCAATCAATAAATGTAGTGTTTGTAGGAGACTTTCCAACAAGTACAAAAGGTAGTGTTGCAATAGGAGGAGCACCACCAGCCATTGAAGCTTTTAAGACACTATCACTGTAAAATT
>DAOWEO010000172.1 GCA_030638415.1 Bdellovibrionales bacterium | reverse complement strand
GAGTTCACTGCTAAGATTGAGGAGCTACTAGATAAAATTGAAGATGGTGAAGTAAAATGGAAAAAAGTACTCAAAGAGTTTTGGAATGGATTTGAAAAGACTTTAGAGAAAGCCAAAGAGGAGATGAAAAACCTCAAGAAGCAGGAAATACCAACTGGTGTTAACTGTATAAAATGTGCGGATGGAGAGTATTTTATAAAGTGGGGACGTAATGGGCAGTTTTTTGCTTGTTCTAATTATCCTGATTGTAATTCAACTCAAGATTTTAAAAAGCATTTAGATGGTCGACTAGAAATTATTCCTAAAGAATATTCCAAGGAAAAATGTCCTACATGCAGTAAGAGAATGGAAGTTAAAAAAGGAAGATATGGTCGTTTTTTAACTTGTGAAGAGTATCCTGGTTGTAAGACAACACTTCCGTATATGTTAGATATTCACTGCCCTGAGTGTAAAGTAGGGCGCTTTGCTGAAAAGAAAAGTCGCTATGGTAAGATTTTTTATGGATGTACTAGTTATCCTGATTGTACCAACGCTATGTGGACCCTCCCTCGTGAATATAAGTGCCGGGAGTGTGGATATCCTGTAATGGGGCAGAGAATTACTAAAAAGATGGGAGAGCATTTGGAGTGTCCAAAATGTAGGCATAAAGTTGCCATCGAAGATACAACGTTTGGAGATAAAGAGTAAGTTTGCAGATTGATATTGAGTACCTCTTGGGGTAAATTTATTATTAAATTATGGCTTGTTAGCTCAGCTGGATAGAGTAGTTGGCTTCGAACCAATTGGTCGGGGGTTCGAATCCCTCACAGGCCGCCATAAAAAAGAGGAACTGCATGCAGTTCCTCTTTTTGTTTAAGGGAGATAACTTTGGATAAGCGTATAACGAGTAAAGATCATCACGCTCTCTATCTCGCCTCTGTTCAGGATCCTCTTAGTGATGTTGCTAGAGTTGCTAAAATCTATAAAAAGTTGAACTCTAAGGATGCCCTAAGCTTTAGGGAGGACTTTGCTGGAACCTTTGCTTTAAGTTGTTGTTGGGTCCAGGCAGGAGACAAAAATAGTGCTATAGCTGTTGAATTAGATCAAGGAACTTTAGATTATGGAGTTAATAATTACTATGCACATCTTTGTGAAAGTGAGCAAAGAAGATTAACATATTTTTGTCAAGACTCTATTTCAAAGACCAGTCCTGTTGATATATGTGCAGCATTTAATTTTTCCTACTGCCTGTTTCATACACGTAAGCAACTGATTAGATATTTTAAAGAGGTTCATCGTTCACTAGAAAGTGAAGGGTTACTTTTTTTAGATATTTTTGGAGGAAGTGATAGTGAAATTCCTGAAGTGCAGGAGAGGATGGTCGATAACAATGACCAACTCGCACCATTTACTTTTGAATTTGTAAGGGAAAGCTTCAATCCAATTGATAGAAAATCTCACTATCATATTAACTTTAAGTACAATTCAGGGGAAGAGCTACTGAAAGCTTTTCAATATCATTTTAGGATGTGGACAATTACTGAAATTCGCGACTGCCTTAAAGATGCGGGGTTCTCTGAGAGTTATGTCTTTTGGGAAGATTGTGGTGAAGATGGCTGGGGCAATGGAGAGTTTTTTGAAACCAACAAGCAAGAGAATACATTGAATTGGAATGCATATATAATAGGTAAGAGATGAAGCTTTCACTAGAAATAAAAAAATATATTCAAATAGAACTTCCAAAGCAAAATTTTGACTCATGTGCCGTTGCTACCATTAATTTTAAGAG
Organism: Bdellovibrionales bacterium; assembly: GCA_030638415.1. Classification (GTDB taxonomy): domain Bacteria; phylum Bdellovibrionota; class Bacteriovoracia; order Bacteriovoracales; family Bacteriovoracaceae; genus DAOWEO01. Next base: position 7,528 of record DAOWEO010000172.1, on the reverse strand, counting down.
TGGAGAATTTGATTTTTTTGAATATAGCCTAGTAAATAAGAACTCTTTTTATTTTGATCTTGCAAGTTTAACTAAACCATTAACACTCGCAGCTACATACCTGATGAGACCAGATATTTTTTCAAAAGAGATGATACTTCTTTTAAATCATCAGGCAGGACTACCTATCGGAGGAAGACTTGATCGAAAATCGTTTAAAGAGCAGCTTTTAAGTTACAAAATAAGTAGCTCGCCATCACAATATTCAGACTATAGTGCTCTTAGATTACAGCTGGAGCTAGAAAAAAAAGGAAAGAGTCTTCAGGAGCTTAGTTCTTCTTTTTGGGATAAAGAACTGATTCATTGGAAACATAATCTGGGACCGAGTCCAATTACTGGAGTACGTGCTAACTCTTTGATTCAAGGAGTTGTTCACGATGATAATGCATTCGTTTTAGGAGAGTTTTGTTCACACGCAGGACTATTTGCAACAATTAGTGGGCTGGCACAGTCACTTCTAAATTTAGATAACAAGTATAAACTTCTTAATTTTATGAATCAGGCTTTCTCTAAAGAGATTGATGGGCGTTTTATCTGCGGTTGGGATAGAGTAGAAGACCAAAATAAAACTCTCGCAGGGCCAGGAGCTTCACTTAAAACATTTGGGCACCTGGGCTTTACTGGTACTTCACTTTGGATTGATGTTGAAAAAGAACAGGGATACATTTTTCTTACGAATGCTACTCAAAATTTTTGGTATCAGCGAAAAGGGTTGAATAAGATGCGCCGTGATGTTGGGAGCTTGGTATTGAGTAGATGATATTTAGTTTTTAAAATACTCGCAAACAGCTAAGGTTCTATCTGCTCAAGTTTTTTACGTAATTCTTTCATACCTTTTTTATGTTCATTTATTATAAGAAAGCTTGTGGCTTGCTTAATTTCATCCAAAAACTTATTTCCTGAGATTCCAAGACTTTGCTTTACAAACCAAGACCATCTATTGTTATCAATCCCAATTAGGCTGGAAGCAAAGGCATTTGCAGCAGAGTGGTTACATGGATAAATTTTTAAAGATTCTTTTACTGCATCGTAAGCTTCTTTTCCTTTTGAACCAGAGCGTTCTTGTTTGGCATATAGACCAATAAGTCCTGAGTATACCAGTAAAAAATCACTTCTCATCTTCTTTGAATAGCTCTTATTTTCAACAATTTGTTTAATCTTTTCAGCTTGAATAAGTACATGATTCTCATTAAATGTTTGATTTTGTCAGATAGTGTATGAATATTTGCTAGAAATTGTTTGGACTGTTGTAGAGTGTTATCAATTCCAGATGCCTGAAGAGAAAATGAAAAGGTTAAACAAATGAAGGTAATAAAAATATTCATGAACTTATTTGAACATTTATAGATAATATAGTCTACGAAATTACCGGAGCGCAAACATGTGGTATTAGTGTTGAAGAAGTTTAAATATGTGTATAATATAATTTTTGATAAAATCTCTATCTAGATTGATTTTTCAAACTCTTTACCATCAGCCTGTGAAAAACCAATTTTTAAAAGATACTTCTCGTGTTTTCTTACTTCAGTAGATGCCTTAAAAGTATGAAATCCTTGATCCTTAAGTTCTTGAGCTTTTGTCATAAAGACATATCTAACATTTTTAGTATCTCTATAGTCTTTGATAGCAAAGTCTAGGTGGATTTTAATGATGCCATTATCCTTTTGCTCATAGATAAACATTCCTACGGGACGAAGATTACGTGAGACAAGAATAATTTTAGGATTATTAACTTTAGTAATATTAAAATTAGGAAAGAAAGACTCTATCTCAACTTGGTGAAAGTTTAAAAACTTATGAACAAAAAAATCCGTTGTTTCAAGAGTATCATTAATATTGAAATAGTCTTTGGTTGTTGAGAGTTTGTAGAGGTAGTAGATATCAATAATAACAATAAAAGAGTTTAAAAACATAACAGGATAACTATTAATTAAAACTCCGTAGGTACCAAAAGTTGCAGCCCCAAAGAGGTTTATAGTTCGTAAGTTTCTTATATTGTTCATCGTAAGTGAAAGGGCAACAAGTACTGATCCGACATATCCAATATATTCAATCCACATAGCAATGATCCTTTTTTTTATGAAAAAAAAGCCTCTTAAATAAGAGGCTTTTCTATTAAATTTTTGTATGGTCAGACTATAGTGAAATTCCAGCATCGTCTAGAAGTTTACTATGAAGTGATTTGATAACTCCTCTCATTGACTCTGGAGATGTTCCAAAATTTTGAGCAGCTTGGTTAATTACCCCTTCAAGCGGAGTTGCATTACCTACTGCAGCAGCATCAAGAGCAGGCTTTAGAGTACTGAAGTTCACACCATAAAGTCTCTGTGTGAAATCTGCAACATCTTGTTCTGAGCGACTCTGTAGGGTCGCAAAGTCGTTAAGTGTACGTGCAATTTTAAGTCCTTGGTCATCAGCAAGACCAAATTTACTAGCATAGTATGAACCTGCAGATTGAAGTGCTTTCTCTTCTGCAACAGCAACATTTGTCACCACGTCACGACCAGTAGCAAAGTCACTTGCTTTGTTTAGAGATTCTCCAGACCAGCTATCATAGACGATTCCAGTACGGCTTACCCAAACATCATTAAAGTACATTCCTGCGTAATAGAAGCTAGAGTAATAATCAAAATCTCCGGCATAAGTGGATGTGTAATATGGGTCTTCGTCAGCATGTATTTTATCTGCCCAATCACCAGTATCAAACCAGTAGTTACATCCTGGCCTTAAGTTTCCACACTCGTATCCATATTGATCATACCAACCATAATATGGGTCGCTGACATAAGTTCCGCCACCATTACACGCAACGAACTGAGTTGAAAGTATTAGCACAAGTAGGGCTGATTGTAGTAATTTCATTTTGTTCTCTCCTAAAGGGTTTTAATCTAGAAATCATTTTCTCTCGATACAACCCAATGTGCAGGAAGCGTGCCAAAACATTAAATTGAATGTAAATAAAGGTATATAGGCGGAGTCGTTAATTTAGAGCATTAGAGTGAAAAAAGAAAAGGAGCATAGCGACACTAGTGTCACTTTGCTCCTTTCAAGTAAAAGTAATTGGGTCCAAAATGCTACATAATTGTCTTTGAAACGTGTAGTCGAAAGATTTTATCTTTACTACGTCTGATAGCACACTTTCCATCATTTTTTTTATCAATGAGGTACTCATAGTAATTGGGTTCCGTGTCGGCAATCTCGAGAAGAGATTTTCCTTCGTGTTCGCCAAAGTCTAAAAAAACTCTGTCTTCTTCAATAATTCCGGTGACTGGGCTGATTTCTTGTGCCATTATCCCTCCCTAGATTCAGGCGCTACATATTCTATATTAATATTTTTCATTAAATTCAATGATTTGAAAAGAGAAAAAATAAAATGTTTTTTATTTTGAGTAGTCACATCGAGTTAAAATTGTAAAAAGTATTATTTGAGCATTTTGTTTAGAAAATGTACGAGGTACTTAAACTCCAGAGAGTATTGGGGCACCATAAGTGATTTGATCTTTTCGAGAGCAACATATGGTGTTTCTGCCTGACGATAGGGTCGTGGGGAAGTCATGGCAACAAAAATATCAATTACATTTATGAGTACAGATTCGATCCCGACACTAATCTGGGGGTCATCTTGGTTTTGCGTAATCGCGTGGTGGTTTTCAATTATACGTAGGTAGTTGTTGTCTAGATTAATTCTGCCCGATAATATTTCAGATGAGTGGGCAGCATGCTTGTTTAAAATAATCCTTTCGCTATCGGTCAAGTATTCTTTGTCTTCTAACTGATGGGGAATCAGTGACATTCCAATATCTTTTAAGTAACTAGTCATGAATAGATTGTGAATGTCATTGCTGTTAAAGACTTTTATAAACTTTAGCATACCTAATAGTAAGATCGATGAATTGATTGGTTGTTGATAAAGAAACTGCTCAGGGGTCATTTTTTGTGAGTTATATAGTTTTTTTATTGTACCTTTTTCGTTCAGCAAAAATTGTGAAAGGTTGCTTACACTGCGTTGCTGTTGTTGTAGCAGTTCATCATCAATGGGGTTAACATATAGTAGACGAAGCCCTTTATTAAGCAGTTCTATTTTGTATTGCAGCTTAGTAGCAGAGTCTCCAACCGATAGTGAGCGAGTTGTTTTAAGTAGTTCGTTGCGATGTGCCTCTATGTACTTAGGTTGCTCATCTTCATGGATAAAAAAATATCTATATCCTTTTAAAAAAAACTGCTTGGCGTGGTCACGGCTAAAAGAATCTCCTGCTCGTGAAATTATAATAAACTTATAGCTCTCTTGAGCATAAAGATTACAAGGCAGTACTTTTAGTGAGATTAGGGAGCGTAAAGAGACTGGGTTCAGTTTCAAAAGTAGATTGTTATTATGTATTGACTCAAATGAATTACTCATCATTATATTTTACAGGAAGCTGAAAAAATGTTTCGTAAGGGTAATTTTATCCGTTTTTTGTAATTGCCATAAATAATGGTCTCCCCCCATCCTTATAAACATATCCTTTTCTACCACCATTAGAACATTTAATCGCATAACATCTTGAAAATATGATGAGGCTGTGAAAAGTAGAGAGAAACTTTTTGCCTATATTAAAAGCAGGTTAAAATATTAATAGAGAAAACCGATACAAGTTTTGAGGACTTATACATGTTAAGATATAGTTTGATATTTTCTTTAGGATTAATTCTGTTACTACAGAGTTGCATGCCGACTGCTACATCTAGAAGAGTTGCTTCTGTTGATGATGACTCTGTATCGGGTGATCCAGGTGGAGGCACCGGTGGAACGGGCTCTATTGTACAAGATGACCCTATTAATGATGCTGTAGAGGATGCAGAAGTTGTTACGAGGGTTGAGTTACGACACTTTGTAGATCCCTTTACTGAAACATTTAAGCCTAAAATTACAATACCTAAAAACTTTAGTGGAGCCTTATATATTGCAGGAATCAATATATCTAGCCTCAAGGATAAATGGATTTATGTGAAGTTTCACTTTGGCCGTGAATATGAAACGATCACTGTGCCGGCTGTTATTGGTCAGGCTATAGAGGGGATTACTCCTGCGACAAATATTGAAGTACTAATTTTGCATATGGAGAATCGTCCATTTTCGGGCTTGCGGCTTCCATATGATTTATATGACTATACAGATTATACTGGTGATGCTGAGCCTACCTCGGACCCGCGTGATGTAAATTTATATTGCCGAGGACTGAACTTAGTTGATGATAGTAGTTTCAGTGGGGGGACAAGTTGTACTGCCGCTGATCAAACATGTAAGTTTGCATATGCAAAAGTATTGGATAGGGCACTGTTAACGAATGAGGATCCTCATCATCTTGGTTTTCCTTTACCTTTACTACCTAGCGGTGATCCACAAACCTATTGGTTGGCACCAACAACACAGCAAGTAGCCCTTTATTCAGATGGTAAATTTACAAGTGAGCCGTTTGATGACGCTTTAAAAAAATGTCTTCCAGACTCACTTGATCCTACAGGTATTGATTTGAGTGGAATTAATACAATGTTTAATACTAATATTATGTCATCTGATGGCAAAATTCACATTAACACTCCTATACAAACAAATGGAGCATTGACGTATAATTACAATGGCCCATATCAATCGATCAATCTGATAAATTGGCAGGTAGGCGGAGATGCTATCTTTGGGCCAACGGGAGTTTTTGGAAACTCTTTCTCTACAGTGGCTGATCCAAACTTTGGATACAGTTCTTACCTTTTTCCTCGTGCAGGAAAAATGGAGCTACAAAGTGGAATTCAATATCTAGGTAGTGAAGATCCTTTTGCTGACCGTTCGTTAACTCAGCTATTTTCATCTGGACCTACTAACTGGATGGATGGTTGTAATATTCGTATGAGTAATTACGACCCTACAACGAATGAAGGAATTTCATCATGTAACTTAACTGCAAGAGTAGAAATTGTGGCTAAAGATCCTACTACAGGTGTTGAAGAGACTCGAATATCTAGTAAAGATATTAAATTACAGATTATTCGCGATAGCATGACTGATACAGAGGGTAGAGAGTTTCTATATTCTGCGATGAAAACATGTGATAGCAACAATGCATGTGGAGCACAGGAGTGTTGTTATAATGATCGCTGTTGGTCTAAGGACTTAATTAGTGCCTGTTTAGATGATTCTACCGGACATGGAGATCTAGGAATTGGTCAATCATGTGCCTCTGATTATCAGTGCCAAAGTTTGTGCTGTAATACCGCACAAGGGACATGTGCTGTTCACTATCCAACTCAAGATCCTCCTGTTTACTGTGGAAAGGCTCCAGGTCAAGCATGTGTGGCTAAAGAGTGGTGTCAAAAGCAAAACCTAACCCAGTGCTATATTGTTACAACAGGAACAATGCCTAGTGGCGCTCCTACCTGTACTTTAAGATGTTATAATGTTCCAACATTTCCATCTTGTATTGATGGAAGATGTGTTCCTCTTTCATCATCGGCACCTCCGCTGTTTGATCCGGCTAATCCTGATTGTACTAATGCAAAAAGCCCTGATGAAGTGAGTGAACTTCTAATGGGAATTTAGTTCTGCTTAAAAAAATAGATAAAACTGTGTATAATAAGATCTTTGATATTAAAGAAAGGAATCTTAGATGAATCAAGGTTTTACTGCACCTCCACTGACTGATACCAATAAAATTATTCTAGCTATTTTAGCAGTTAGTTTTATTTTATACTCTTTTTGTATTCACGTGCTGGAGATACCACTGTCTATGTACCTAGGGCTTAGTTTGCCAATGGTATCTAAGGGATTTGTTTATCAGTTTATAACTTACCCATTTGTTTCAAGAGGTATTTTTGAGCTGCTATTTAATGGCTTATTGATTTGGTTTTTGGGTTATGATTTAGAATATCGCTGGGGGAGAAAAAATTATCTTCTTTTTATGGCAGTCTCAATAATGTCTAGTGGAATATTTTATCTTTTATTTAATATACTTTTTTACCAAGGAACACTTATAGCGGGAATGCCACTGCTAGGTATTTCTGGCCTAGCGAGTACACTGCTTCTTGCGTATGCTTTTATCTATCCTGAAAGGGAATTTGCATTTATGTTAATTTTTCCTATTAAGGCTAAGTACTTTGTTCTGATTTTAATTGTTATGGAGCTATACTTTAGTAGTGTGGGGCCAAATAAGGCGGCCTCACTCTCTCATCTTATAGCACTAGGAGTCTCGTCTCTATTTTTACTGTATTATATAAAAGAGCAAAATAACTTATGGAAATTCACTCCTCGTAAGGTATCTTCTTTTAATATTAAAAAGAAAAATAATCATCTTTCTCTAGTTGATGAGGAAGAAGATAAGCCAAAATACTGGAATTAATAGCTTAAGTGCTTATTTTTACATTATTATGTAGTAAGTAAATATAGGCTCTTTACAAATATGAATGAATTGGGTAAAAATTCATCTGTTTTTGTTTATAATTGGGGACAATATGAGAT
>DAOWEO010000056.1 GCA_030638415.1 Bdellovibrionales bacterium | reverse complement strand
TTCTTCTTCTTCTTCTTCTTCTTCTTCTTCTTCCTCTTCCTCTTCACTATTTCTATTTAAAAAAGAGTTTTTAAGTTTTGCAACAAACCCAGTAATACCACTTACCTGAGTATCCTCTTCAAAAGACGCTTCATCTTCTTCAAGCTCTTCATCATACTCATCGTCATCTTCATAATCATCGTCAGATGACCTTAGTTGAGCTACTTTATTTTTTAATGTATCTATAAAACCCATTGTACTTATAAATCCTTAATTACTATTTTATAGTTAAGTATACTAAATACAATTTAGTTTTCCAGTATATAATACGATATAAAAAGAAAAATGGGCTTTTTTATGACAACTCAAGATGGAATTATTAAATATCAGCAAATCTTAGAACAAAAAGATGACTTTTACCTATATTCCACTCAGATTAATGAACTTAATAGAGTTCGCCATGCACTTTTTAAAATGGAGTTAATTGGATCTGATTCTACTGGTGTTTGTTTTGGTAATATTTCATGCCGAATTATTAATAATCGTTTTATGATTACAGCATCACAAACGGGACACCTAGAACTATTATCTGAAAATAAATATTGCTATGTAAAAAAAGTAAATCTTAAGAGCATGAAGCTATGGACAGATGGAGTATTGCCAGCCTCTAGTGAAGCACTCACTCACTATGCAATTTACACTTTAGATCCTAAGATTACAGCAGTTATTCATATCCACTCACTTAAAATGTGGAATCACGAAATGCAAACTAAAAGTAAAATAATAACATCTCCAAATGTAACATATGGTACGTATGAAATGGCACTTGAGATGCAACGAACTTTTAACAATAGTTCTACAGGAAGCTTTGTACTAGGTGGACATAAGGAAGGATTGATCTATTATTCAACAACTTTAAATAAAGCCCTCAATCTTATTAAGCAGGACTATGCTTTTCTCAAATAGGATCATACTTATTAAAATAATCTAAATAGTGAAATAACTCAGAGGTGGAGTCAAATCCCTCTAAAAACAGATCAAATAGATTTCCATCAGGCGAAAGTCTATTATACGTAGCGGTTCTACCTTTCTTAGCCGGTATGATTCGCATAGCAATATACTTACTATTAAAATCTCTACTAATCATAAAGGCTAGGGACCCTAAAGTTGTACGATAGTTAATTTCAACCAATGGGTATAGATCCAAACATGTACCATTATCAAAGGTAAAAGAATCAACCTGAAATGAGTGAACATCAACAATATTTATTAGTTTTTCTATCGAGTCAGCTAAGTCACTAAATATATGATCAATATCACCTACTTTTAGCCTATAATAACTACAAACAAATTCCTTAAACAAATTGTCTGATTTAAAAAAAATAGTTCCACGATACTTTCCTAGCTTATTATTTAAATTTAGATAAGAATATTGTCTCTTACCATCTTGAACAACTGTACCTATATCAAAAATTCTATTCAGACGACATGAAGCAATAACAGGATAATCAATTTGAATAGGAACTGCTTCAACAAACTGCTTTTGTTGAAGTCCCGAAAAAAGATATGGAGATTGAAGTATTTTTTCAGCTAAAATGTTATTTTGACAGTAAGAATTTAATTCATTTTCATTTGTTATAAGCTGCTTATTACATTTATTCAAAGCTAGTTTGTTTTCCAACTCTAAAGAAAAAAGTTTTGAATTAATATGTCGTTCTACTTCTACATCAGTTAAACTACCCCATAAATTTTCATACTTTTTATGCTTATTTTGCTGATACTGCCTTACTGGATGGAGATAAGGACAAGTTTGTAGAAAATTTTTACTTAGATTTCCGTGTAATATCAGCCCTCCATCCAAGGGGGTATAAAAATAAAGATATTCAAATTCTCGGCAAATTTTTAACCTTTGTTTAAAACTTATGGGGATATCATATAGATCATATTCATAATCAAAGTTTGCACGATACCATTTCTCTATTTCCATTGCTTCCTATTTACCACTGAAAACTTATCACGATAATGCTCACTCGCTGATATAAACTTGTCATCTAGCCCTGCTTTTAGCCTTCCATCTCTATCAAAAACGATTCCTTTTGCCCTCGCAGGGCTAAAGGAGGCTGGCAATTCAGCACAATAAAAGTCCCACAAATGTACATCGTCATTAATCTGTTTTTCTAGGTAGTGACGTCCCAAAGCAACATGCTTTATCTCATCATTATAGATAACATCCATTATAGCAGCAGACTTATCATCTTCGACATCACGAAAAACAGAGGCATAATATTTTGCAAAATCTAAGTTTGCAGCTTCAAGACTTAAAGAGACTACTGAAAAAAACTCTCTTGGTGTTTTTATATTTAAGACTAGTCGCCAAAAGAAATCATTACGGGGAAAATCACCAAAGTGACTACCAAGTTCCTCTAGTCGATGTTTATATAAAAGAAAGTGTTTCTGTTCCTCTTTTAGTGTCTGAACGAGCTGACTTTGGAAAGGTTTGAAATGTTCTTCATGTACTGGGAAAAGTAAAAAAAATGCTGCAAATATCTCTATCGCCATTAACTCATGGTTAGCAAAAGCATGTAGTGCTATCTTCTTTTTTTCTAATTCATGAAAAGAGCTACTCTTAGGAAATTTAATCTTCTTAGTTGATATATTAATATTCTGGTCACGAGCAGGATTTTTAGGTAGAGACAATTCTGTTGTCGGCTTTTCAAAAATAATTTTATTTGGGCAAAAAATTTTATCATCGATGTGCTCTCCAAATAAAATAGATTCAGCCCAACTGTGCGCGTTCATATCACGTTCCCTGGCGACGCTTAAAACTCTTTTTCTTTTTTCCTAGGTATTTTTTCCCCGGAGACTTCTTGCTTGCAGAATTTTTACTACTTTTTTTCTTATGTCCTCCTGCTCCTGTACCATAAGCAGGTTTCTTCTTATATGAAAATCTCCTATCCTTAAAACATACTTCACAAATATTAAACTTATGTCCATCATCTAATTTTTTCCCACAACTTGAGCACGTTACAATTATTTTTTTAGACAATAGCTCATTTAATTTCTCAATAGCCAGTGATTTATTATCTGCAAGCTTCACTTCATCATATATAAAATTTTTATTATTAAAATGCCGTGACAACCATTGGTACAATTCAACACACTTTATTGCAGTTTCTAAATAATCAATATCATCAGAACTAGCATCAATTAACTCGTTTGTTGAATTTCTCTCATATGCAAAACTGCGAAGCAGTGTAATAAAATATTGTACATGGTCCATTAGTCCGAGGTTTACTGGCGCACAAGCAAAACCAAAAATCTCTGAATCATTCATGATATTTTTACTATCTGCTTCTTCTACCATCTCAGCAATTTCAATCATATCAGTTAGATCTACGCAGCAAAATGGACTTTCGAAGTCCATAGTATTAAAAAGTCGTAAAAATTCAGGAAGAGACAAATTAGGAAGTCCCTGATTAGTTAAGGCATCATTTACCTGTCTGAAAATCTCTAAATCGGGCCCAACCATCGCAACATCTTTTTGCTTTAAATCTGATTTTAATGCAAGATTAACGTCTTCTATACCATTTTCTACCCGACTCAAACAATTAACATAGCCAGTAGGAAATCGTCCGTATCTACCGGCCCTGCCAGCAATTTGCTTAATCTCACTATTAGTAATTTTATGTTCTTTCGCATTAAAAAACTTAGTTAAGGTTGAAAATACAATTCTGCGAATCGGTAAGTTCATTCCCATTGATATTGCATCGGTACTTACAATTACATCTGTCTCTTCTTTATCAAATTTTCTAGCCTGCTCTCTTCTTACTTCCGGACTAAGTCGTCCGTAAATAATAGAAACTTTTAAACCTAGATGCTCAATATCTTTTTTATATTTCAGAGCATTCCTTCTTGAAAAAACAATTACTGCATCACCTTTATCCAGCTCTCCAAGTTTTATTTTTTGCTGTTCTACCTCTAATGAAGTCATTCTTTCGTAGTAACGAACTTCTAACTCATCACCAGTCAGAGCTACTATTTTTTTTACGAGATCTAGTACTGATTCATCACCACAAATATGAACTTCAGGGGAAAAAATATTAATAAAAGCACGTGTCCATGCCCATCCTCGCTGAGAGTCAGAAAGCATCTGTACCTCATCAATAACACAACAATCAAAAGGTTCATCAAAACGTGCCATCTCAATAGTTGAGGAGTAATGAGTTGCATCCGGAACTTCAACCACCTCTTCACCAGTTAATAAAGTGGTTGGAACTCCCTTTTGATTTAGAGTATCAAAAAGTTCTCCTGCTAGTAGACGTAGAGGAGCAAGATAGCATCCTTTTTTAACTTTACTAAGAGCCTCTACTGCATGGTATGTTTTTCCTGAGTTAGTTGGACCTGCATGATAAATTACTTTGCGCTTAATCTGTCTTGCATTTGAGTGAACCCAAAACTCTCCAAGGTAATCAATAAGAATTTTAGACGATATGTCTTGGCGTTTAATTAAAAGCACTGATTTTAATAATTTTCTAAACTCTCTCTCTAAATAGTTCCAATTTTTCCAAAGACTTGATTTAAGCTGCACAAAGAATCGTTCATACTGAACATCTGAAATAAGATCTCGCCTGACATTTTCATTTTGTAACAACTGTTTAAATTCACTAATTAGACCCTGAGAATACTCTTTAGCAATTATAGATGGGCTATTAAAAGACTCACTCATTGTATCTTTCATTTCAAGTTCTAGTTTATTAATCGATGCTCTTTTTAATTTCTGACGTAGGTTTTTTAGGTGAGTTCTAATTTCCTGTTTCAATTCATAAAAGATATCGGAACACACAGGAATTCCCTTATCAAGACTACTCCTCATTAATTCCACAGCATTATCTATAATTTTTAATCCTTCTTCATAGGCAACATTTCGAATATCTGTACGATACTCGGCTAAACATTCTTGACAGTGGCAAGAAAGATCTTGAATTTGGGAGGTTAAGCTAAGAGAACTTTTAATATATTCTTTTGCGTTAAAGTGCTCTTGCTCTTTCAGTTCCACCCACTCGCTAAAAAATGAACGGTAATCTTTTAAATATCCCTGATTAAATTCTCCCTTATTGTCTAATAGAGGAAAAATTTCTTTATCCATAAAAAGAAAATCTCCAAAAAGAACAATCTCCATAAGAGAGTCAAATTTGTAAAATGTAGTAAAATCAATAAACTCTTTATCGAAAAATTGTTGAAATGCGGGATATTTAGCAAAGCAGTTGGTTAAAACAGTGGTGATATCCTTTAGAAACATGACCAACTCTTTGTTTACTTCTGCACAGTGAAAATCTTCCTCTTTTCCCACAACCTCAGAAGCCAGCAGACCTTTCTTTTCAATCTCAATTCCTGCTTCAAATTCATTCCAATCTAATATTTCATACTGAGAGCTCATCTCATTCCTTTTGTAATAATGACATCTGTCGACTTATGATAGTATAATTGAATCGAGTGCATGCTGCTACAATAATTTAAGGAGGTTCCTATGAAAACTTGGCTTACCACAACATTAGATATCAAACTTCCAATAATTATGGCACCTATGTTTCTAGTATCAAATACAGAGATGTTAATAGCTGCTGCAAATAACGGTATTATCGGCTGCCTTCCTGCTTTAAATTATAGGACTCCAGAGGAGTTTGATGCCGCCTTAACCTTGCTCGACAAGGAGACTAGCGGACAGTATGGAATTAATTTAATAGCCAATAAGTCTAATATCAAATTAAACTCACAGCTTGAAATACTAATGGCGCATAATCCTAAGTTTATTATTACATCTCTAGGTAATCCAAAAGAAATTATCACTAAAGCCCACTCTAAAAATATTCTTGTATTTTGTGATGTAGTTGACGATATCTTTGCAAAAAAAGTAGAAACATTAGGCGCAGATGCAATTATTGGAGTTAATTCAGGAGCAGGTGGACATGCAGGGCCAATCCCAGCATCAATTCTAATCCCTCTATTAAAAAAATCATGCTCAATACCAGTTATATCTGCTGGAGGAATTGCCAGTGGAGAAGCTCTACTATCAATGCTAACTTTAGGAGCTGAAGGGGTATCAATGGGAACTCCTTTTATTGCTGCTGACGAAAGTCCTGTTAATAAGGAATATAAGCAAGCAATCGTGGACTATCGAGCCGCTGATATTGGTTTGACATCAAAATTATCAGGAACTCCTTGTACTATAATTAAAACTCCATATGTGAAAAAAATTGGACTCGATCAAAATTTTATTGAAAAATTTGTCAACCAAAACAAACAATTAAAAAAATATGCCAAGATGCTAACCTATTACAAAGGAACTAAGCTACTAGAGACTGCAGCAATGGGTACATCACACAAGACAGTATGGTGCGCTGGTCCCTCTCTCGAATTTATTCAAAAAACATCATCAGTACAAGAGATGCTAGAGGAATTTGAACGAGATTTTGATATTGCACTAAAACAGTGGCAAAACAAGTTAACTAATGCATAAGCTAAAGCAACTAACTTTATCTAGGTTTAGCAATTTAATACAAGCTCCTTCACCTAAGCTACTCCTTATCATCAACCGTCTCTTACCCATGATTGTCCCATTCAACCAGGGACATCGAATAAAGATAAAAAATATAGAGCAAACAGAAGTCCAAGCCTTACTTCCATTTATCACTAAAAATAAAAATCACATTAGTACAATGCATGCATGTGCGATCGCAACGTTAGGAGAATTTAGTGCTGGCATATTATTACTGCAATACTTCCCACTTAAGGAGTATCGCATGATATTGAAAAATCTTGAAACAGAGTACCATTACCAAGGGAAGACAAGCTTACACTCCGTAACAAATATACCAGACAATTTATGTCAGCTACAAAAAGAAATATCTGTTAACCGTGTCATCCTTGTACGTCTTCAAACTAAAATATTTGACACCAATAATAAAGAAATTGCCACGACAGAGAGTACTTGGCAGCTAAAAAAATGGGAAGATACTCACAACGCCAAAACTTGCTAAAAACCTAGGTCATGCTAAGATAGAAAAAGTTTCGTAACCAACAGTTAAAAGAGGATATTATGCAAGGTGAGCAACGAGGTCGCATTAGAGCAAAATATGATACAGTCGTCACCATTACAGACGGACAATCAACGATTAGTTCAACACACACCACTGATATCAGCTTAAATGGCATCTTTATAATAACCAAAAAGAGACTACCCCTTAATACAGTATGTGATTTAACAATTACCCTAAATAGCCAAGTTGCAAATTTAGTATTAAGGCTAAAAGCAACAATAATGCGAGAAACAGAAGATGGTTTTGCCGTTAGCTTTCAAGAGATGGATATTGAAACATATCAGCACCTAAAAAACATTGTCTTATATAATAGCCAAGATCCAGAATCTTTTCTAAAGCAGTGCCAAGAAAGACCTGGATTTAAGTAAATCTAAAGCAGTCCACCACGTTTTAGTAAAGCATCAACAGAAGGCTCTTTACCATTGAATTTTTTAAAAAGATTCATTGGATGGTCACTTCCCCCCTTACTTAATAACTCTCGTCTAAACTTAGTCGCAATCTCTTTATTAAAAATACCATGTTCTTTAAACCTCTCAAACGCTTCTGCGTCTAAGACCTCTGCCCATTTATAGCTATAATATCCTGCAGAGTACCCTCCTGAAAATATATGGCCAAAAGAGCTACTCATGCAGGTTTTAGGTATGCGAGGTAAAAGTGCTGTCTGCTCTATAGCTTTTTTTTCAAACTCTTCAAGATCTGAAACACTACTGGTATCCATAGAATGCCAAGCTAAATCTAAAAATGCGAGACTAAGCTGACGCATTGTTGAATAACCTTCGAGAAAATTTGCACTCGCTTTAATTTTTTCAACGTATTCAAAAGGAAGCTCCTCTCCTGTTTTATAATGCTTTGCAAATAGATCTAGGCACTCTTTCTCAAAACACCAATTTTCCATTAATTGAGATGGTAGTTCTACAAAATCCCAAAAAACGTTGGTACCAGCAACAGAAGGTAATTTACATTCAGAAAGTAATCCATGTAAAGCATGACCAAATTCGTGAAATAGTGTAGTCAGCTCCCCAAATGTTAGTAGAGATGGTTTGTCAGTAGTTGGTCTTGAAAAATTACACACAATTGATCCATGTGGTCGCTGCTCTACACCATCTTTCCAGAATTGATCTACAAATGATGTGGCCCACGCCCCAGGCATTTTACCTGAACGTGGATGTAAGTCAGTATATAGTAATCCGATAAAGCGCTGTCCTTCTAATACTTCGAAGACCTTAACTTCACTATGATATGTTTCTATATCACTATTCTCTTTAAAAGTTAGATTGTATAATTTCTCTGCAACAGTAAAGATTCCTGTCATAGCATAATCTAAACTAAAATATGGCTTAAGAACTTCATCATCTAAATCGAATTTTTTCTTTTTAAGTTTTTCAGCATAATAGGAAAAGTCCCATGGGTATAGTTCATCAATATTATCTAAAGACGAAGCAAAAGATGCTAACTCATCAACCTCTTTTTCTGCATGCGGTTTAGCCTTTATGAGTAGGTCAGTTAAAAATTCTCTAACCTTTTTAGGTGTCTCAGCCATTCGCTCTTCAAGAACATATGCTGCATGGTTTTCATAGCCAAGTAGCTTTGCACGCTTGTGACGTAACTTAGTCATAAGTTTTATATTTTCACTATTATTTGCATCATTATCATTAAAAGCGACTGTTGACTGACCAATATAAGCTTTCTGTCGCAGGGTTCTATTATGTACTCCTTTCATAAATGGCAGGTACGTTGGACCATCGAGAGTTATACAAAATTTACCTTCATGACCTTTCTCATTCGCCTTATCAGACAAGGTATCAATAAAGCTCTTTTCTAAACCTTCTAGCTCTTCAATGGTATCTACCAATAAATAAAAGCTATTTTTATCTTTTAAAAGATTTTCAGAAAAGCTCAAGCTTAGCTTCGCCAATTTTTCATCTATGCTGCGTAAGATATCCTTTTCATTATCTGATAATAAGGCACCATTTCTAACAAAATTTTTGTAAAATTTTTCAATTACAATTCGCTTCTCTCGCTCGAAAATATTCGCATCCCTAGTCTCAAAAACTAGCTTTATCTTAGTAAAAAGCTTCGGGTTCATCGTCACGTCATTATAAAATGATGTTATAAGCGGACTTATTTCATTAGCAATCTTTTGCAACCCATCTGTTCTCTCTGCGTGTAGTAAGTTAAAAAAGAGAGACGACACCTTATTAATATCATCATCATAAAATTCTAATTTCTCGATCAGATTTTCAAATGTAGGTGATTCCGTATCTTCAATAATGATATCAAGTTTTTTAGTAGATCTACTAATTGCTAGTTTTAATAGGGGTAAATAATCATTCTCTTTTATTTGAGAAAATGGGTAGGTATTGAAAGGAGTATCGAACTCATTAAAAAAATCTTCATGTAACATTGTTAACTTCCTTTTTATTTAAAATTTTCTGTCTCTCATTTAAAAGAGGAATTAATAGTAATATCCAACAAAAAAGGGATACAAACAGGCTTATAGTAATAAACATTTCAGATTGAAAAAAGATCAATACAAATGATATAAGACCTTTGGCTCCCCTGTAAGCTACCATATCCACAATATATTTAGTACCCGTTTTCTGTAATTTCTCAAGTGGGAAATAGAGCAATTCTTTTGCTGCATTAAAAATTGAGTAATCACTACCCTTTAAGCTCATAAAAACAGCTGCAACTGAAAATAGAGTTCCAAAAGTAAAAAATCCAACAATAATTATGATGCAATAGAAAATTGGTATTAATAAGTGAATTCGCTTTATAGATAAGAAACGAAAAACATACGGTATTATAAGTATTTGTACCAAGAGTGAAAACATATTAACCATAGAATAAAGTGTACTTAAAAATCTTGTTTTCTCTTCTTTATCTGGAACGAGTTGATCAAACAAAAGATTGAATTTGAAGTTAGCCAGACTAATAACGATCTGAGTCAATGCTAATAGCAATATAAAGTAAAAAACGTATTTTTTAACGCTCTCAATTGATGCAAAAGGAGATACTTTTAATTCTACACTTTCATGCTCCTCAGAAGGCTTAGAAAACTCTACCTGTAAAAAGAGAACTGCACCGATCGCCAATGGAATCGCACTGAACAACAAAATATGCTCTGTCGAATAAGAATAAGTTAAGAAATGTACTAGCGAACCTCCTAATATCCCCCCAATACTCCCCACGGCCCCCACTAAACCATAAAAGAGCTTCGCAAAGTCAATTTTGATACTTTCGTTAAGGTAGCCTAAAACTAAATGAATTAGCAGTACGATATACACTTCTTTCCAAATAAATAGAATAAATGCCATCCAATGAAAAGAAGGAACCAGCAATGTACCTGTCGTAAAAATAAAAACAGAGAAAATAGAAGTAAAAAAAAATAGAGTCTGGACTCTAAATCGCTGATAAAGCTTATTATAGATAAAGATCGTAATGCTTAATACCACAATAGAGTAAAACCAAACTAGCGGTGTAGACTTACCTCCAAAATAATTCATATAGATAGAAATTGATGTTGTCCGAACCATTGGGTAGGTTGCCAACACAGTAAAGAATGTTGCCATGATATAGTAAAAACTACGTTGAAAATCTGGTGAGCAAATCTTCCAAGCATCTTTTATCTCATAAAAGGGTCTTAATAAAAAATTCATATTTAATCCTAGTAAAATATTATCTCTTAAGTATTATATTATAGTGATTCAAAAATTAAAAACTCTCAAGTACCAAATAGCTATTTTTGTAATTATTATTTTAGCTATCTTCTTACGCTCTTATAATATTAAGCAACGACCTCTTCACCACGATGAATCTCTACATGCTCACTACTCATTCATTCAAACTGATAACTTTACCCAAAGGCACTACAAGTACAACCCCATGCTACATGGTCCACTATTGTACGATATTACATCTCTATTTATAGCAGTGGGAGGCAACAACAAACTGGTATGGCGTCTTCCCTCCCTATTGTTTGGTATACTAACTCTTATTGTACTACTTGTTTTTTTTAAAAAGTCTTCTAAACCTATCACTTTAATATTTTTAACTCTAGCTGCGCTATCTCCTCATTTAATTTACTGGAGTCGATTTCTACGGACAGATATAATAATTATATTTGTTCAGCTTTTAGCTATCTTTACAATCTTCTACTTAAACCCGAAGTATAAATATTTATTGCTACCACCTCTAGTGTCACTACTCTTTTGTCTAAAGGAAAATGCCTATATTACACTTGCTCAGGCATTTATTATATCAATTCCATATTTTTTATATACACGCCCACACAAAGTAACACTCTTAAAAAAAGAACTCATTTTATCTATTACCCTTGCCATTTTCATATATATTCTCTTCTATTCTGCATTTTTTCAACATCCAGAAGGAGTGCTTGATGGCCTCTACAGAAAATCTTTAGTATATTGGTTTAATCAGCATTCTAATTCTCGAATCGCTGGTCCATTTTCCTTTCAGAGTTTAAATTTACTATTTTATTCTCCGCTAGTAACACTTGCGATCCCTATTACATTCATCCATCTCATATTACAGCAAACGAATAGAATCAAACTAGTGTCACTGCTATCAGCAGTAACAATCACGACTCTCTATCTTTTAGAATTACCAAAACTTTCTTTCATTATAATACCAATAGACCGCCTACTCTTTTTTATATTTTTACTGAGCTCCGTAACCCTGCCTCTACTTTTTCTATTTAACAAACGGCCAAAACTGTACATAATATCTGCGTTATTTCTCTCATCACTTTTTACTTATAGTTATGTTGGTGAAAAAGTACCATGGCTAGCGCTGTATCCCTACGTTACAGGCTTATTATTTCTATTTTACTATTGGAAAAATACCAAAATAAACATATTCACAACAACTCTACTTCTAAGTTTAATTATCTCCTCATCATTATATATAAACTATTATACAAACTGGAACTACTCTGAAAAAGAGATGATCCATCAAGTGAGTACATCGATAGAGCTAGAAAAGGAGCTTAAAAAACTTCCTCTACAGAGTAAAATACTTGTAAAAGGAGATCTTATTTGGCCGGTACATACCTTTTTAGAGCAGTACCCTAATTATACATTTACTGCTAACCAACATACACAATTTTATAAATTAGATTATATTTTTTTAGACCTAAATCATACTAACAAATGGCATAAAAAATTATCTAATAACTTTAATTATCAGCCACTACCATTCAGACGATACTGGTGGCCAAAAAAATCTGACTACTCTTGGAAAGCAATATTAAACTTCATGCTTTTCAGAGAGCCATCTTCTCCAATATCTACCACACAGGCATCACTTTATACCAGAAAACGATAAGTGCCCCACGCTGTGACATAAGCAAAAATCAACATGTAACCGAACATATATATAGCATATTTCCACCCTTCGGTCTCTCGTTTAACAATTGCTAACGTACTCATGCACTGACACGCAAAAGCAAAAAAGATTATTAATGACCATGCAACTGCGAGGTTGTAGATAGGCTTTCCGGTTACGGGGTTCACCTCTTTCAAAATTCTTTCGCGCAGACCAACACTATTTTCATCAACATCCCCAAGTGCATAAATTGTTCCTAGAGTTGAGACAAATAGCTCTCGTGCCGCAAATGCAGAAATTATTCCTATCCCCATTTTCCAATCAAACCCTAACGGAGAAATCATTGGTTCAATAAACTTACCTGTTTGACCTAGGTATGATTTTTCTAATGCTAAAGCTTTTTGCTGTGCCTCCGACTTGCCATCACCCTGATCTACTGACAGCTGCGGAAAAGTAGACAATACCCATATCACCATGGAAAAAAACAGAATAATTGTTCCAACCTTACGTAAGAAAATCTTTCCTTGTGCCAGTGCCTCTTTTAATGCCTGACGCATTCTCGGGCGCTGATAGTGTGGAAGTTCAATAATAAAAGATGATGATTTCCCTTTAAAAAAAGATAGCCTAAATAGTTTTGCAAAAACTAATGCGACAATTGTGCCCAAAAAATATAAAAAGAAAAATGAGAGTGCCTGACGATTTATAACTCCCCATATTTTACCTTGAGGAATAAAAGTACCAATCAATAATATATATACTGGCAGCCTTGCACTACAGGTTATAAAAGGCAGCACCATTATTGTTGCAAATCTCTCTTTACGATCTTGAATCGTTCTCGTTGCCATGATTGCAGGAACCGAACATGCAAATGCAGATAAAAAAGGTAAAAATGCTTTTCCGTTCAGGCCAAACCTTGCCATCAATCGATCAGTCAAAATTGAAGCTCGTGAAATATATCCAGATTGATTTAAAATAGAAATAAGAAAAAATAGAATAAAAATCTGAGGTAAAAATACTAATGAGGCTCCAATCCCTGCAATAATACCATCAACAAGAAAACTCTTTATAAATCCAGAAGGCAAGAGTGCGGAGATGGTATCGGAGACACTGGCAACACCAAAATCAATAAAGTCCATAAATGGAGCAGACCATGAATAAATTGCTAAAAATAGAAGATAAAAAGTTAATGTAAAAATAACAATTCCCCATACTGGATGTAGTAATACCCTATCCACAGAAAGTGTTTGATTATAGCGTGGACAATTTTTATTCTTTGATAATCCCTGAGAGAATTCAGTAGCTTTAATACTGTCCTGTTCAATGAGAGTATGAACATGTTTTTCATCGCCTAATATAATGCGTTCGTTACTTTCAACTGTAGGAAAGTATTTCGTAAAGTCATTATAGGCTCTTTGTGAAAGTAAAAGTTGTTTAGTATTTATTTCCGTAATTTTCTCTATTCCCTTCCTGATAAAGGCATCAATACTTTGTGGTGAATCACTCAGTGCGGATAGGGAAATAACAGGTACTTCTAATTTTATATCTAAGTTACTCCGAGAAATTCTCTCTTTTTGATTAGTCGTATCACATTTATTAACAATAGCAATTACCGGACCTTTCCAGACATGCCTAATCGCTAAAAAAAGTTTTAAACTACTTTCCATTCTCATAAAATCAAGAACAACCACAACACCCTGTGCATCAGCAAGCTCTTTGCACTCACCGGCGAGAGCTGCTACTGTTACTGCCTCATCTTCTGTATGTGGACAAAGGGAATAAATACCAGGAAGATCAACAATTTCAAGTTTATTATCAAATACAGCATTGGATCTAAAGCCTGCAGTTGCAAAATCTACTGTTACGCCTGAGTAGTTTGCAACTTTTCGATTTTTACCTGTCAGAAGATTAAAGACAGCACTTTTACCTGCATTTGGACATCCTACCAGTAATAATTTTTTCACTATTTTGTCTCCACAAGTATACGTTGTGCCACTTCTGTTCTAATTGCTGCCAACTGTTTTTCACCATGCATAATTACCATGGGACGCTTTAGCACTGATGGCCATACCATCTCAACTTCACTTCCTGCCGACAGTCCAAGATTAATTAAAATACCATTTTCCTCACCATCAGTGATCTCAACAATACTAGCTACTGTGTTTTTTTCTAATTTATCTAATGTATAACGCTTCATATTTTTTCCTGTTACTGCTAAAATGGTAAAACGGCTTCCTGTTCATTTACAAAATCTGAAAATGATCTGTAGTTACTTAGCTCTAGTTTTAAATTGATCCTACTAATCATTTTATCTAATTTTTCAAGTTGATCGACACTAGACATTCTCTTCATAAAATTAAATAGTCTTTCTTGCGTGGAATAACTAAGCAGATGTTCCATCTCACATGATTCACGATAAGCATCATTTTTTTTTACTCCTAAAATATCTTTTAAAAAATAAAATAGTAAAATTCGACATGATAATATATGGTGAACTTTTTTATGCCCCTCTTCTGTTAAGAGAATAAACTTAGCCCCCTCTTCCTCTTTTATTAATTCTTTTTTCTTTAAAGAACTCATTGCAGTAGAAACACTACCCTTAGTTATATTTAAATCTCTGGCCACATCCGTAACACGTGCATAGCCCTTCATCTCTTTTAATCGATGAATAGTTAGCAAGTAGTGTGCGACAGAATGAGTAATGCTATCTGACATAATCCTCCCATGAAACATTTGTATGCATCCTACCAAAAAAGTTAGGCTTGTCAAACGCCTTGATTTATTGTCACCATCCCACATTTAACAAACAACCTAACTCATCGAAAGTAGGTCTATTTATATCGGCACTTTCTGTAATCTAACTTTTATTTAAATAAACACTTATAATGAAGAATATCTTATTTCAGTGCAGGAGCACAAATATGCAAAAATATTCTAGCAGTCTTACATTCTTATTTATTTTGCTAGTGCTACCACTTTCTATTTTTGCTCAGCAGGTTATACAGCTTAATTCTGATGGAACATTAGACAAAAGTGTTGTTGACTACAAGAAAGTAAATTATTTCTATGGCTCAAATGGACTTGGTGGCGTTGGATACACTGATGAAGAAAAAAATATAGTTGATAATTTTTACCACACTGGAAAAGCTCAAGAGTTTATAGAAGCTGAATGTGCCAAAGATCCAGGACTGTGCCAAGGAGTTGGCACAGAGAGAAATAATTTAGCAGAGATAGCTGCCAAAATGTATGGGGTCGTTGTCCAAGGAGCTCTCGGTGGAAAGGTCGATTATGGTGCCAAAGCATCAGACACTCCAAAGGCAGGAGCCAGTAAAACAGATACCGCTTCCACCTCAAAAAAATCAGTCAAAAAAGAAGATACAGAAGGCACTGACTACTGTTCATATGGGGCAATGGGAACAGAGATGATTGCCCTAGCAACCCAAAGTACAAATCATGAAAATATTATGTCTGTTCCTATGAATGAAGAAAATCAACAAAAAGAGACACTTTATAAAGTAAAAAGAGTACACGAAGCGCGAGCCGATACAAGTAAAGTCCAAGAAGTTGGATGGGGTGTTACAGCGGGGTGTTACGTCGCACTAGCAGCCTATGGAGGTGTCACTGGTGACCTAATGACAACAGCGAAAAGTGTCGGTCCAAGGCTTGCGGCATCTGGATTTCTCTTTAGTTACTTTAAGGATATCACCAAAGAAGAACAAGCTCGTGCTGATCAAATACAGGCGATAATAGACCAAATGCCTAAAACAGGTGACTGTAATCCAGTCTCAGAACGAAGTTGCTACTGCGGTGAAGAAACAAGTAAGAATGATCCGAACTATCTCAAGTATTGTATTCCTCAAGAGTACCAAAATTATCTGAATGATGAGGCCAGCAGGATTAGCTGTCTAGATGATAATATGAAAGATGACCCCGAGTGTAGTTGCCTAGCGACTAACACGTGCTATGATCAGAAATACTCCGAAATGATTCACTCTATTCCAAACTCCAAAGCGATATCTGCTCAAATTCTAGAACCATACGCTCACTTAACTCAAGGTCAATTAACGGCAGGAGATTTAGCAGCGATGGATACCCTCAATCAAAATGCTGTTCGAACAAAGCTTAATGAACTAAATAAAAATCTTCCACAGAAAAAAATTGTACTTTCCAATAAAGAAAATGCCATGGCAAGAGAGCTAAATAAAACGATGCCTGCACACATGGCACAGCTTCTGGCATCCACGAAATTACCAGCCTCTGTCAAAGGAAAGGTTGCTCAATTCCAACATAGTAATCTTTCTTCTTATGGTAACAATGCTACTAATCGAGTGTTAACGAGTGGTGGTAAAGGAACTTTAAAGAATAGACATACTTCAAAAAAATCTAATAAATTGAGCAGCCGCTTTAATAAAAAAAAGAAAGCTCCAGCTGCTTCAAAGGTCCTTAGGTTTGGTAAACGAGCTACAGAAAAAGCACAAATTACCAGAAAAAAAGATACCCCCATTTTTGATATAATTTCAAGCCGCTACAAGGTTACGGGGTGGCCAATTTTTCTAGAATAGTGAATCATATTGCCAATAAGCCATTATTATTGCTATAAAACTTCTGAAATATTAGATAAGGAGTTTTTATGGTTATGTTAAGAAGTTTTAAAGGTATTAGACCCGATGCTAAATATGCTGAGCTTGTCGCATCATTTCCCTATGATGTTCTGAATTCAAAAGAGGCAAAAGAGATTGCCAGTGGTAACCCACACTCTTTTTTACACGTAGTAAAACCTGAAATTGACCTCCCAAATGGAACAGATGCTTATGCTGACGAGGTTTATCAAAAAGCAAAGAGTAACTTTTATCAGTTGATTAATGATAAAGTTCTTATCCAAGATGAAGAACCTAAATTATATATTTATAAACAAACCATGGGACAACACGAGCAATTTGGAATTGTTGGCTGTGTTAGTGCTGATGACTATAATAATAATAAAATAAAAAAACATGAACTTACCAGACAGGCAAAAGAAGATGATAGAACAAAGCATGTTTTAACAGTTAATGCTAATACTGGTCCAGTGTTTCTTACCTACCGTGAACAAGATGATATTGATGCCATAATTGCACAGTACGTCTCAGGCAACGCTCCAGACTACGACTTCACCAAAGAGGATGGTATTGGACACACGTTTTGGGTTATCGCAGATCCAGATCTCCAGCAGCAGCTAACTAATAAATTTGCAAAAATAGATAGCCTATATGTAGCTGATGGACACCATCGTAGCGCTTCAGCAGCTAGAGCAAAAAAAGAAAAAATGGGAGCAGATCATAATGAAGAAAAAGAGTACAACTATTTTCTCGCAGTTATTTTTCCTGCCAATCAACTCAAAATTTTAGATTATAACCGTATTGTCTTTTCTCTTGGTGAGTACTCGCCTGAAGAATTTCTTGTAAAAGTGGAAGAGAAGTTTGAAGTTATCAGTGGAGCAAACTACCCGACTCCAAAAAAGCCTACCCAATTTGGAATGTACCTAACTGATAAATGGTATCAACTACAGGCTAAAGATGGCAGTTTTCCAGCAAGTGACCCAGTCGAAAGCCTGGATGTAGCCATTTTACAAAATAATATACTCGCCCCACTCCTTAATATTGTAGATCCACGCACTGATAATAAAATTGATTTTATTGGTGGAATTCGTGGTTACCAAGAACTAGAAAAAAGAGTTAACTCTAAAGAAGCAGCTGTTGCATTTAAATTATACCCAACCTCCATTACTCAACTATTAGAGGTTGCAGATGTAGGGAAGATAATGCCTCCAAAATCAACCTGGTTTGAGCCAAAACTACGTAGTGGACTAATATCTCACCTGTTGGACTAGATTGATATAAACAACTCTCTTGTGCCCCTTTTCTGGGGCACAATATTTTTTATTGACTAGAGCTGACACACAGAATTCTTTTCCTCCCTTTACAAAAAATTATGAATATAATTAAATAGTTATAAGCATATTAGTATCTTGTAACTTGGAATTAGCTCGTCTTTTAACAGAGATAATCAGTTACAAGTCTTTTTATTATATAATTAACTTATCTGGTTTAAACCGAGGATATTTATATGAAAGCACTTTATCTATTTCTTGCCCTGCTGTTAACATCTGCCTCTTTTTCGGCTTCCCTCTATGGTGCAACTGAAACACGTCTTGATAGTGCAGATCAGCAAGAACTTATTGTTCAACTCAAAGATGGTCTTGAAGAGTTCAAGCAAAACAATAATGGTGAAATTGACTTTCAAAAGTTGAAACCACTTCTAGCAGATACTATTGGAGATTTCTACAATGCCAGATTGGTCACCATTGCAGAACTTATAACCTTTGAAAAACAGTACGACGCTGTAGCGATAAAATATCTGAACTCTCCAACGGCTGAAAAAGAAGCTGCCATTATTGCTCTATTTGAAAGTGCCTTTAAGCAAATTGCAAATTCCATTCTACCAAAACTAAAAGAGGGTGATGTATGTAATAACTGGAACTGCATGGAAGGACTTTTTTGTGCTGTCGAACCAATGCGACTTGTTACACAATCAAGCACATGTGCAGGAGGGAGACAGAGCTGCTCTAATAACAATCAGTGCTGTTCAGGAAAATGTGACCTCTCAACGACTGGCACGGGTTCATGCCAACCAGTTATGAGATGCTTTGCTCCAGTTGCTCTAAATCAAAGTTGCTACAATAGCCCAATATGTACCAATGGATCATGCGTACAAGTTGATTGGGAGAATTCTGGAATTAATGAGTGTAAGCCACGTGCCTCAGCATGTAAGTCAAATGTTGAATGCTGTACTAACTCATGTTTTGAAAAAAAATGTGTTGTTAACTTTCTTTGTACCAATTGCGTCATACAAGGAAAAAAACCTTCACGAGGTACAGAGTGCTGTATTGGACTTTATAAGAATCAAGATGGAATATGTGTAAGAGAGATTCCACCACTAATTATTCCTGGAGGAGCTCAGCACAAAGTAAAAAATGAGGAGTACAAACTACTTAGACAGATTGTAGAGATGATTTTTCCTGCTGCCAAGGCAGACGAAGCCGAAGAGTTTGCAAGAGGAAACATTGCAAATAAAGATGGAAAATTTTTTGATCAAGTCTTTGTCAATGGCTATGGCAAAGAAGAGTTTGCTGAAGCTCAAGCTGCAAATGCTGCTAGCTGTTCAGCTGCTAATACTGCCACAGCAGAAGGGGCTAACTACCAAAGTGTTTGTGGTGTACCACCGGCAGCATCAACTACAGAAGGC
Source organism: Bdellovibrionales bacterium (assembly GCA_030638415.1). Classification (GTDB taxonomy): domain Bacteria; phylum Bdellovibrionota; class Bacteriovoracia; order Bacteriovoracales; family Bacteriovoracaceae; genus DAOWEO01. The sequence continues at coordinate 1,556 of DAOWEO010000056.1, read as the reverse complement.
CCACCGTCAGAGGAAGTAAAAAAGTATATCGCATGTATTGAAGCAGAAAAACAACGCTATGCCGCCAAGCTAGAGTCAACAATAGGTAGTCCTGATTTTTTACTCGCACAAGAGTTCACAGATTTTAAAACATGTGAAATGCACTTAAAAAATGATTACTTTGATTATCTAGTAAAGCAAGATTTGATGAATGTTGAATTTGTTATTGCAGCATTTGAATATATGCTACTCGGCCCAGGGTTTGATGACCTATGGTCGCATGGTGGCACCTCAACTTACCAACAACTAAAAGCGGTTGCCAAGAGTCACTTTGATGCTAGAAAAAAAGTTTTCGAATCAATTACCGAAGATGAAAAGCACTTACGCTGCATCTGCCTAGACGTCAAAGGATACCCTCATATTGAGGTCCCTGAAGATCAAGAGTGGTTTGTAGAGAACTGCCCTGACAAATATGCTGCCTATCAAGTAGAAGTGGAGCTAATTAAGGAACAATACCCGGACTATACTGATGATATGTATCAAGGGGATGCTTCAGGAATTAAAGGTCAGGAACTTCTTAAAGAATGGGCCTGGGCTCTTTACAAATTTCAAGAAGCACTAGCTAGTGCCAATGCAGCCATTTTTGAACAAAGTTATGATTTCTCAAAGATTACAAATGGATTTTGCTGGAACCAGGCGAGCGTTACTGAGAATAAGTTGTTTAACTTTACCGTCTATCCATTTAACGATGATGCGCCATGTATTTCCTGTAATCTTGGATATTCACTCGGAGCAGTTCTTGCGAGTGGGGCGGTAGCTCTTGTCGCAGGAGTTAATAGCCCTGCTCTACTTGCTGCAGCTGCCGTTATTGGAGCAGTTACTGGTGGAGTTGGTCAATGGGCAATAGAGTCCCTCAAAGGAGCCTGGATAACTCAACCTCCAATTATTGAAGATGTTATAACTCAAGCCAGTTATAAATGTACCAAAAAAGGTCCTCGCTGTCAGGACTATGAGCGATTAGTACATCAACCAACCAATCCTGTATGCGGAGGGCCATTCGCATCAAATGCATGTATTAAACACTTTGTAATGACCCAGGGAAAAGCAGTATTAGATCCTTGGATTCCTTGGGGAGTTGAGTTTGGTGCAATTGTCAAAGATGCAAAATTACATACTACTTATCTTACTGAAGCTGCCAATGAAGCAATAGGCACGATGAAAGAAGAGTTTCCAGTAGGAGATGGACCAGGAACACATTCTAACCAACATGTAGAGGTAGACTATCTTTCAACACCATTTCTTGATGGAATGAGAGCAGGATACTATCTACCTAAGCTAAGTAACACTCCATATATTCATGAATTTGGTGAACGAGCTTGGAACCAGATGGTTGCAGGTAGTAAGAAATTTATTGTAGAAGAGGTCGGATTTTTAGAAGAAGATAATACAGAAGGGCACAAACGATTTTTAGAGTATGCCCTAAAATACCACTTTGTTTGGCCAAAAGCCTCCAAGACGGAAACTATAATGTATCCACCTCCAGGGTTATTAACCTATCTAGATCTTATCGCTCATGG
>DAOWEO010000044.1 GCA_030638415.1 Bdellovibrionales bacterium | reverse complement strand
TTTTTCAATCACTTTAGGTTACGGCATTGGTTGTTTTATTCAGATGGGAATCATGAAATCAAAAGGGGTCTCTTTTGTAGCGCCTACGTTAGTCCCTTATGACGCAGGCTCGATTGTTGGTGGTTCTATTACAGGTATTGGCCACGCTGGATTTGAAATTATTAAGTCTTCATTTTAGGAGTTGATATGAATATGAAAATTTTTGGAATTGTTCTTTATACATTATCTGTTTTAGTTGGCATTACACTTTCGGCGAAGGTTGTTCCTAAAGGAGAGTGGCCAACAAATATGCCACTTTTTATTTTTGCAGTGGTGACTTGCATTGTTGGTCTGGTCATATGGCATCGTAGTAATCGTCATGAGGTAAAAGAGATGTTAGCTGAAATGGATGACAAGGATGGCCCAATGACTTACCTAGAGCAGGTTAAATCAGAGATTGCTGCTTTAGAGGTTTCGGGAGATTACTTAGCAAAAGTTGATGCAATTAGTGAAGGTTCAATTTTTAATTTTATTGAAGAGAGTAAAAAACTTTTAGATGTATTTGGCCAAGATAAAGGGGCAGAGATTATTTTACTATTCGCCCAAGTGGAGCGCTCTTTAAATCGTTCTTGGTCTGCTTTTTCAGATGGCCACGAGCAAGAGGCGCAAATCTCATTAGGTAAGGCGCAGAAGTTAGCTCTTGGTTTGCAGGCTCCAGTATAAGGTAAAGTATGAAAAAAATTATTCTAGGGCTTTTATTTTTTGGCAGTTTCAGTATTGCAGCTGTAACATATGATTCACATGTACAGGGCCTATATCGCTCTTTTCCTGGTGCAGTTGCTGTATCGGTTGACGGTGGTGCCGCATGGAAACTCTGGGATAAAGAGGGGGTCCTATATGGATATATAAGACCAAATATAAATTTTCAAACCAGTGGTGTGACAAATCAGCTGCGGGCACAACTTGATATTTTTCCTGTCTCTTTTTTTGGTTTTGTTATTGGCATGGCGTGGAACAAACGTGACTACGAAGAGTTCTCTTCGTTTACCTGCAGTGAAGTAAACTGTTCGGGACAAATTAGACGCAGCTATGTTGGACACAACATGGCACTAGCTTATAAAAACTTCTTTTTAGTATCAAAATGGAAAGTAGAACGAGTGGAAATGACTGATCGTAGTGGAACTTTTGTCGATGTGAGGGCTTCTCTGTTGGCCCGTAGCCGTTATGATCAACATTTGGAAGGACAAGTTATTGCAGGTTATAAGATTGGGGATCAGCATAGCTTAGGAGTTCTTAGTATCTACAATAGTATGAAATATTTTGATAATAACTCCTCGATGTGGATGGGCTTTCACCGCTATGAATGGGATAAATGGTCCTTGCTGTCAGGTGTTGGCTTTATGGATACTAGACTTAATAAGCGGGTGGGATCAATGATGCTTATTTTACGCTGGACTCCTGAGAAAGGTATTCAGCTTATTTAATAAGCATTACAAGGAATATATATGAAAAGTAAAAAGATTGGAGAAGAGCTATACTGCATAATTTGTGAAAAAGGTGATGATATTAATAGTGAGATTACCAATTGGGTTGAAGCTAACCAAATACCATCTGGCGCAATTCAGGTTATTGGAGCGATTGAAGATATTACTTTGGGTTGGTTTGATCCTGAAACACAAAAATACATAAATACCTTTTTTCCTGGAGAGTTTGAGCTAGTATCTTGTCTGGGCAACATCTCTTATATGGACGGTAAGCCATTTATCCACCTACATGCAGTTATTTCTGATCGTCACTGTCGCACTTTTGGAGGACACCTCTTTTCATCAACAGTTGCAGTTACTGGAGAAGTATTTGTCCATGTTGGTGAGAGTCGACTGGACCGGGTTAAGAGTGGGGCATTTGGGTTGATGACTTTACGCTAAGTAATAAACTAGTTGCCAAGCCCATTTAGCTCTTTGCTACTTCTTTGGGTATCAACTCCATCATCATAATCAAGATAAAAATATCCTTGAAATGAGTTTGCTGAAGTTGGAGAAAATTCAATTTCTACATCACAAGTTGTACCAGCTAAAAGAGACGTCGTGCAGGTTCCATTTTCTCCTGGAAAGGAAGCTCCAGTAAAATTAAAAGTAGAAGCAAAGCTACCCGTCATAGAAGTCGCGGTAACACTACCTACATTACTTAGGGTGAATATCTGACTTTTTTGTTGATTCGCTGTAACACTACCAAAATAAAAAGGGTCGTCCTCTGAGAGGCTAATAATTGCTTGGGCAATTCCTACTCCAGCTAAACTGAGCGAAGTTGTAGTATTAGAATATCCATTATTGTATCGTGCCAAAATGTATTTTGAAAAGCTACCTGTCGTTGTTGGAGCAAATTCAACTTTGATCATACAATTTTCGCCAGCGTCTAGACTACTAACACAGGTTCCACCAACACCTGGGTATACATCACCAATATAGTGAAAGGGAGCACTTAGATCATCAATAGAAAAATCGTCTAAGCCTAATGAGCCATTATTGGTTAAAGTAATCGACATCTGTTTAGTTTGAGTTTGAATAACATTTCCAAAATAAGAATAACTAGGAGAAAAAGCAAGCTGGCTTGTTGGCATTCCTGTTCCACTTAGTATTGTTGTAACATGTACTATCTCATACCCATTATTGTAGGTGAGATCTAAAGCTCCAGTCGTGGTTGTATAATCTGTAGCACGATAATTTACAACCACTGTACAACTCGCAGGCATTGGTCCAGAGATAGGACAGTTTCCACCAAAGCCAGGATAGGATCCACCATAAAATGAAAAACCTGTACCTGAAATCAACCTACTGGCAATATTTACATCTTGTAAGCTGGTTTTGGTAATAGTTATTGTTTGGTGGTAGTTACTATATCGTGGTCTTGGACCAAAATCAAAACTTACTGGTGAGCTTTCAAGCTTTCCTGTCTCATAAGAGTTTCCTTTGAGACTTCTCGAGACTGTTTTTGTCTGCCCATCTTGTATGTAACTAACATTAAGTGCAGCTGTCTTTGAACCAAATAGTGCTGGAGTAAATGCAATATTTATAGTGCAAGTTTGTGCTGTACTAAGAGATGTACAGGTCGAAGATTTGATAGTGAAATCAGTAGAATCTAAAGTTGAACTTATGGAACTTGCAGTGACTGTCCCACCTCCATGACCGAGAGTGACAGATATTGAGGAAGATTCGTCTCCTTCAAAAGTACTATTAAAAGTTAATAAATTATAATGACTTAGAAACAGGTCTGAACTAATTGAAGCTGTAGATGACAGTGTGGAAGTTACTATTTGATTCTGCGTTCCATCATAATAGATAATATTTAACAGAGCATTATATGTTTTGTGCTCCAAGGGCCTAAATATCAATGCTAATTGACAACTATGTCCTGCCGAAAGTGATGAGTAACAATTACCTCCACTACCTGGTTTAGTCCCACCTAAATACTCAAAACCAGCCGGTAAGGTCATGGTTAAATTTGAAGCGATCATAGGAGAAGTATTGCTAATAGTTAAATATTGTACAGTACTGCTAGAAAATAGTGGCGTAGTTGCAAATATTACATCTGTAGCTGTAAGCGTCGCCGCAGTAGTAGCAGTTCCAGATAAGTTGACCAATACGTCGTGTGACGAAATGCCATCGTGATAAGTTAAAGTTAGTATTGCTGAGTGTTCTCCTGCTAACGTCGGGGCATAGGTTAGGTAGACAAAGCAGTCGGCGCTGGTATTTGTTGTTCCACATGCTGAAGATAAGGCAGAACCCGGATAACTTCCATTAGTAAAAGTAAAAAATCCAGCGTCTCCTCCAGTAATTGTTGCAGAAATATTTGTTGCAGGAGCACCACCATCGTAACTTAAGCGGATATCTTTACTGGTTATCTGATTATTGACAATTATACCAAAATTTTTGTTAGCACCATAATAGGAATAAAGATTGGCGTTACTAACTCCAGTGAACACAAGTGGAATTGAAACGATTGTCTCTGTATTATTATATCTAAAATAAACATAGTTATCAGCATAACTGGCATAAGCAGTAGGTGAAAAACGTAGTTTCATTGTACAGCTTCCACTACTTAAACTTGTTCCACAAGTTCCACCAACTTTTGTAAAAGGTGTATTTAAATAGAGTAACTGTATATCTGTGGCGGGAATTTCTCCTGAAATGTAGGTAACCGTAAGGTCAATCTCTTTAATACTACTTTTTGTAACGATGCCAAAGTCAATAACCGTCGTCGATAGAGAAAGTGTTGGCTTCTCTTTTGTAGTACCTGTGATAGTGCGATCTATTAATTTTAGCTCTACTCCATTGTGATAAGAAAGAGAAATATTATTACTCCAAGTACCAGAGACAGTAGAGTTTAGACCTATATATATTGTGCATGTACCACTTGAAATCGTGGTACCACAACTGCCACCGGCACGTGAAAATGGTGAAATAATATTTGATAAGTTAAGCATGCTGGCCGCAACATCACCATCAACATATCTCACTACATAAGCCTTTGTATGAAGAAAGTTGTTTCCAACATCTCCAAAATCGTCTCCAGAGGATGCAGAGAAAGATATTGATGCCTGTAAAAAACCCCAGCCTTTAAGAATCAAAGTATTTGTCTCTGGACGTCCAGCATTGAGATAGTTAAGCGTAAGATTTTGTAGATGCTGTTGACGATTTAAAGGGGAGTAGTTAACAATCATTTCACAGGACTGTCCTTGGTTTAGCTCAGTCCCACAGCTACCACCTACGCCAGGATAACTGCCACCTTTAAAAGAATATGAATCGGTAGGATTATTGACCAAGAGGCTTTTGGCATCTACTCGACCTGTATTTGTAATTTTAATGCGCAAGGTAGTTGTTGTACCTAAAAATTTATTTCCAAAATCATATTGAAAACCATATTCAAAAGAGAGAATTGGATGTGAATCTGCGGTAAGTATAAAATTAAATGTTCGAGCACCTAGAGAGTCTGTAAAAGTAAAATGAATGTCTGTGCGATAACTCTTTGTATCAAGTGGGGAAAAATTTACAACTATTTTACAACTTTCTCCTGTCTTTAAGGTATCAACACAGTTGCCACCTGTTCCAGGAAAGAGTCCATCTTTGTAAGTAAATTCACTATCTCCAGTCATTGTTTGGGAGATGTTATTGATGTCTAATCCACCTGAAGCTTTTAAAATTAGAGTTTGGTCAAAATCAGAACCGGATACGGTAGCACCAATGAAACCATTAGTATTCGTTATCGATAATTTACCAACTTCAGAGGAGACCTTTGTTGAAAAGACCGATTCATTTTTGGCACAACTAATAAATAGTAATAGAAAAATGGAGATAATAAAGTATATTTTCAAAATTTTATATACCTCGCATCTTTAAACCAGTTATTCATAGTGGGAAGGAGGGAGTTAAAATGTAGCGAAAATTTTCCTGAAATTGTTTTCTCAGTTTGAAAGTCATTTAGTTGAAGTGTTAATCTTGTGTTAAGAGAAGTTGCAATAACAATCCCATAAAAATACTCAAGTTCATGTAGATCTGAGATAAAATCTATACGTGGTATTTTAAGTGCTTCTATATCAGATGCAAAATTAATTGATCCCATTGTATGCTTTACACCTACAAATATATCTATAATTCGAAAATAGAAACCAATGGATAAATCATTAGTGAAAGAGTAACTTGTGAAATAATTTTCAACCTCTGCTTTAGATAATTGAGTTCGATAAGCAAAAGAAAAAACCTGCAGTCGAATTAACTGACGTTTGAACCCGAGAGCATAACCTCTAATTCCATCACTTGCCATAGTATAGCTGAAGGTAAGATCATAGGAGTTTTCCATTCCAAAATTAAGATGAAAACGATTTAGTTGTAGGGCCTTTGGAAATAGAGAGGTATCTTGATTTAGCGTAGCATAGGCAGAAAGTACGTCACTAGAAAATGCAGATTGCATATAAGAGTAACCATAGTCAGAAGCAAACTGTTTTGCAGGTCGTTTTTGTATAAAAAACTTTTTTCCAGCACGTTTTACAGCAACCGGGGTTGCGGAGAGAAAGTCGTAGTGTCCAGTAACTTTAGTTAGCCATTTTCCAATGGTGGTGGCTGCAGTAATAGACTCTTCTTTTGTTATACAGAGACCTGTCTCGACAAATAAAATCGAGAGAGTGAAAAATATAAAAAGCCTAGCCGTTTGCACTAAAAATTAGTCCTTTTTTGTAAATGTATTTATCAGGTCAAGAAAGTAGCATAAGTAACAACTTTAAAGGCTGAAATTGTAAACATTTCAGGGTGTTATCAGGGAAATAGATAAATCTTGAGTATTTAGCTCAAGTTCTGGGTATATCTACCGAAGAGTTAATTACACACTTCACACGCTTGGAGCCGATTAATGGTTAAGTTTTTTATGATCGTCTTTCTCATCGTATTTGCCGTAACCCATATGGCAGTACACCAACTCTGATATCTTACTAGATTTCAGTAGTTTAAACTCAAATTACTTATTTTTTGAATACTAATGACATGCTAAATACCGTAAATTGCGTCAGAGCAAGTGTTGCTCCTGATGGGGTATTTAACCAGTTGGCCATGGCCAGACCCATTAGGGAGGTCACAAGGGCAAACAGGGTGGAATATATAAATACCTGCTTACTTCCATTAAAATGCTTTAAGGCAAATACTCCCGGCAAAATAAGTAGAGTGGTGACTAGCACTGTTCCGGCAAGCTTAATGGCAGTAACAATAAGAGTCGTCATTATTATAAATAGTAGGTAGTGCAGTAAAGTAATCTTTATGCCACGTAGTCTGGCCCCTAGAGGGTCAAAAATGAAATAGACCCATTGTGAGAAATATACTGTGATACAGGTTATGATGATGAGAGAGATTGTAGCTAGCAGAATAATATCAAAATTTGTTAATAGTAAAATATTTCCAAATAGAAAGCTAATAAGATCCTCTTGGCCATCAACTTTAAAAGAGTAAATTATAATTCCCAGCGCCATCATGACTGAGAAAAAAATTCCAATCAGCGAGTCAGAAGGGAGATCTTTTTTCATGGTCTCTTTTGCCAGAAACATAGCAAAGAGTAGAGTTATTATAAGAGTCACAAAAAAGTGGATCTGCTCTGATGCAGTATTAAAAAAAGTTAATGATACGGCCAGACCAAATAGGGTGGAGTGGCTTACGGCAGCGCCCATAAATGAGTAACGTTTGCTGACAATTATTGGAGAAATAACTCCAGTTGCGAATGCCAGAGCAATAGTACCTAGCAGTGCCTTTAATAAAAAATCATACTGCCAAAAATCACCTAGAGAAGTTATAAAGCTCATGACTCATCCTCCAGCTTTTCTACCTCTTGGGGAGAGTGGTCACAGCAATGGTGATGTGAACTTGTAGATGAGTCGAGTTGCTCATGAATAAGCTCATGTTCATATTCACAGTGATATACCGACTCTAGTACATGTTTTGATAGTTTCTCTTTTTTATCATGCCAGTGGTGTTGTTTATTTAGGCACAAGACCATATCAGCATATTTTAGAATTTGTTTTATATTATGATCAACAAGTATAATTGCCTGTTTCTTTTCTGCTCTAATTGTTTTAATCATAGAACCAAGTTGGTCTATCCCCTGAGTATCAAGACCTGTGGAAGGTTCATCTAATATCAGAATCTTTGGGTTTTTTAAAAGAGTTCTTGCAATAAGAAGGCGCTGCAATTGGCCACCAGATAGTTGGTTAATCTGACTATTTAAAAAACTAGTAAGATTATAGTTTTGGATTGCCGTATCAATAATTTGATTAGTAACGGTTGAGTTATTTTTTTCTAGTTGTAGTAATTCTAAAGTAGTAAGAGGGAAAATAGAATTTAGCTCTTTTTTTTGTGGGACATATCCAAAAAGTTGATAGGGAAAGGTACGCAGCGAATGCACCTTACCTTGAATTTGATACTCTCCACTGGTTTGATGTAAGAGACCAACTAATATTTTTAGAAGAGTTGATTTTCCGCCGCCATTAGGGCCTATTATTCCTAAAACTTCACCTTGGTGCAGCTGCAGGTCAATATCTTGGAGAATGACTTGCTCTGGTGAGTAGTGAAAAGATACTTTATTAACCGCTAGGATTGGGGAGGACATGTGGCCTGCTTTAGTTTAAATATTAAATTGGTTAGTGGAAGTTCAACCGGATCTCCTAGTGTTCCTAGGGCATCAAAGTTAATGGTTATATCTTGCGATGAAATCCATTTGGTAATTGTCTGGGGAAGATGAATATTTTTTTCTATAATCCAGACTAGTTTTGTACCATCACGCTTTGATTTAGAAATTTGCTGTTGGAGCCTTTTAATATTACGAGCTGAAAGATGTCCGTGATGCTTGGAGCTTTTTAAAGCAATAATTTTTTGAGTAGGGAACTGCAGAAATGGCCTTAGGGCATTGTGTGACAAAATAATCGTTTTGTCTTTTAAACAACTCATGAGCTCTTTTCTTTTTGTAGTTAGTTGTAAAATACTTTTAGCATCTAATGGCCTGTAAGTAATAGCGAGCTTTGAAAAGCTAGTGGCCAGGGATTTTGCAATAAACTCAAGCTGCTGGGGAAGTAGCCAAAAATGAGCGAGAACTTGCTTAGAAGTTTTTGGATAATCTAAAAATAGTGCGGGGTTTAATGTAAGATTTATACTGCGTTTTTTTCTCATCTGTTGAATTTTCAAACCCCATGGTTGTAAAAAGAGAGGAGAGATAATTAATAGATCTGCTTTGATAATTTTTTTTATTTCACTTGAAGTAAGTTTGTCATTATGAGGGTCTCCTCCAATTTTTTTTAAGAGTATGGCACGCTCTTTTAGAAGCATTTGATTAGCTAGGTTGCATACCTCAGGATGAGTGCAACCAATTGTCTGGGTATATCCAATATTAAAAAAACTAAGTAGTAGGTATAAATAAAGTATTTTCATACCAACAGTATAACGCTTAATTTAGGAAATGAATATTACAAAAAACTATTCAAAATCACAGTATAAATGGTGATTCCAGCGGAATCCCACATTGAAATAGAGAGTCCCATTCTCTGCAGCCTGATCAAAATCATCAGGTTGCTCTATGATACTAAAATAGAAATTGTTATCCTCATTATAGTCAGGTGATCCAGCGTTATATATGTACCCAGCGAATGGTTTGGAGACAAATTTTCCAAAGGCAGCGCCACCTCTTACTGAGCCTAAAGAGCAGTAAGCGGAACCAAGAGCACTGACTTTATCATATACCTTGGTTTGCAGTTTTGGCTCACCTGTTTCGGGAACAAAGTCATTGTCAGTAAATCCATACTGCTTAAGGCTTTCAGGTAGATCATCTGCATATCCTTCTCCACTAACAAAGCGGTTAAAGTAGACATTTAGATCAGCTCCTGGAGGTAGTAAGCAGGTATAGGTTAGATTTCCACCTTCTTGAATACCATATCCACTGCAGCAATTATGATAGTCACTCTCTTGTTCACCTAGTTTTGTACAACAAGCAAACTCGTGAGCAGAAAATATTGTTTGGTGAGTAGGATTAATCATATTTTGTAGTAAGACGTACTTATCTGAGTTTGAATCATCTTCAGCAGTGCTATAGTAATTTAGATCTGCATCGCTATCAGCATAAATTTTTCCAAGAGATGAAGCGACCTGTCCTGATGTGGTGCCATTAGTGGTTTCTCCATAGGTAAATAGACCAGTAGTAGCGGCATTATCAAATGTCATTAAGATTGTAGGTGGTAGAGTTAGATTTGGGTTTGGAATCGTAATGGTATTAGAAGTAACAGCTGTAGCATATAACCCGTTTACCAATTCGTTATGGTTACTATTACAAAAAATAGGCTCATAATAAATTTGTGGAATTCCTAGAAGCTCCATCCGGCCAAGTTTCGTAAGGTAGTAGAGTGGGTTATATTTTTCGTCACTCCCATCGGTGCCTTTTAGTGCTTCTAGTTCAGGATATTCTAAACCATCAGAATAAACATGGGCACGTGTATTAAGTGGAGTAAACTCAATTGCAATTCCTGCTCCAGCCCAGTCTACAGCAGTGCCATCAACAGTGCACATTAGTTCTCTATTATTATTATCACTTCCTGCATTAACATTATCATCATCGGCATTGGCAAAAAAGATTCCATCTGTGGTTATACAATAGTGCTCATCTTCTAAGTCATTTCCAGTTTCCGTTTCACCAAAACCAGTTCCTAATGGATTTTTTAGGTTATCACAAGTAAATCCAGTACCATAAGGGTCATCAGCTTGGTAGTTAAGTGGAAAAATTCTAATTAAGTCAGGAATAACTGTAGTAGCACTTGTCTCACTGATTTGTGCACCAGGGCATACATAGTGGATAGAAACACGTGCAATATTATCTTGATTAGTGTTATCAGCATTTATATAAATAGGCAGGTGAAAATAGATAATCTGCTGATTTACACTACTCACAAAATTTTGTGGTTTTTCATAGTCGATACCAGAAATTTGAAGTGGTATCGGCCACTCCATAGCATAAGGAGTTGGAGAGTATGGTACGTCATGGTTTGTGATCTGGTATCCAGATGTAGCTTCTGCTTCTAGTACAGGAGTGGTCGACATTATGGCACTTTTTATACCAACTAGCACTGGTGCTGAAATACTAAATGCATCGGATGGCTCTAGGAAAGGTCGTTGAATACATCCGTCAACACCTGCAGAGAGACACATTTTACTCAGCTCTTTGTCAAAATTCACTGAACTGCTACTGTACATCATACTTTTAAATGTTCTGCCAGGAAGTACTTCTTCATTGACGTTATAAAGGTTAGTTTGATAATTAAGGCATTGAAAATTTAGTGAATCAATACGTAGGCGGTCACGCTTAATCCAGTCGTGTCCTCCATCA
>DAOWEO010000047.1 GCA_030638415.1 Bdellovibrionales bacterium | reverse complement strand
TAAGTTTTAAACTGTGACAGTTGCAAAACTAGTAAGCGTCAGTATTACAAAAAGTAGAGTAATAATAAGTATTCGCATATGTGTACCTCTAATAAAGCTTTTCGGGTTAGATCTTTAACTCTTGATATAAAAAAATAATATCGGTTATATTTCACATAGTTGCCTGTATAGATCTCATTATCTTAAGGCAATTTGTAAAAAGTGCAGCGTGGTAATAACTACAAAAGAAGGGCACAATATTAAATAGGCTAGTTTTGACCTAAATAATACAAGGTTAATGATATGTTACGCGTGTTACTTTTTGTTCTTACTATGAGTTTTTGCTCCTCACTATTTGGTTTTTATAGTCGGGGTTATCATCTCTATAGTCCTTATACTAGTCAGAATGTTGCAGTTCCTAAATTAGACAGTTCACTACACGCCAACAGTTCAACATTTTTTTTAAAAGATAAAATTATTTATGAACATGATGACGAGAGTGGAATTATCTCGAATCTTGAAGGTCAATATAATTTTGAATTGAAGCCATCTGTTGAGGAAATCAGGCTTTTTCATGGTGAGCTAATTGCAAGGCAGACCAGTGGTAACTTTTGGATTTGGAAGAGGAACCAGAGACGGTGGATGTTGTTGGAACATAAGGTAGACAGTTTTTCGGAAAATGATGGCCAGCTGGTAATTGAAAAAAAAGGGAAAAAATTTATTTATAATAATAAGTTTTTTTGCGAGGACCAATTGAAAAAGCAAGTAAGCTATAGGAATTTTAAGTCAAGATTCGTATCTTATTCACAAGCAGCGTTAATCAAAAATATTAATTTATTTAATAATGTTGCTGATAAAGTTGGGGAGCCACCAACTACTGCATGCCAAAATTGTTTAGAGACAGAAGATAAATCAAAATTATATTGTGGAAAAAGCTTAACCCATAATGATAAATTAAATATTCAAAATTTTATAAATTTTAAAAATCGAATCTGTTATGTTGACGGAGGACATGTCTATTGCCGAGATAAGAACAATCAAACAGAACAGTTAAAAAGTAGACGAATTGATGCACTCTCACTACATACTACTGGGAATGCACTCTACGTTTTACATAAAGATGGCTACCTATATAGATGGCGAGAAAAAAAAGAAGATTGGAAGCGCGTAACTACGTGGGTACGTGCGGCGAAAGCGATAGATGGAAAATTACAGGTTACTTACCATGATAACTCAATGAAGGAATTTTAGATGAAACTACTGTGCCTATTATTATTATTAATACTACTTACTTCTTGTTCCACAAAAATTGACTATCATATGGCGACTACTCGTTTTGATACCCCGGAAGTTAGTGGTGGTCTGTTAGATGGAAGTGTCGAATGGAACGTAGCCTCAAGTCGTAAGGTTATCTTAGGTGAAGTCTGGACGAACTGGTTTATTTTTAGTAGCGCCACAACTTATGATGATCAATATATTGAGTCGAGCATTAACTACATGAATCTAAGTTTTGAATTAGGCTTGCTGCCTATATTAGATATTTATCAAGATTCTCACTGGGATTCTCCTGCTATTTATGGAGTTAAAATTCAACTGTTTGGTAGTTCACGTAAAGAGGTAAAAGAGGGCATGAAAGTTGCTTTGAAGCTGGGACTAGGTTCTGCAAATGGTGACAAGGAGAGTAACGTCTATACTGATTCTGATGGCGTTACAACCTCAAGTGTAGAAAGTGAGATGAGTATTGATGCCTATGAGGCAGCTATGATTGTTGGGTATAGAACTAACCAGAGACTGATTTGGTATCTTAATTCATTTTATCAATACTATAAAGTAGAGTCAGAGCTAGTTAAAGATGGTGTAACAGAGCTGACTGCCAACGGGATTTCTAGAAACTATGGCTTGCTTGCCGGAATGCGTTTTGGTGAAACACTTCATGCTTCTGTTGAAGGTGGTTATACTAAGTCATCCTATGAGTCATATTCGACTGATGGGGCAGTGGTTGGCCTTGAGTTTGGGTATTCTTGGTAATCAAGTAAGTAGTGAGACTCTCAACTGGTTCCTAATACTAAAAAATTTACACTGGGCATTGTGCAATGCGCAAGTATCAGCTAAATTGTCTTATCAGGAGTTAGTAATGAAAAAAATACTTATATTAATCTTTTTAAGTCTGAGTATTTCTGCTTTTGCAGAAATGGATGATATTTCTGTAACAGAAGCGTGTAAAATGGAGCTTTCTAAAGAGTTCAGTGCTGATAAAGTTGAGCAGTTACTGGCGACAGCGGAAGAAGAGAGACAACTTGCGGAAATTGCTTTTGTTCTACATATGGATTCTATCAGCTGCTTTGTTTTTTATAACTCCTCGGGAGATTTTGATAGTGCCTCTTTAAGTATTGATAAATAATACTTTTCAATAGTATTATTTATTTGTATATCGGTTTTGAGTCAGTTGTTAATTAAATTTGTAAAGATTTCCCATTCATGCTGAAAATAAAAAATGGAGTATAATGATATATTAGAAGGAGTCTAATATGTTATTACTATCTCAGATAAAGTCTATTGAGGCTGAAGTTGATAATTATTTTCAGTTAATTACTGAAGCTGCACTACATTTTCAAGAAGGTCTTGCTGAATACATGAGTAGCAGAAGTGAGCTTTTTTCAGCACGTTTACAAAAAGTAAGTGAATTAGAAGGTAAAGCAGATGATTTACGTCGTAGTATTCGTTATAAGCTTTATACTGATATGCTAATCCCTGATGCTAGGGGTGATGTGCTTGGACTACTTGAGACCTCCGATAACATTATAGATCAGATGAAAGAGGTGATGATTGATTTAGATATTGAGCGGCCTGATTTTCCCGTAGAGTGGAGTGATGATTTTGGTAAGCTCGCACACTCAACTCAGAAGGCAGTTGAAAGCTTTAAAATGGCAGTAAATTCATTTTTTCAGGGACGCCCATCGACGAATGACCATATTAATAAAGTATATTTTTATGAAGAAGAGGTGGATCAAGTTGAGCGACGTCTGAAGCAAGAGATATATCAAGGAAAACTAATTAAGGATCTTGCTAGAAAAAACCAGCTGAAAATTTTTGTTGAACGAATTGCTGATGTGACAGATATTACAGAAGATGTATGTGAACGCCTTTCCGTGTATTCCATCAAAAGGTCTGTGTAGCAATGGTATGGGAAGCATGGTTCTTTCTATCGAGTGGACTATTTTTAGGATGGTCACTCGGCGCTAATGATGCAGCTAATGTATTTGGTACAGCGGTTGGGGCGAAGATGATCCGCTTTCAAACAGCCGCCCTAATTTGTAGTGTATTTTTAATTTTGGGTGCTGTGATTGCTGGTGCTGGTGGAGCTCATACTTTGGGTAAGTTGGGATCTATAACTAAAATGGGTGCTGCTTTTACAGTAGCATTTAGTGCAGCCTTTACCGTGTTTATGATGACGAAACTCTCTCTGCCCGTCTCTACTTCACAAGCTATTGTTGGAGGAATTATTGGTTGGAACTTTTTTGCTAAGCTTCCAACTGATCTAGGTGTTGTTACAAAAATTGTCTCTACTTGGGTAGCATGTCCTTTGCTGTCACTGATGTTCTCATATGTTTTTTACAAAATTATTACCAGAATGCTACATATTATGGAAATACCACTTTTGCGTTTAGATTATTATACGCGAGTTGCACTGATTCTAATTGGAGCCTTTGGATCTTATAGTTTGGGTGCAAATAATATTGGTAACGTGATGGGGGTGTTTATAGAGTCAAATCCTTTTAACTCTTTGTCAGTATCATTTATTACCTTTTCATCTACACAGGTACTTTTTTTAATCGGTGGAATTGCTATTGCTGTAGGGGTGTATACCTACTCAAAAAGAGTGATGATGACTGTTGGAAAAAGTATTTTACCGCTAACTCCCGTTGGTGCACTGGTGGTTGTTTTTTCTTCTGCCTTAGTATTGTTTATGTTTTCATCTCGTGGATTACATAATTTGATGCTGGCAAATGGTTTACCTCCTATTCCTCTGGTTCCTGTTTCTAGTTCTCAGGCAATTGTTGGAGGGGTAATTGGTGTCGGCATTGCAAAAAAAGCACTACGAAATATGAATTGGTCTGTGCTCATCAATATTATGATAGGGTGGGTGTTAACTCCTTTTATAGCTGCAATATTAGCTTTTTTACTACTTTTTATTATGAAAAATGTATTTAAGGCTTTTTAGTTAAATTGATAATTGTTTATAAAATTCAAATAAATTACGGCTTGCTTGTTGTGCATTTTTTTTGACATGCTCAAGATTTATTTCTCCAAAATCAGAAATAATTTTATACGATAAAAATGGAAGATGACGTTCTATGGCCCATTTACATAGATGAAAGCCCTCTTGGTCTGCTAGGTCAGAAGTTAGACCTTCATAGTTATGGCGCTGGTATGGTTCAGACAGAGTTATGAGTAGTTTTCCATCGCAATTTTTAGTAATGATTTGTTTTTGGAATTTAAATGATTTAATTGGATATATCTTATTTAGCTCCAAATGGTCATTTACAGCAGCAGCAACTCCCATATTTATAATGGCAGATATCTTTAGCTCAGTAAGATTAATGTCTGGGATGGTGGGAGGGCAGTTCGTTACATAGACATAATACTTATCTGTTTTATAAAAGATATGTTTCTCAATATGTATTTTTTGGACCTGTCCACAGCTTATAAAAGCGTGAGCTTCAGCTTTATGGGCAAAAAAAAGTAGATGCAAAAATAGTTCCTTTTGTTATAACCAGTATAACTAATTTTGTTCAATACTAAAAGGAACGTCTATGCCATCAAGTAATATTTTTAAGCAGTTCTCACTACCACTCTCATTTGGTGGTGCTGCAGTGAGTGGGCAAGGTGGTGGTTATGGTTTTGGAGATATTAAAGAGGAAGATGCAGTTTCCTTGTTAAATTACTCATTTGATCGTGGAATACGGATTTTTGATTCAGCTCCAGTATATGGATTTGGTATGAGTGAATATCATATTGGAAAGGCTTTTAAGCAAAATAGAGAAGACGTCTTTATCACCTCTAAATCGGGAGTAACTTGGCATGATTCGATGCGGATTAATATGACTAATGATCCCAAAATTACTCAGAAAATGTTAGAGCAGAGTCTAAAAGATTTAGCTTCTGAGTATATTGATCTCTATTTTATTCACTGGCCTGATAAGCATGTTGATATTAGAAAACCGATGGAAGTTTTGGCCAAGGCACAGGCTGAGGGAAAAATATCCCATATCGGATTATGTAATACTACTAGTGATGATCTCAGCAAGGCACAGGAAATCGGTAACGTTGAGGTGATCCAAGCGGAATATAATTTTTTCTCTCGTTACGATCAGGAAGTACTTAAGGCAGTAGATAAGTCTAATATGGGCTTTATGAGTTATGGAACTTTTGATAAGGGCGTCCTAACGAAGCGGGTCACAGCAAAACGAGAGAGTCACCATGAATATGATCATAGTGACTGTAGACGCTGGGCTCCTTGGTGGAAGCAGGTAGATCGCACGCAACGATTTTTGAGTGTTGAAAAACTAGAGCGTTTTTTACAGGTTCGAGGGTACTCTTTAGTGGAGTTTGCACTAGGCTTTAACCTTTCACATCCTCAAGTAGATTCACTACTTTGTGGAATGCGTACCCATGCACAGGTCGATTCAGTGCTAGAAGCTTTGAGTCATTTACCAACAGATGAAATTTTACAAGAGTGTGAACAATTTTATGTTAGTTAGCGTAGTTATTCCGGTTTACAACAGAGCAGAAACAATACTGCGGGCACTTGATTCCGTAGTGAAGCAGCAATGTGTAAATTTTGATATTTGGGTTATTGATGATGGTTCTAGCGATGATACTGGAGCAATTGTTGAACAGTATATTCAGGAAAACTTTTTAGAGCAGAAGATTCACTATATTAAAATTTCTAATTCAGGGGTGAGTACTGCTCGAAATATTGGAATAGAAGCATCGTCTGGTGAGTGGTTGGCATTTTTAGATTCAGATGATGAATGGCTGCCTGAAAAATTAAGACTACAGGTTGATCATATTACAGAAAATGAGAGTTGTAGGCTTGTTCATGCTGATGAAATCTGGATTCGAAATGGAAAAAGAGTTAATCAGATGAAAAAGCATAGAAAGTCTGGAGGGGATATTTTTCTTCGTTCGCTAGAGCTATGTTTAGTGAGCCCTTCGGCGGTAATGATAAAACGGACTCTACTAGAAGAAGTAGGGTATTTTGATCCTAAGATGACTGTATGTGAAGATTATGACCTCTGGTTACGAATTAGCTCACTATATGAGGTGGACTATATTGAAACTCCACTTATTAAAAAATATGGTGGCCATGATGATCAGCTATCTCGCAAGTTTAGTGCAATGGATTTTTGGAGAGTTTTGGCCATTGATAAAGTATTGGGGCAGCAGAAGCTGGAAAAGCAAAAGCAGCTTGCTGCCATAGCTATTTTAAGCAAAAAATGTGAAATTTTACTGAGTGGATTTTTAAAGCATAATAATATGAGTAATTTTGAACAAATATCTGCTATTTTTACCAAATATTCTGGAAAAAAATTCCTTTAGCAGTAGTTCTTCTCATCTTTGCTATACTAGTAATATGATGAAATTATTGATTTTTAGTACAATATTCCTTTACTCCCTCTCTCCATGTTATGGATACGAGAAGTCATATGCTTTTATTGTAAAAATGTTTGGTGAGTATGTAAAAGTTGTTTCACCTCAAAATTATACTGATGATACAAGTGTTATTGTAGAAAATAAGACACTTTCAAGAATTTATGGAAAAGTTGTTACGCACAATGGACGACTTATAAGTTTTTTCTCGGTACCTGAAACAAAGTTTAAAACAATCGGTTTAAAGTTGAATCCTGGAGAGAGGGCATTTGTTGTACCTTTAAGTCCTGCCTTTCAGAGCTTTGAATTGAAATTCGGAAATCTATCTTATGAAATTCCTTCAAAAAAATAAGGTTGATAAAATTGTTTTAGTTATTTCAGACCTGCATCTGAGTGCTGGAACGATGATAGACGGAAAAAAAAATTTCTTAGAGGATTTTCACTTAGATAAAGAGCTTATTGATTTTCTAGAGTTTTATAGCTCAAAAGATAATGCGGCGAGGGAAGTAGAGCTGATTATAAATGGAGATCTTTTAGATCTTTTAGCGGTACCATATGTACCATTTTTTGATGATGAATTTTGGAGTGAGAAAGCTGGAATCGCCAAGCTGGAAATGATTCTTGCTGCTCATCGTGGTGTCCTAGAGGCTTTGAATAAATTTATCTCAGTTAAAAAGAAAAAAATTATTTACATTATTGGTAATCATGATGCAGAACTTATTTTGCCAGGTGTACAAAAAGTTTTATTAGATGAGATTGATGAGAAATTTAGAGATAATTTTCAGATATGGAACCAGCTTGATAAGGCATATATTCCAGAAAAAGGAATCCATATTAAACATGGGCATGAGTATGAAATTGCGCATCACTTTTGTAAAAAAGATAATATTTTACAAGATTATGAGGGAAATAGATATTTTTTACCTCCGTGGGGATCATATTTTGTTACGCGTGTAATTAATAAGTTTAAGCAGGAACGTGGTCATGTTAATGCAATAAAACCTATTAAAATGTTTATTATTAATGGGCTTATTTACGATACTCTTTTTACCATCCGTTTTTTATTAGCCACTATTTATTATTTTATGATGATCAGGTTTATCTATCTTTTTAAACAAGATAAAAATGTCAAAAGTATGTGGGAGTACGCTCAGGCAGAGCTTGATCTTTTTCAAGATTATGAGACTGTAACTAAAAACTATATTCAAGATAATGAAGATCTTATTGCTTTAATTGTTGGGCATACTCATCTTCCGACCTTTCGGCCTTTAGAGTCAGGTAAGTATTTTATAAATTCAGGAACGTGGACTCATATGCACTATCTAGATTTTAATCGTGGCCAAGAAGGGATGCCGACCTATGTACAAGTTGACTTCGGTACACAGAAAAAGAAAGAAGACTCACGTGAGTTGATTGATATTTCACTATTGCAGTGGAGAGGTCAAAGTCAAAACCCCTATATTACGTATAATTCATAGGTGTGAGAGTCTGGCACTTATTTCGCATAAAAAAGTCCGCTTATTAATATTATTCTTGAAAAAAGCCTTCTAGACGAGTAATTTTACCTTTCTAATATATGAAAGAGGGTGAACTAATGGTGGAGCAATTAGAAAACTTGTTTACAGAGTTTAAACAAGAGCTAGAAAAAGTACAAGAACAGGCAGCAATTTTAAATTTAAAATCAGCATTTCTTGGTAAAAAAGGGAAAGTTTCAGAGGTTTTAAAATCATTAAAAGATTGTACTGTCGAAGAGAAAAAACTCATTGGGCCTAAGGCAAATGAGATCAAAGGTTCTATTATAAACTTAATTAATGAAAAACTGTCTGCACTTGAGATTGAAGTTATCAATCAGAAATTGGCAAAAAATAGAATTGATATTACTGCGCAAAAT
Source organism: Bdellovibrionales bacterium (assembly GCA_030638415.1). Lineage (GTDB taxonomy): Bacteria > Bdellovibrionota > Bacteriovoracia > Bacteriovoracales > Bacteriovoracaceae > DAOWEO01. The sequence continues at coordinate 4,582 of DAOWEO010000047.1, read as the reverse complement.
CGTTATTTTAAATCAGATCTCCTGGCCGGTGGGCAGCACCCAGTGACAGCGATTTCAGATCAAGTTAAAGATGTATTTCTCTCTATGGGGTTTGAAATCTTAGATGGACCACACATTGAGACTGAATATAATAATTTTGAAGCACTAAATATTCCTGATGATCACCCTGCTAGAGATATGCAAGATACATTTTGGTTCAGTGATTTTAAACATCTGTTACGCACGCATACTAGTGCTGTTCAGGTCCGCGGTATGAAAACGCATAAGCCTCCTTTTCGCTTTATTGCTCCTGGGAAAGTATTTCGTTGTGAGCGTACAGATGCTAGCCATGAGATGGTCTTTCATCAGCTTGAAGGTATGCTTATTGATAAGAATATCTCTGTTGGAAATTTAATATATTTTATGAAACAGCTATTAAGCTCAATTTTTGAAAAAGATGTAGAGGTACGTCTACGACCGGGATTTTTTCCTTTTGTGGAGCCAGGATTTGAGTTGGATATTAAATGTCTGATTTGTAAGGGTAAGGGCTGTAGTGTCTGTAAACAAACTGGTTGGGTAGAACTTCTTCCATGTGGAATGGTACACCCTAATGTTTTACGTCATGGTGGTATTGATCCTGATGAGTTTAACGGCTTTGCATTTGGGCTAGGATTGGATCGTTTGGTTATGATGAGATTTGGAATTGATGACATTCGCCATCTGCATGGTGGTGATCTTCGTTTTATGTCTCAGTTTAGTTCACTTTAAAATAGGGTAAATATTATGTTGGTATCATTAGATTGGATAAAAGATTTTGTAAAAATTCCTGAGTTGTCACCAGAAGAGTTAGGTTTTAAATTTACTATGGCTACAGCTGAAGTTGAGGAAGTGAAAGTTGAAGGCGCCTTTTGGAAAATTATAAAAATTGCGGAGATTACCCATGTAGAACGTCATCCCAATGCTGAAAAATTAAATTTAGTTTCATTTAAATTAAGTGATAGTGAAAGCTTTCAGGTTGTTTGTGGTGCCGCGAATGTACGTATTGGCTTACGAGTTGCGTTTGCACCTATTGGTACAACATTACCGATAGGTTTTACTTTAGAACCTAAAAAAATTAGAGGTATTTTATCTGAGGGAATGCTCTGTTCTAAAGAAGAGTTAGGCTTGGAAGATAGCTCTGAAGGTATTTGGGAGTTACCGCATGATACTGTTTTAGGTATGTCGCTAAAAGACTATTTAGGTGTTCGTTCAGATGTTATTTTGGATATTGATAATAAATCTTTAACTCATCGTCCTGATTTATGGGGACATTATGGATTGGCCAGAGAGTTTGCAACAATCTTTGAACAACCATTACAAAATAGATTTGATAAGAGTTGGTATGAGATAATCGAGGCGTCTTTCTCGAAGGATCAATCACCAATTACTCCACAAGTGGATGGCAGCAGCTCATCTTTAGGTTACTGGGGAATCTCGCTGGATGGTATAGAGGTAAAGGCATCTCCTGATTGGTTACAAAACAGACTATTAGCGGTGGGACTCAGACCTATAAATAATATTGTTGATGTGAGTAACTATATTATGCTGGAGCTTGGAATGCCTATGCATATCTTTGATAGGGACTTGATCAAGGACAATGTGATTCATATTCATCAGGTACAAAAGCAGCAAGCATTTGTGACACTCGATGATGAACAGAGGACCTTAGAAATAGGTGATACGGTTATTTCTGATTCTGAGAAACCACTGGTTGTCGCTGGTATTATGGGGGGACTTAACAGTGGTGTTACCGAACAATCTTCAAAGATTTTTATTGAAGTTGCAAACTGGAAAGCAGCATCTGTTCGAAAAACCTCTACAGTACTTGGGTTAAGAACAGACTCCTCGATGCGTTATGAGAAATCTTTAGACAGTCTACTTCTAAAACGTACTCTATACCGCGCTATTGAATTAGTTAATGAACTATGTCCTGATGCTGTTGTAGTGGGAAAAGCAGAGTATGACGGACCGTCGCTAGAAGCGATTGAATCGCTTACTATAACTTCTTCTTTTGATAAAATTAAAACAGTTTTAGGCATAACAATTGATAACAATAAAATAGAACAAATTCTAATTTCACTAGGATTTGGAGTGACTATAAAAGAGTCTACTATAGAAGTTTTAGTTCCAAGCTATCGTGCCACTAAAGATGTAGAGTTTGAAGCTGACCTGATTGAAGAGATTGGCCGTATTGTTGGTTATGATAATATTCCTATTAGCTCTCCTCGGCTGGATATAGCCCCTGTGAAGCTAAGTCCTGCTCAGAGCCTGCAAAAGCGTATCAAAGAGTTTCTAGTGGCTCGTAAAAGCTGCTATGAGGTTATCAGCTACCCTCTTATTGGTAGTACTTTGTTAGAAAAGGCGCAGTGGAAAGGTTACGATAAATTAAAGCTCGTGAATGCACTTACAAAAGATGCAGAGATGATGCGTCCATCGTTAGTTCCTCAAATGCTAAATATGGTAGCAACAAATCAAAAAAACTTTGACCAATTTAGGATTTTTGAGCTGGGTCGCGTGTATTTACCAAATGAAAAAGAATTTTCGGTAGAGCAGACTCACTTAGCAATTGCTTATTTTTCAAAAAGTGAAACACCATTTATGTCTTTGCAAGATAGCTGTTTTGAGTTGATTCAACGTTTGAATCTACCTGCTGATATTTGTGATAAGCATCCTAAGTTTAAGTCAACTGTTGTTGCAGAAGAGTGGCGTGGTATTCATCCTTACGAATATCAAAATATTCGTCTTATGGGACGTATGGAAGGGGCAATCTTCTCTATTCATCCACTACTTTTAAAGCAGTTTAAAATTAAGGGTAATGTATCAATTGCAATTTTAAACTTAGGTAATGTAGAAGATAAGAAAATCAAACTAAAGGCTGATTATAAGCCTCTGCCGAAGTTTCCAGGATCTGTTTTTGATTGGACTGTTGTTAAAAAAAATAACCAAGAATTTGGTGATATTTTCAAAGGCACTAACAAAGTAAAGATAAAAGAACTGGTTAGTCTTAAAATTGCAGATGTATTTATATATGATGATGAAACATCTTATATTACTCTGAGTGCTAGTTTTCTTGATGCAGAGAAGACTTTAAAGGGAGATTTCCTGGCTGAGGCGCAAGATAAGCTTGTGGCTGCTACAACAAAGGCTGGTTTTCCTTTAAAATCGTAGAATATGTGTAAAAAATTCAGGGAAATAATAAAAAATGAAATAAAAGAAAAAAATAGTTGACAGGGATGACATGTATCTATACTATCCCGCCTTACCGAAACAAAAAAAATGTTCTTTAAAAATTAAATATGAGTAAAGATTTGTCGCTGTCAAAAGCGACAATAAAGATGAGAAGAATTCAGTCATTAAAAGACGAATCTGACGTAACCAATCCTATAATTTTGAAGCGAGTAATGTTGAGGCTATATAGTGTCAGATGTCTAAATTTATTTTTAGATTGATTGGAACGAATAACAAAAAATTAAACGTTAGTTTAGTTCGTTATATTTTGCTTGGAGAGTTTGATCCTGGCTCAGAACGAACGCTGGCGGCAGGCTTAACACATGCAAGTCGAACGAGAAAGCTCTTCGGAGTGAGTATAGTGGCGCACGGGTGAGTAACACGTAGGTAACCTACCTCAAAGCGGGGGATAACTAGGAGAAATTCTAGCTAATACCGCATAAGCACTTCGGTGTAAAGATGGCCTCTCCTTGGAAGCTATCACTTTGAGATGGGCCTGCGGGACATTAGCTTGTTGGTGGGGTAAGAGCCTACCAAGGCGATGATGTCTAGCCGGTCTGAGAGGATGATCGGCCACACTGGAACTGAGACACGGTCCAGACTCCTACGGGAGGCAGCAGTGGGGAATATTGCGCAATGGACGAAAGTCTGACGCAGCCATGCCGCATGAGTGAGGAAGGTCTTAGGATTGTAAAACTCTGTCACTAGGGAAAAACAGCCAGTCACCTAATACGTTTCTGGCCTGATGGTACCTAGAAAGGAAGCACCGGCTAACTTCGTGCCAGCAGCCGCGGTAATACGAAGGGTGCGAGCGTTGTTCGGATTTATTGGGCGTAAAGCGCGCGCAGGCGGATTAATAAGCCAGATGTGAAATCTCGGGGCTCAACCTCGAAACTGCGTCTGGAACTGTTAATCTAGAATATCGGAGAGGGAAGTGGAATTTCGCATGTAGGGGTAAAATCCGTAGAGATGCGAAGGAACATCGGAGGCGAAGGCGACTTCCTGGACGATTATTGACGCTGAGGCGCGAAAGCGTGGGGAGCAAACAGGATTAGATACCCTGGTAGTCCACGCTGTAAACGATGTGCACTAGATATTGGGCCTTTAACCGGTTCAGTGTCGCAGCTAACGCATTAAGTGCACCGCCTGGGGAGTACGGTCGCAAGACTAAAACTCAAAGGAATTGACGGGGGCCCGCACAAGCGGTGGATTATGTGGTTTAATTCGAAGCAACGCGCAGAACCTTACCTGGGCTTGAACTCTCGAGAATCTGCTAGAGATAGCGGAGTGCCGTTTACGGAATTCGATGAGAGGCGCTGCATGGCTGTCGTCAGCT
>DAOWEO010000050.1 GCA_030638415.1 Bdellovibrionales bacterium | reverse complement strand
CCAGCAAATGGCTCAAGATAAACAATTGCATTTACACTTGTTGAAAAAATAAACATTGTTAGTAACAGTCCTAAAATCATTTTCATATTATCACTCCTTGATAAAGTTAGACTTAAGTTAATATTATAAATTATTGTCTCTTAAAATTAAATTTTATGCAAGTCCCTATATCTTCCTAATCAAATGGAAGAATACGAAAGTCTTGTGTTGCGAAAAGAGATTGGTTCTCTTTAATATATTTTTTTGCCATCCAGACTTTATCAAAGGCGCCAATACTTACGCGGTACCATACTCCACCTTTTTCAGCTAAGTTTTTATCTGAGATGATTGTGTTGTAGCCGCGACCTTTAAAGCCACCTGCAAACTCTTTTGCATCTTCCAGACTACGAAAAGAGGCTAAGCGAATTGTAAGCTTTCCTTTATATGGATCAACTTTATTTTGAGCTGTTAGTCCATTTGTAACACTATTTTGCTCTACATCAGCTTGCGTCTCTTCTTCTGGTTCAATATCTAAAGTGGCAGGCTGCTCATCAAGCTTTTCAAACTCTTCTTTTAATTTTTTTACACTATGATCACGCATCTCTTCAATATTTTGCATATCATCTTGTGGCTGAAGCTGCTTTTTCTCTAACAACTTATTAACCTGTTCTTCCTTAGTAGAAAGTAAATCGACTTGCTGCCGATCCTCAGGGGTTAATCCACTACTATCGTATGAATAACCTAGGCCAAACTTAACTCCTAAAACGAATGCCACCAATGCTACTAAGAGCATAAAAGCAAAAATAAGAGCGATTTCTTTTTTGTCGAAAATGTAAAATTTTGTTTTATCTTCCATCTGTTTATTGTAAGTTCTCTGGGTTTTTCAATCAAGTGCTGTCTACTTTTTGTACCAGCTAGTTAGTTTTTCATCCTATCTATCGGACCACTCTTAAACAATTACAGCTAATTACCCCCTCTTACTTTTGGCATGCCCTGTGCTTACTCCTAATACTCAAGGGCATTTTCGAGGGAGAACGATGAAAGTAAAGAAAATATTAAAAACAAGAAAGCATCATGGGCAAGCTATTTTGGAGTACATCATTATCACAAGCTTGATAGGAATAATTTGCCTCTCTCTTGTTAAACAGTTTGGTACAACGCTTAAAACAAGACTCAACCATATTAATTCCACGCTGGTAAAGAAAATTAAAATATGACAATACTGCAAACTGTAAGTGCCATCAGCTTGGCGCTTCTACTAGAAGTATGGATTTTACAACAATTCAACTTGCAGCAGAAAAACTTTCACCTGCATATTCTACAGTTACAACAGGAGATAGATGAAAAAACTAAAAGCTAACGCTGGAACAGTTGCACCACTTTTTATTGTAATACTTCTACAGCTATCCTTGGGAATTGTTATTCTGATAAAGAAAAATAGTGCTGATCTACTAATGCTTATTAAACATCAACAAAAAGTACTGCAACATATTAGAAATAAAAGGAGTGGCTTTTTTATGCTAGAGATCACTCTCTGGACACTACTGTTTGGAGGACTACTTATTTTCTCCTTGCAACTGACTAACAGGCACTATCAAGTTGCAAACAAATACCAAGCAAGTTTTTCAGCAAGCCTAAAACAGGTAAAAACAGGTTGCACATCTCATGAGTAATAAAAATAAAGATGAGTTTGAGAGAGTACTCAGTCAATTATCAGCAGACACGTCATCTAGCTTTCCAAAGTACTTTAAAATTACTCTTCTATCTTTGGCCATCATTATAGTCGGTATCTTTTTTGTACTTCCTCCTACCGAAACAGAGAATCCTAATATTATCAACTATCCAGTACAGCTGGAGTTAGAACTTACTTCACATCTTAATCCCATTTCTCAACATACAGTTCAAAAGGCAGCTCTCTATCTTCAAGAAAAGTTGCTGCTATGTGACGTGTTGATCAAACGTTTGGACAGTGGAGTAAAGAGGTATTTAGTAATGGTCCGAGCAGAGGATCTTAAAAAAATAATTCCCTATCTTTCTGCTGCTCCTCCACTAATTGCAATTCCAGTAGTTAATTCTAGCAATGGAGGCCCAGGTGAAATTAAGTTTTAAGCTAGTAGCAATTTTTTTTATATTAACAAAGTTGTATGCACGAGAAGTTATTGTAATAAGCTATCATCCATTAGCACATGAGCTGGCCAAAAAAGTTTTGAATATCACTACACGTAAACTAGGAATTGCTCCAGATCTGATTACCACATATCAAGTTGAGAACACATGTCCAGTCAGAAAATCTGCCATTATTCAAATATGTATAAATTATCGTGGAGAAATAAGTTATCCCATCTATAGAAAGACTATTTTAAGAAAAACACTAAGGAAAATTCTAGGAAGTAAAAATGACTTTTAAAGGCGAAGTCTCTCTGAATACTACAGAAAAGCTTAGAGAGACCTTACAAACAAAGAAAGAAACGGACTATTTTGTTTCAGTCTTCTCAGCTTTATCAAGGTGGATCGCAAACTTAGGAGTTGTTCCATGGTTACGGTTATGTGCCTTACGCTTTTGTCCTGATTTTGTTCTTTTTGCTGATTTTTTAATTTTTGTAATTCGAGTATTCGAAACCATTACACTGCTCCTATGTCCACATTTGTCATATCTTTTTTCAAATAGATCGCTAGTTTTAGCTATTAATCACACTTGTGTCAAGGTAATGTTCCTAATTCTGTCGCAACTAGTCATATTTCCTATCGAAGCATCCATAAAATCTATTTATCTAAAAAAGGGAGAATTCTACTCACTACCCTCAAGCAACATAACCAGTTTTTCCACTGGTAACATAAAAGTAATCAAAGTTAAGCTTATCCATAAGCAAAATACTCTACTAGTAAAGGCCATAAAAAAAGGTAGCAGTGATTTGGTACTGTTTTCTCCTAAAAGACAGCAAATTTTACGCTTTCATGTTGGTATCAGTAAGCAGAACACCTCTTATCCTAATGTACTCAAAACGTGGCTTGAGTACCAGCAAATAAAGCAGCGACAAAAGTCCCCCCCAGTAACTACCACAATCAACCATCCACTTAAACAGGTTATACTAAACAAGATTTTTGTCCTCCTATTTCAACAAGGGATTAATGACTTCCAATGTGAAAACAGCGGACTACAATTTTTTTGCTTTTATGACGGCTCGCAACCAATTCATAAATCGGTACGTAGCTACCTAGAGTCTACAATTTTTATCAAGTTGATTCCTAGAAATGTAAATCATAATAAAAACTACCAACTATCATTTCGCCTCGTACTGTTAGAAGCTAATAATAGCAAATCTATACGCCTTGGAATGCAAACAATTTTAGGAGATCTAAAAACTCTTTTTAACCAAGGACTCAGTAGCCTATTAAATAATCACCAACAACTACTATCAAAAGAGTCTCTGCTCATATCTTCATTAGCTGATGAGAAGATCATAATTAGGGCAGGAAAGACAAATGAACTATCCTTTGGAAGTAAGGTCAGCTACCAAGAAACAGTTATTCAAGATCAAAAGACTTTAATGCGAAGGAAATGGCTTTTTACAGGTCTCAAGGCAAAATTTAAAGTATTCCAAGAAGATGGACTACTCTATCTATCCTATTTGAACTCTTTTTCTAGACCGATCGGTCCCGAAAACATGACCACCAATCGTCAAAAGGGTACAACACACTTAGTACTAAATAGGGCCATTAAGTTTTTTGAAATTTCATATCTCGCAACGAGAAAGCAGCAGGAAGAACTACCACTACTTGGAAGAATCCCCCTTATTAAATATTTTTTTTCGGCGAGACAGACTCAACAGATACATAAAAAAATTAGTGGTTTTTTAACTATCAAAGAGGTTTCACTTTGAATAATATTATTTTCTCAAAGTTATCAAATGCTTTTTCACAGGGACAACTGCTGTCATTCACTCAATTAATGCAAGGTGAAGATATTTCAAAAGATAGGTTACAGGAAAGCTTTGAGTGGTTTGAAAATATTACTAACCAAATATTTATAAAAGAGCTATTAGAGGCCCACACAAGTTTTGAAGAGATAATCATTCACTCTCCTCACAATATTAAAATTAAAAATGGCAATGATAAATCAGCACCACTGACTTTATCGCCACAAGAACTACAACTAAGTTATGAGATTCTCGCTTCGACACAACAACTCGCTTGGAATTATAATGAACCACTGCTCTCATTTAGTTATAAAAATAGGTATCGCTTTACCCTACTTCACCACAGCGCAACCTTAGGAATAAATTCAAAACTTTTTATACGTTCAACTCCAGACGACCAAATCACTGTTAAACAGTTTTCATCACAGTCACAAGCAAACTACATAGGCCAAGCAATTACAGATAAAAAAAATATTATTATCAGTGGTGCGAATTCATCTGGAAAAACTACTCTACTAAAAAGTCTCATTCACCAACTACCAATTGATCAACATCTTATCTTACTAGAAGATTTCCATGAATTAACCGTAAATCATCCACACTGCACCCATCTGATTGAAAATAGAAAAAATAGTGCAAAAACCCTTTCGGCCTATTGTAGCTACGTTCTTAGAATGGCAGTAGACAGATTAGTTATTGGAGAAATACGCTCATCGGAAGTCGTACCATTTATTATGGCGATTAATACAGGAACTCAAGGAGTTCTCAGTACCATCCATGCAAACTCTGCGCGTGATACAATTGATCGACTCACCCTACTCTTTTCTATATACTCCGATCATGACAATATTGATTTTATCCAAATTGAAAAACTAATTTGCCAAAACATAGATGTCATTATTTACTTAAAAGATAAAAAGATTGATCATATGATTGAGGTAAAAGGACACAGTGACCAAAGACCTCTATATAAACAGGTGAATTTGGGGCAATCGTGAAAAGATGGATAAATATTTTAAGTAACGTAGTTTTTACTATCCTTTTAGTAGTATTAATTTACCGCTTCGCAAGCTCCTATTTTCAAAACAGTAAACTAGAGGGTAGCAAAGTTCCCCCATTTACATTAACAAAGCTAACCTTCAATCCAGATATAAGTGAACAGGTCATATTGGGTAGTGATATAAAACCTCCATACGTTATTATTTTTTGGAGCTCAAGCTGTCCTCCTTGTCTTGTTGAGCTTAGTCGCTTTGATCAGGCAATTAAAGATGGTGAAATACCGAAGGACAAATTTATCGCGATTGATAGCGGTGAGAATCTGCAAAGCATAAAAAAATTCATGCAGCGAAAAGATTATAATTTTACTGTATTCCAAGATAATAACTATAATATTGAAAGATTTTTTAACGTAACAGCTACACCACTGGTTGTTCATGTAGACAAGGATGGATTAGTAACTTGGATTTCTACAGGAGTTAGCCCAACTGGCATTATACGTGCAAAGAAATTACTACAATGAAACTAATAATATTTATCACAGCCTTTTACCACTCGGCACTCTTTGCGACACTCACAACTGATATAGCTAAATTTGATAAGCTATATGCTCAGCGTGATAATCTTGAAAATGTCCAAAAGGCAATTTATGGACATGAGGAGCTACTTAAAAAATATCCCAATTCGTTTGAGCTACTATGGCGCCTCTCCATGGAGAATTATTTTTTAGGACATAAAAATATTGATACAGATACAAAAATAAAATTTCACCAAAAAGGAATTAATTTTGCCAAACAATGTGCAAAAATCACCCATCATCGACAAGTTGAATGTCTCTTTTGGCAAGCTACGAATCTGGCACTTTTCTATGAAGCCAGTGGTGTAATGATTATTGCATTTAAAATCAAAGAGTTAATAAAACTATTTCAACAGACAAAAAAAATAAATCCGCTCTATCTTGGAGCAGGTCCATCCAGAATTTTATCTAGTCTCTATTATAAAGCTCCATATATATTGGGAGGAGACAGAGACAAGGCACTTGAAGAAATTCATATGGCATTAAAGTTATCCCCTACAGAACCTCTCAACTACCGTGTCCTGATTGGTCAGTTGGTTGATCAAAAAAAAATAGCAGAAGCAAAGAATTTTGCTCAGCAAGCCATTCGATTAATTGACCCAAAAAAAATAAAGTTTTGGGAATCAAGAGGTGCCTTTAAAGACATTATACACTTTTCCAAAACAGGGAAGTTATTACCGTAGTTACTTAACCTTCATCTTTTGAGAATGCCACAGCCGACTAGCATATTGATAATATGCTGATGCCTTATCTAATAAGCTTTTATTAGGCGTCACTCGTTTTTGTCTAAAGCGAGTGGTGCTCATATCTACTTTAAAATACTCAATTATTCCCTGAGGTGACATTATCACGAGGTTATCACCATCTAGCATGCCTAAGTTTTTAAATGTTCCAAGTAGTGCAACATGGCCCTCAGGATCCTTGATTAAATCTCGTCCCATAAATTGTGAAGTATATTTAAAATTCATCATTCCTAGTAGTGTTGGTGCTACGTCAATTTGCCCACCAATCGTATTGACCTTTTGTGCTTCAATAATCCCTGGAGCATAAAATATTAATGGAATATGATATTTCTGTACTGGGATATAAGACTTCCCAGCACTCGAGTGACTGTGGTCTGCAACAATTACAAATATAGTATTTTTAAACCAAGGTTTTGTTTTTGCCACTTTAAAAAATTCTCCAATTGCATAATCAGAAAATTTCACACCTCCTTCTCTACCAAAGTGAGAAGGAATATCAATTAAACCATCTGGATAGGTATATGGGCGATGGTTGGAAATAGTCAGAATAAAATTAAAAAATGGTTTATTCATTTGGTATGAATCATCAGCAAGCTTTAATGATTTTTTAAACATACTATTATCATCGATACCCCAAATATTAGCATAAGCTATTTCGCTCTTTTCAAATGCCGCACGATCTACAACAGTATATCCGTTGGAAGAAAAGAAGTGGTCCATGTTGTCAAAATAGCTATGGCCAGCATAAATATAGCGAACATCATAGTTAAACTGCTTAAAAATATAACCTAAATTAAATAGGTCGTTGTTGTCCGGTCGCTTAACAATGGAGTCGCCTGGAGTTGGAGGTAGCGAGAGATTTAGCGCCTCTAGTCCACGAACGGTTCTAGTACCTGAAGCAAAGAAGCGGGTGAAAAGTAATGACTCTGTAACCAGTTTATCTAAATTAGGAGTAAGTCCTTGTTTACCACCGAAAGCTTGTAAATAGCTACTGCTCAAGCTTTCCACTGTAATAAAAAAAACATTATACTTTTTCTCTGCTTCACTTGGATCAATATTACGCTTAATTACATCGTCATCAACATAAGGATTTTGCTTAGACATCTCACGCTGTAAAATATCTAATGCCTGCTTTTTCTCAATAGTAGGATAAAAGTCATTGTAATTCAGCTCATTACTCCAATAAGCATTGAACAGATGATATAAACCATTTCCGGCCAGTTGGTTTGAATAGTTATTATTAAAAGAATTGGTTGTAAAAGTTATATTTAAATTAAACAAGCAGATTGGAATTACAAAATAGAGAATACCGATCGGCCAAAAAGCAAAGCTATCAATAAAACGATACTGTTCCCATTTACGCTTTAAAAACAGATATAAAGGGATAGCAATAATTGTAGTAAATAAGCCAACCCCAAGATAGATCATTGGCATATTAAAAGACTCTTCTATCGTTCCAATCACTTCTTTTGTGTAAGGCAGATAATCTACTGCAATAAAATTGAAGCGCTTTCCAAACTCAGCCCAAAAAAGCCATTCTGAAACTCCCAGAAAAATAGTAAATAACACCGTAAATAGGCCAAATAGAAAATATAGATAAAAAGTAATTTTTTTGCGTACCCAGTTCGCTGGTAGCAGTAAAAAGAAAAGGGTCAAAGGAATACCAAAATAAAACCACTCAACCAAATCATGAAATAACCCCAGTAGCATAATTTCTGGAACATCTAAAAGACTAACTTCTGAAAATGAGCTCATCCATAAAACTATACGAATCGCACTATTTCCAAAAAAGAAAATTACAAAAATTAAAAAGAGTAGAGATATTTTTTTATTAAGTGATAGAATGTTGCTCATATTATAAAGTCCTTTTTATATCAGCACTCAGGATACAAAATGAAGATGTTTTATACAATAAAAGTTTCTGTATTTCTTGGAGAGGCTATTGCAAAAAGCTTAATGTATGCCACGCCATATGTAGAGCAGCCTCATCACGACAAGTTCTAAAGCTAGGCCAATCATTAACATCAACTAAGTAAGGACGGCCTTCCTCAGTAATAATGAAGTCACCTCCAAAAAAGCTAAGATCCATCATACCTGTACACTCAAAAGCAATACTTTCCAGCGTCAACGGATCAACCTGTAAGGTATTTTCTTTAGTCTCTAAATTATAACGATCTTTGGTAGTGTGTCCCATGTAGCGCAAGGAAAAGTAACGATCAGAGACACCATAGAATTTGTAAATTTGCCCTTCTACGTGCTCTTGCAGAATCAAGGTATTCACGCCACGTTTTTTAAAGTCAGCTACAATCGTTTCTAACTTATCACACGAGTCACAAAACTGAACATCTCCATCCTCAAGTGCATGAAAATCCCCACGCTTAATCCACGCCCCATTAGTTAATATCTTCTGGCAGCGTTTTATATCATCACTATTTTCTACTACACATGATCTTGGAGATAAGTCTGTTTTTTGGGTCAAAAGCTTTGATAAGACCACACGGTAACAATTGCGAATAGAGTGAGTCGAATTCATAACCTTGATGCCACCAACTTCTAATTTTTCTAAAAAGAGTAAGGCATTTTCACTTTGGGCCATGGACAGTACTAAATCCACCTCCTGATGCTGTATGGTAAACTTTTCTTGATCTGGGTGAACTCGTAAAATTTCTACATCAGGAGCAATTTGGGCAATATGATCGAGGGCACGATCTAAAATAGCTTGATCAGCATCCACGGCACGATTTGAAAAACATGCCTCTCTATAAATACCCAAAATTCGCTTTGTCATTACACCCTCAAGGGGTACGTGTACTTTTCAAAAGAAAAGTATCACGTACCTAAAAAACTATTCGTCGCCTTCAACTCCATAATGAGTAAGACCAAGATGGTTGATAAGCTCTTCACCATTAAGAAAACGAAGAGTATTTTCTAACTTAAGCTTTTGTAAAGAAAGGTCATTAACCGCTCTTAAGCCTGGCTTAGTAATAGGAGCTTTCAAATAAAATGATAGCCACTCTTGAATTCCAATAAGTCCTGAACGCTGACCAAGATCTGCGAACAGCCCCAGGTCTAGTGCAACTGGTGCAGCAAGAATACTGTCCTTACAAAGAAAATCGATCTTGATTTGCATCTTCTCGCCCATCCAACCAAAAATGTCGATATTATCCCAACCTTCTTTATTATCACCACGTGGCGGATAATAGTTAATACGAATTTTGTGATAAAGATCTTTATATAGCTCTGGGTACTCTTCTTTATCAAAGATATCATCCAGAACTCCACCTTTAGAAACTTCTTTAGATTTGAATGATCCTGGATCATCCAAAACTTCTCCATCACGGTTTCCAAGAATGTTTGTACTAAACCATCCATGAACACCAAGCATTCTATTTTTAAGTCCAGGAGCAACAATGGTCTTCATAAGTGTCTGACCAGTTTTAAAATCAGATCCACCAATAGCGGTCTTCATTTCAATAGCAAGCTCTTGGAGTGCTGGAATCTCAACAGATACGTTTGGAGAACCATTCACATACGGAATTCTTTCCATAATTGCTGCGTAAGTATAAATCTGTGATGGAGAGATGCGTGGATCATTATCGCGCAAGCCTTGCTCAAATGCCTTGATGCTCATGTGAACATCTTCAATTGGATTATAAACTTCAGTAGAAGCACACCAAACGATTACAGCACGGTCACAACCATTATCTTTCATAAAATTAGTCATATCAGAGCGAAGCATATCTGATGCTTCCATCTTCGTTTTATAAGACTTCTTATTATCACCATCAATTCTTTTAATATAATTAGAATCAAATACTGCTGGCATTGGCTTAATAATCTTAAGATCTTCTTCAACTTTTTGTAATAAAAATGGGTTGATAACTTCTGCATTTTTTGCTGCTTCAAAAGCATTATCTGCATAGATATCCCATCCACCAAATACAATATCATCAAGCCCAGCTAAAGGAACAAAATCCTTAACTAATGCAGAACGATTCTCGTCTCTTTTGCCAAGACGAACTTTACCCATAAGAGCGTAAGAGCCCGTAGGTGCTTCAATTCCTTTTCTAATAGCGGCAACACCTGCATATAGAGTTGTTGCAACAGCTCCCATTCCTGGTGTCAGAAATGCAAGTTTACCTTTTGCTGGTTTAATCTCTGTTTTTTTCATCTAGTTTCTCCTTAGTCTAAATCAAACTGATTATTAATTAATATTTTTGTCGAGTTATTATTCGCTGATTCATAAGCTTTCATTATTGCTTGAATGCAAAAATATGCATCCTTTATCTCACTATTAAGCACATCTTCCTCTTTCATTGCCACCATAAACAGATCAAACATAGAGTTAAACCAACTCACATGACTTGAATCCATCCAGTCAGACTTGATATCACTATACTTAACTTCCCAATTAGCATGGTGACTCCCTTCTCCATCCGATAATTGCATGGTTGCCACCTGCATAGCATCGTCATCAACAGTAATTGCACCTTTGGTACCCTGCAAAGTATAGATGACTTTTCTAACACCTGCTGTCCAGCTCAATTGTAAATTTGCAATACCTTGGTCAAATTCATAAGTGGCGCTAAAATTATCCTCAGTATCATATTTATCTTCCGATAAATTATAAATCGAAGAGGTGACACTTTTTGGATAGCCCCCCATCCACTCATAGGTTAAATATAAACTGTGGCTACCATGATCCATAGCAATGCCACCACCGCTCAATTCATGGCAACGACGCCAATCAGAGTTCCAATGATCCATCCCTTTGGCGTGGGTATTACGAAAAGTATTTAATGTAATTGATTTTACAACTCCAATCTGTCCACTGGAAATAACATCACGAATGGCCTTAATTACTGGAGCATGTTTATAGTTGTGACAAGGAAAGAGAACCTTTTTTGCCTTGATTGCGTGCCTAATTATAGACTCTGCATCTTCTAATGAAGTAGTCAGAGGCTTCTCACATAAAACATGTATACCTACATCAAGTGCGGCATGTACAATTTGGGCATGTTCGGCAGCGTGCGTCGCCACATCAACAAAGTCTAGAGTTTCTGCTGCTAAAAGTTCTTTATAATGGCTGTAAAATTTTACTGATGTTGGGTACTCACCCTTAACTTCACTACAGCAATCACAAATAGCAACGATCTCCACATCATCTCTTTCGAGATATGCAGGCCAATGGCCCTTCGAGCCAATAAATCCTAAACCAATCAGAGCGCCTTTAAGCTTTGTCATAGTACCTTTATCCTAATGATAAATAGAGTGTGCTACCTTTTTACCACTAAAAAACTGTATGAAAAGAGGATATTTACGTTTGAGTATAAAATACAAACTTTTTATACTGCAAGCAACGCGAAGCACTACTTTATAATGGTAATTATAAAATTTGGTATTGTGGTTGATGAATTATTTATCAAGAAGGATCTAGCCTACAAAAACTATTTATGGAGTACATAAAAAAGGCCTCTATAAAAGAGGCCTTTTCTAAGTATAAATCTATTATTACTAATTATTTACACAGTCTTTTACTTGCTCATATCTGTTTCCATCACGTGCTTTAGACTGACACTCTAGCGGTAGGCTTGGAATTAGATTCTCAATACACGCAACCATAGCGTCATGATTACCTCGGTTTGATTCACATGCAGCCTTAATAAGTGCTCCACAGTTCGTTCCAGCGTTAACCGCTACAAATGGTGTTAATAATACAAACATTGCTGCTATTGCTAATAATCGTTTCATAATAATCTCCTCAGATAAAATTAATATTTCTTTTACTCTCTATTCTCTATTCTCTATTGGTGCTCAGCAGTCTCGTCTTGAGTTTGAGTCTGAGTTCTTGAACGGGTTCTCGTTTGACTTCTAGTTCTGATCTGATCTCCATTACCCTCAATGCCTTGCTCAAGCTGAGTTTCTGTCTCAGACTCTGTAGCTTCTTGTTGTGCGTAAATAGGACTAACTAATAACATCATCATAACTATTGCGATTAACTTTTTCATTTATTACCTCCAAGTAATTTT
>DAOWEO010000026.1 GCA_030638415.1 Bdellovibrionales bacterium | reverse complement strand
TAGTCAGCGTGAGTATTATCTTAATGAGCAGATGAAAGCGATCCAAAAAGAGCTGGGTGAGCTTGAGGATGCTCCGGCAAGTGAACTAGATGAATTAACAGAAAAATTAGAAAAAGCAAAGCTGCCTAAAGAGGCTAAGAAAAAAGCAGAAGAAGAATTGAAAAAGTTGAAGATGATGTCTCCGATGTCTGCTGAAGCTACAGTTGTAAGAAATTATATTGATGTGATGGTTGGCTTGCCTTGGAGTAAAAAATCAAAAATCATAAAAGATTTAGCGAAAGCTCAGAAAATACTTGATGAAGACCATTTTGGTTTAGATGAAGTTAAAGAACGTATTGTTGAGTATTTGGCAGTACAGCAGCGTGTTAAGAAGTTAAAAGGTCCAATCATGTGTTTGGTTGGCCCTCCCGGTGTAGGTAAAACATCATTAGGTAAGTCATTGGCAAGAGCTACAGGTCGTAAATATACGCGAATGGCTCTTGGAGGTGTTCGCGATGAAGCTGAAATTCGCGGGCATCGTCGAACGTATATTGGAGCATTGCCGGGTAAAATAATCCAGAATTTGTCACGTGTGGAGACTCGTAATCCGCTGTTTTTGTTGGATGAAATTGATAAAATGGCAACAGACTTTCGTGGCGATCCTGCATCTGCCATGTTAGAAGTTCTAGACCCTGAACAAAATAGCGCATTCGCAGATCATTACTTAGAAGTTGATTTTGATTTGTCTGATGTCATGTTTGTTGCAACATCCAATAGTATGAATATACCCGGTCCATTACTGGATAGAATGGAAGTGATTCGCATACCAGGTTATACGGAAGATGAAAAACTTAATATTGCTAAAAACTATCTCGTTCCGAAGCAGTTTAAGGATAACGGTGTAAAAAAAGGTGAGGTCACAATCAGTGATTCAGCAATTATCGCAATTATTCAACATTACACGCGTGAGGCTGGGGTTCGTAGTTTGGAGCGAGAGATATCTAAGATTTGCCGTAAAGTAATACGTGAACATTTATTGGGTAAGAAATCAAAAACATCAGTATCGGCACGTAATATTTCTAAATACCTTGGGGTTCAAAAATTTGACTTTGGTAGGGCTGATAAAAAGAATCAGGTTGGGCAAGTAACTGGGCTAGCATGGACATCTGTAGGGGGGGAATTGCTAACAATCGAAAGTGTGATTGTTGCAGGTAATGGACATGTAAAAAGTACAGGTAGTCTTGGTAAGGTGATGCAGGAGTCTATTCAGGCTGCTGAAACAGTTGTTAAAAGCCGATCGCGCCAGCTGGGCATTAAGCAGAAGTTCTTGAAAAAGAAAAACATTCATATTCATGTGCCTGAAGGAGCAACGCCTAAAGATGGGCCAAGTGCTGGTGTAGGAATGGTGACTGCAATTGTATCATCGATGACAGGGATACCAGTAAAAGCAGAGGTGGCAATGACGGGTGAGATTACTTTACGTGGAGAGGTGTTGCCAATTGGTGGTTTGAAAGAGAAATTATTAGCTGCTCATCGTGGTGGGATAACGACTGTATTAATTCCTAAAGATAATGAAAAAGATTTAGCAGATGTGCCTGATAATGTAACAAAGGGACTTGATATTAAGCCAGTCAAATGGATTGATGAGGTTCTTGAGATTGCATTAGAGGCAATGCCAGAAGAGATTCTTGAAGAAGATGATCTGGAAGATGAGAATGAAGAGAAATCGTCACAATCAAAAAAAAATAAAGAGGGTGAGATACGGGCTCATTAATAGTTAATTTCACTAAGTTTGACTATCACCTGAGCGTGAAAAAATATCCGCGGGATTCGTCTGGGAGCCTTTTTCAGGGTGAAATTAAGGTGTTATATTTTTTTTCTATAATAGATGTCGTTATTTGTGGTATTTGTGTTGAAACTTAGTATGAGCGCTGGTATAACAGTGCGGCTGTGGAGCGAGGAGTATTCACAACAATTACATTAGAATAAAAAATAAGGTATAGACGCTATTTTTAGCGTGGTTGTTTTTGATGGGAAACCTAATTACTACAACTTTTAACATTACTATTTAGTATCACAACAAAGGAAGGTATTTATTTATGAATAAGTCAGAATTAATTGAAGCAGTAGCATCAAAGTCAGGCCTAACAAAAGCTGATGCAGAGCGTGCATTTAAAGGTTTTGTTGAAACAATTACTGAGACCCTAAAAAATGGAGACCAAGTTACTATGATTGGCTTCGGTACTTTTTTAGTTCGTGAGCGAAAAGCACGTCAAGGACGCAACCCACGCACTGGTGAAACTATCCAAATTAAAGCTGCAAATAATCCTGCATTTAAAGCTGGTAAAGCTCTAAAAGATGCAGTAAACTAGCGCGCTTTCTGGAGTCAGGCAAGTAGTTGAATGACTCTAGAAAACCACTTGGTATTGTAGTTTAGGTACCCAGTGGGTGATTAGCTCAGTTGGTAGAGCGTCGCCCTTACAAGGCGAATGTCGGGAGTTCGAGCCTCTCATCACCCACCATTTTTTTTGTTTTTTTATTTATTAAAAAAGCGACTTGGAGCGGTAGTTCAGCTGGTTAGAATACCGGCCTGTCACGCCGGGGGTCGCGGGTTCGAGTCCCGTCCGCTCCGCCATATAAAAAAGGATGTCATGCATTAGCGTGACATCCTTTTTTTTTGCCTGGCTGATATGCGTATGTATTCTTCTCCCTCATATTTTTTGAAGATGGATTTAGAGCTTTAATATAGCTGCCTTTTGAGGTATCTACTTGGGGATACTCTGTATAAATTAAGAGATATGGGTAGGATATGAAAAAGCTTCAGCAAGCAATTTTGTAAGAAGAATTTTTTATTGAGTTTTTTGTGGTGTGGTTTTATCTCGAGAGATTCTCTTTCTTGGATTGTAAGGCTGTAATGCTGTTGTTCGCCAATTGTTAAAGGATAAGGATAATTGAGATTTTAAAATTTTCTGGGGTTTAAACTTACATTTTCAAGTACATAGAGGTGTGTGGATGGTTTTCTGTGGATGGTTTGACTAGTAAGGTTAGACATTAATGAGGCGGTAAGAGATATAAACTAAATATATTTCATTTGTAAAGGAGAAGTATTTTAATAGAGAATGATCGGATATTTCTTAGGTTAAAATTTGAGATTGTAATAAATATATCTTATAACAAGCGATAAGCTTAAAGACTGATTTACGTTGAAATACTTTCACGGGAATGGTACAAATAGCCTATAGATTTATAATCATTTTTAAAAATTAGTTAACAGTCACTAGGAGTTTCAAATAATGTTTACAACTAATCCCTTTGCTGAGCTTTCGGCATCAATTTCCCCTGATATTATGC
>DAOWEO010000113.1 GCA_030638415.1 Bdellovibrionales bacterium | reverse complement strand
CCCGCCTGTGTTCCAGCCGACTCCATATAGGCGTAATTGTCATAACTCCCAATCCAGTAGTCAGCATCTAAAAAAATATTATAAGGAGTCTGAATATGAGTCTGAAACTTAGTCATAGCAAAAGTTCCATCACCCATAATAGTATCTGTTTCAGTAGTTAAAACAGAACGTGAAACTTTAAAGTTAATGGCCCCAGAAGGTGAATAAGCAGCAGAATTTCTTGCAGCCGGTCGCTGGACACGTTTACTCATCCTCTTAGGTACTACCTTATTTGTAGATGGCTGACGTTTTGTAGCAGAAGAAGCAAAAGAGACTGAGTCTTCACTGTAGTCAACAAGTGCATATGAAATAGCTGGTAAAAGTAAACACAGCGATAAAATCCATTTTTTCATATTTTTCATCCTTGAAAAACTTCCTGCGTAGTACAGGAGCGTTACTACCCACTATTTTATAGAAATTTAAGATAAAAGTATAGTTACTCTGATTTTTTTAAGTATAAATCCCCTATCTCATTGAAAACACATTATGACATTGATCGGAAAAAGATACCCGAAGGGCAAGCGAGCTATTTATTGCTAATATTATAGTAGATCATTTAGGAGGTGAGATTTGACAACCAACTCAGTAAATAACAATCAAAAACAGGATAGACTTATCCAATCTCTACTTGCAATGGGGACAAAAGGATACTTTCCTCTCTTTGATGAGAGCTGGGTCGCGGAATCTTTTCAAAACACCTCTCCTCTTTCAGCTAGTGAACGAGAGTGTGGTGAGCAAATATTAGAGAGACTTATCAGACACCGTGGTATTGACAGAAAAAAAACAATTCTCTGGTCACTAAAAGACCAACAAAGATCTGCTCTAGTAAAACTTTTTTTTGAGCTCGTTGAACAGAAAATGCAAAATGTAAGTGGAGTAATTCAGTGATATTTAGCCTACGCATTTTTTTTATAAGTAGCTACTTGTTGTATGCTGCTACTGCTACTGCCGAATATAGAGCATTCCAATACTCAGTACGCTCCACTGTTGAGAAAAAATTTGATACTCAATCATACCTAGTAATATCGACTCTTGATCCTGTCTCCTATCGTGCTTACCACGGAGGAGCTGAGTCACTACAGATCAATGTGGTACGAACATGGATGTGCCTAGGTCATACGGGGCAAGGTAAAGACATCTGTCAATCACCAGAGAGTCTACTTATAGCAGGAGAATCTAGATGAAGGTAAATCCAGATTCGAACTCAGCTGATTACCTTAAACACCTTCATGAAAAGCAGCGTAATACCGTTGCTTCTAAGCAGGCTGAATTACAACAAATTAATAAAAAATTTGAGCAACAAGAAAAACAGATTAGAAAGCAGGGTCAACAAAAAATTAGTGCACAAGAGATACAACAAAAAAATGATCTATTAAAGGTACAAGACAGAGGAACTGCAACCCTCAAGAAGATGCAAGTACAAGCAGATCTAGACAAAATAAAATTAGCAGTTGAACACAAAAAGATATTATCACATTCCCAACTACGCAATCAAGATTTAACAGATAAATTAAGTATCAACCTTCAAGACAAAATCACTGCGGTCAATGAGCTTAACCAAGAGTCAAATGAAGTAACGAACTCACAAATAAGGCTTATAAGTAGTAAGGCAAATGACAAGATTGCAGAAGAGAAATTTTTAACTGCTATAAAAGTACAGAGTAGACATGACCTAAGCCAGATAAAACTACAAGATGAACAAGACAAATTTAACAAAATGATCGACTACCAAAGAAAAGAGTTCTCCACTACCCTAGAACAAAAAAATAAAGACCAAAAACAAGTACTAACATACTCTCAGCGACAAAATAAAATCCAACTAGACAATACCAAAAGAACCCATGAGCACCAAATGGCATTTGTCCGTAACTTTAATAAAAATAAGCTAAAACAAGAAAATGAGGCTTTTAATAAAACATTTCAAAAACAGGTGAGTGAACATAAAAACATTTTGGAAAGATTAACCCATAAATTTGAAAATGAGTCTTCACTTTTTTCACAGGATAATGCACAGACAAAATCAGCAATGCAAAATCGCTCTAAAGATCCATTTTATAATTTAACCATGTTAGAGCCAACTATTAGTGAAACTCCTAAACAGGTTACACTGAAGCTGAAAATTCCTGAGTATGAGGTTGATCATCTCCAAATCTCAGTTAAGCAAAAGGAAATAAAACTAAATTTAACTAGACGGTTCAAGGAACGTTTAGAGGCAACAGATGGAACAGTAAATAACTCAAAACGTTCTGAAATTATTAGTAAAAGAATCATGCTTCCACACTATTTAAGTGAAAAAAACATTACAAAAGAGTATAGTGATAATGTTTTAACAATTCACATTAACAAAGACGTTTAAGCAAATTTAATGAATAAGATTTTATATTTCATATTTTTTTTCTCCTATTCAATATGTGCCAAAGATATACTCTTTGATAAAAACAGACTTGCATATTTCTCAAGTAATTTTCAAAGCATGAAGCATACCCAATTTGAAATTGGATTCACTCATAAAAAATCGACTTGGGGATACAACTACCACTCATTTGTAACTCCCTATATATTTCAAGCAACTACCTATGAAGATACAATCGATGCGACAAGGGCACATCTAAGAACTAATATTGGTGCCATAGGAGTTAAGTTTGGAGGCATATTTCCTATAAATGAAGACGAGCCTCTCTACTTCCAACTCGCCATCGGATTGGCAAAAGTTAATATTCAAGAAAATCCTTTTTTTGGCCAGGTAACAGATAGTATTCTACAGGCCACGCGCCTAGCACTGCATAGTGCAATTATTTTTACTATTGATAATTTTTTAACACGGATTGAATACACTCTGAGTAATAAGGATTTTGTAGATAACCAACTACTATTTTCAGTCGGTATAAACTTTTGAAAGCACTAGTATCCCTACTTATATTCACACTTCTATTTTCCTTGCAAGCAAAAGAGAGTAATTTGCTCGATAAGGTTCACTCTTCTGTAGCTCAAACTTGGAATAATGCAAACAATGGTCTTGATACTTTTTTTGCAAATAAAACTTTTGCAGAAGAAGAATCTGAAGGATATCTACAACTATCCTTTTCACATCGGATTAATGAACACGGTATACCTGTCAACAATTTTGATTTTAGAATGAAGACTAGTTTTCCACAAACCACCAAAGACCTCAAATTTGTAATTAAGGATGATACGGCCCAAGACCAAATTGGGCGAACGACTACCCTGTCCCCAATAGATTCTAGCCCAACTGATATAGAAAATGCAGCTACTGCCTCAAAGTATTCGGCAATTTTACAATATAATTTCTTGGAACAAGATAGCTGGAAAATAACTACCGACCAGGGAATGAGAATAGACCTTCCTTTAAATCCATTTATCCAACTACGAGCACGCTATAGCTCCAAAATTTCTATCTTATCTCAAGAACTAGAACTTAATATTATTCAAAGACTAAGATACTACTATCAGGAGAAATTTTCTGAGAACTCCGAGGTCCAGCTCTATAAAAAACTCAACCACAACATGGGTTTAACTTTCTCTACTGGAGTTTCCTGGAGTTATGACACTGAGCAGTTCACATTGGGCCACGGGCTAAGCCTTCATCACAAATTAAGTGAAAAGATGGCCATAACCTACTACGCAAGAGCAAGTGCTCTTCTAAGTTCCTTAGAATACAATAGCTTATCGTGTGGAGTCAGCCTCACAAGGCAACTATATGACAAATGGTTCTACGGTAGTTTATCCCTAGGTAGTGACTTTACCCGTACAAATGGCTTTTATAGTAACAACTATGCTTACTTTTCTGGCTCAATCCTATTTTAACTCTTGACACTATTGCATTTTTTTTATAAAAGTTTATACTTTCGAAGGACTAATCGTAGGGCAAAAAGCGTTTTTATGGAAAAGCCCCCTAACATTGTCGAACCTTTAAGGAGACAAATATGTATTCAATAGTTGAAATTTCAGGACATCAGTACCGAGTTAAAGCTGGTGACCTAATTGACGTTCAAAAATTAGAAGATGAAGCAGGAAAAGAAATTACACTTGAGAGTGTTCTTTTTGTTGGTGGAGAAAACACTGCAGTAGGAACTCCACTTGTTGCAGGTGCCAAAGTTATGGCAAAAGTAATCAAGCATGACCGTAGTAGAAAAGTAATTGTTTCTAAAAGACGTGCTGGACTATGGAAGAGAAAAAATGGTCACCGTCAGCACTTTACAGCACTTCTTATTACAGAAGTTGCAGATGGTGCCGGAAATAGCGAAAAGATTGATGCAGCTTCAGTCAACGCAAAGAAATTTTTAGGAAAATAATTAAGTTTTAAGGAGTAAGATATGGCACACAAAAAAGCCGGTGGTTCAACCAACAACGGAAGAGATTCAAACCCTAATATGCTAGGTGTTAAAAAATATGGCGGCGAAGCTGTTATATCTGGTAACATCATAATTCGTCAAAGGGGAACTAAAGTTCACCCTGGAACTGGCGTTAAGATGGGTAAAGACCATACTATTTATGCTGTTCAAGAAGGTAAAGTACAGTTTGCCACTTATAGCAAAACTAAAAAAATCGTTTCGGTTATTTAGTTTCACAATTTAAATTGTAAAAAATAAAAGGGGACTGTGCTTGCACATTCCCCTTTTTTATTTGAGGCTTATGAGATTTATAGACGAAGTTAGTATTACGATTATTTCAGGAAACGGCGGTAATGGATCAGTCTCCTTTAGGCGTGAAAAATTTATTGCCAAAGGTGGTCCTGATGGTGGCGATGGTGGAAATGGTGGAGATGTTTACTTTCAAGCCACTAGCGATTTAAACACCCTCGTAAATTTCAGAGGACGCAGGACCTATAAGGCGCAAAGTGGCGGAGATGGAGCTGGAAGACAGCGTCATGGATCATTTGGTGAGGACTTAATTATCAGAGTCCCAATTGGTACGATTGTCAGACAGGCAGATACCAATGAAATTGTTGCAGATCTAGCAGAAAATGAACAAAAAATATTAGTTGCGCAAGGTGGCCGTGGTGGTTTAGGAAATCTTAATTTCAAATCATCTATTAACCAAGCTCCACGTTATGCAAAAGATGGAAAGCTTGGGCAGACACTTGAGTTAGACCTTGAGCTAAAGCTGCTTGCAGATATTGCTCTCGTAGGAATGCCTAACGCAGGAAAATCAACATTTATATCTGTTATCTCAGAAGCAAAGCCTAAGATTGCAGACTATCCCTTTACCACTTTAGAGCCAAACCTTGGTGTTGTGGTACTAGGTGAAAAATCTTTTGTTGTTGCCGATATTCCAGGATTAATTGAAGATGCATCTGAAGGTAAAGGGCTAGGAATTAAATTTCTAAAGCACATTGAAAGAACTAAATGTTTCGTCCACCTAGTGGATGTTTCATGGTGCCTCAATGAATTTGAGGCGTTTGAGCAATACGTTACTATTCGTAGCGAATTAGAAAAATTTAATCCAGCCATGCTTGAAAAACGTGAAATAATCTGTCTCACTAAAGTTGATGCAATGACTCAGGAAGAGATCAAGAAATTTAAAACTTTTTTTGAAGAGCAGCTTGGAAAAAATGTTTTAGAACTATCAAGTGTTGCAGGATATAATACAGAAAAGCTTAAAAGCCTAATGCTTCAAAGCCTAGAAATTGACAAAGAAAAATAAGATACCAAAGAGGATAATATGAGTAACGAATTTGTTTCTAAAGAGATTGATAAAATAATGAATAATAAGAAGTATGACTTCCCTCTTAACCTTGCCATGTCAGCAGCTTGGGTACTAGGTAACCTAAAAGGAATTAATCTCAAAGTTCATGATGTTAGTAAAGTTAGCTCTCTGGGAGATTTCTATGTAATAGCTTCTGCAACTAACCCCACACAAGCTCAATCTATGGCCAATGAGATCCAACATCAACTTGAACGCTTTGATGCTCCTTGTCGCTCCCTTGAAGGAACTAAAACATCCGACTGGTTGCTTCTTGACCATGGTGAC
Source organism: Bdellovibrionales bacterium (assembly GCA_030638415.1). GTDB lineage: Bacteria > Bdellovibrionota > Bacteriovoracia > Bacteriovoracales > Bacteriovoracaceae > DAOWEO01. The sequence continues at coordinate 5,970 of DAOWEO010000113.1, read as the reverse complement.
ATCTTAATACATATCTTTTTAGATACAACACGAGAAATATTCGACCTTGATACTCTTTTACAAGACTCTCCTACAGTAGAAATTCCAAATGAATTTTATCACTCACACCCAGAAGACGAGGTTGAGAAAAGCAGTGATGAAAATTATTTCTAATGAAACAAGTTTCATTGATTTGTGTAGGAAAGCTCGCAGATAAAAACATTGCTGAATTAGAACAAGATTACCTCAAAAGATTTAAGAGTTTCTCATTTTCCCTGTATGAGCTAAAATCTCATAAAGAAAATATTGAACTAGAGTCCAAAGAGATTCAAAAAAAAATTACAGAACTATCACCAACACTCCCCATCTTTCTAACAGAAGCCGGTAAAAAATTTGACTCACCAGAGTTTGCCACTTGGCTAGGTAGAAAGCTGGAGCATAATAGCTCGATAACTCTTGTTATTGGTGGTGCAGCAGGACTAGAGCGAGAACTATTAAAGACTGGCGAGCAAATTTCACTCTCCCCCCTCACCTTTCCACACAAGCTGGCACGTTTGCTTATTATTGAGCAGTTATATCGTGCAGAGACAATTCTAGCAGGACATCCCTACCACAAGTAGTTAAGAGACGGCCAAAGGGCTCCAGTCGACATTCTGATCACTTATTTTTTCTAATATTGAATCAACAAATATGTTAAGACTGTGTTGCTTAAAGTCTGGCTGACAAAAAGGTAAATCTACCAATTTCTGCTGTCCAAACGGAGATGCATATAGGAGCACAGAGTGCAGTACATGAGTAGAGATCATATGTACGGCCCAAAGTAGTGCAGTATCAGGTATGGTATCACTACTTTTTTGCTGAATAATTTCAAATAAAAGCTGGCCCCCCGGAGGACCAATAAACTCTCCGAGGCGAATTGGAGAATCAGGAAACTCAACATTATTTGAGAGCATTACTTTAAATACAGATAGAAAAGACTCACTATTGTCTAAAAAGCAGCAGTACAACTTCCATACAGCTGTATTTATTGACGGCCCAGGATCGCTTAAAGTCTCCTTTAAACTAGACTCTAAAATTTTCATATTCTCAATAAGGACACTTTGAAATAATTTATGCTTAGAACCAAAATGGTAATTAATCGAAGCGACATTAACACCTGCTGCTTCAGATATATCTCTGATAGAAGTTGCACTGTATCCTTTAACTGCAAAAAGTGAGAGGGCTTCCTTAAGAATTGCATCTTTAGTCAGATCAGACATGTGAAGCTCCTTTAACTTTTGAAAAGCGTTTTGACATGAACCCACTAATATCTTCAAAAATAGCATATGCACATGGTACCCAGACTAGAGTTAAAAAGGTTCCACTAGTTAATCCCCATGCCATGGCCATTGTCATTGGTACTAACATACTATCACTACCACCAATTCCATAAGCAGTAGGCAGTAGGCCGCTAATTGTTGTTAAAGAAGATACCAAGACAGCACGTAGTCTCATTCCCGAAGATTTAACTAGAATCTCATGTAGGGAAAGCTTCCCCTCTTTTTTAAGCTCTTCAATAAAACTAATCAGAACAATACCAGAGTTAACAATTATTCCACCTAGGCCAATCACTCCAATCATAGCCAAAAAACTCATTGGACGATTATGAAAATAGAATGATACCGATACTCCAATAAGTCCTAACGGAATAGTGGTCATAATAATAAATGGCCTTAAAAAACTATTAAAAATAAATACCATGATGGCAAATATTCCCATCAGAGATAATATCAGTGCATCTTTCAAGCTATCCATAGACTCTTTTGTACTTTCAGCCTCTCCTCCAAATACCAATGAGACCTCAGGATAGTCATGAGATAATTTATCAAAACTTACCTGTAATTTTTGATTAGCAACTGCAGAGGTCATCTCTCCATCGACTACACCGCCAAGTAGAGTTCTTGAGCGTTTATAGTCAAAGCGCTTAATTTGCACCGCCCCTTTGGTTCTTTCAAAAGTCGCTACAGAGCTAAGTGGAATAAGGTTTCCTCGGGCATCCATTAACATAACCTTTCCCAGATCTTCCAAGTTACGTTTGTAGTCATGATCCATACGAACCATAATATCAATTTCTTTATTTTTTAAAGTTACAGTTGAAACTTTTTTTCCTGAAATCGCCGCACTAATAATATTACCGATATCACCTGTCAGTAACCCAAGCCTATCCACTTTTGCATAGTCGAGATGAACAAAAATTTCATCATCACCCACAACATCGTCTACTTTTAAATCGATGATACCTGGTACTTTAGCAAGCTCACTTTGTATCTTTTCAATAACAGTATTTAACGCATTTATATCATTTGATCTAAAGGTTGCATTAATTGCATCTCCGACAGGAGGTCCATTCACCTTCGCTTCAAACGTAAGTACTTCTAATTCATCTATCTTTATTGCACGTAGTGTTTTTAAAACTTCGGTAGGTGGTCGATTGTATTTAGCATCATTTGATACATATAGCGTAACCATTCCAACATTATTTCCCGTTTTAGCTTTTTGATCTCCAGGCCCCGCATTAGCGCTTCCGACCCAGCCTGCTAAATGTGTGGCATCTTCCCCCAGAGCACTTTTCATCTCTTGCATCACATGCTTTAAGGCTATGTTAGTCTGTTCTAACCTGGTACCAGTCGCAGTCTCAAAACGTGCAAAGTATAATTCAGTCTGCTCGGTAGGAAACAAAATGAAGCTGTTAACCTTAAACATCAAGACCAGTGCAAAGATCATTGAAAGCGAGATACCAATTCCCACCAAATAACGCCTTCTTATTAGAGTATCCATCAATCTTTCAAACTTTTTTTGAAATTTTGAAAACCAGTCTTCTGTATTTTTTTTAATTATCCGCTTTGCATCAACTTTTGCAAGACGCATCGGAAGTAAAAAGAAGCTTTCTATCAGACTAATCACTAGCGCTGATGAAACGATTATAGGAATAAAGCGTATAAATTTTCCCATAATTCCTTTTGTTACTAGCATCGGTAAAAAAGCAGCAATGGTTGTCAGTACCGTTGCTGTAATTGGGAGCCATAATGTCGCAATACTATCTATTGCTGCTTCCTGACTACTTTTACCTTCATCACGTAGTCTGGTATAGTTTTCACTAATTACAACACTGTTATCAACTAACATACCCAAAGCAATTACTAGTGCTAAAACGGTAATGGTATTAATGGTCATACCTGCAGCGGCCATCACTCCTAGAGTGGCCATTACGGCTAATGGAAGAGATGCAGATGCCATTAGACCAATTCTCCCCGGTAGAAAAAGAAAAAGAAAAATAATTACCATCGCCAATCCAGAGAGTGCATTAGAGCTTAATATATCTAATTTTTTTTCAACCAGAACTCCTTCATTGTGATAGTAATTAAATTGATATTTGGGATAGATTTTTTTAAAGCGTACAACAACTTTATCTACTTCTGAAACAAGCTTCAGAGTATCTTCTCCACCTTTCTTTTTTACAGTTAATAGAGTTGCAGCAACACCATTATAACGAGATAAGACATGTGGCTCTTGTGCTACATCAAAAACGGTCGCCACATCTTTAATAAATACGCCTTTGCCTGAAAAATTTGACCGAACTAAAATATCACCAATCTCCTCTCCATTTTTTATTTTCCCTTCAAGTCTAATTAACTCCTGTGATTTTTTAGAACGTAAACTTCCTCCAGGAATACTGACATTTCTAGATCCTACTTTTTGCATAATCTCATTAATACCAATATTGTGAATTTCCATCTTTTTAGGATCGAGGAGAATTTGAAAACGTCTTTCTAAATATCCCCCTAGTACTACTTCCAACACGCGTTTATTATCGTCAATCTCTTCTTTGAGCATATCTGCAATAATATCTCGCTGCCTATCAACGTTACTGCCTACGACTGCAATATCCAAAACCGGCATCTCTTCCGATTTCATTTCCAAAAATGCAGGATCATCTTCTAGCTCTTTAGGAAGATTCGAAACTCGGTCAACTGCTTTTTCAATATCATTAATAACTTTTGCTGTGTCTGACACATTATCCATATCAACACGTACAAAAATATTACTTCGTCCCGACTGGCTAATGGATCTCACATCTTTTAGACCTGTAACGGTTCTAATTTCATCCTCAATTGGCTTAGTTATTTTAGTCTCAACATCTTCAGCTGATGCCCCTTTATAGATCGTTGTAATATTTGCCATTGCAAAATCAACTTGTGGGTAAGTTTCAGATTTTAAACTAAGCAGACCTTGTAATCCCCATACCACGATAAGTAAGGACAAAACTGTTGTTAGTTTATAGTTTCTAATAAAAAATGTTGCTAATAGTCTCATCTATTTTCCTACTTATTAATTTCACAATCAGTTTCTGTGAATACGCTAAAGTAATCAAACAGAGTATTAATAATTTCTAATTTAGTTTTGATTTCGTTTAAATTGCTTTCTAGTAAAAGATTTTGTTCATTAATAAAATCACGATAACTAATTCTTGCCTGATCGTACTTACGTTTAACTTCTTGTAGGCTTTTCTCTAGGTAGCTAGAATTTTTCTGTAGTTGTTCCACAACGCTATTTAAGATCATTATCGATTTTATTATTTGTGAGTGGTAGGTACTCATTTTTCCTAAAGTATCTTCTTGCTCCCTAATGTACCTTCTTTTTTCTATCTCATCTTGCAGTGATTTTGTTTTTGCCTGAGCGCCACCAAGTGAAAAATCTACCGTCAAACCAAAAGCAACGCCCTCTTTTTTATCATCCCAAAAATCAGATACTGCATCAGAGTATGCTCCTGTCTTAATCGCCTGCTCTTTTGCTTCAATGAAAAATTTTACGTCGGCTTTATTATAACGGTTAGTAATTTTTTTCTCCTTATTGAAAATCTGTTTGGATAGTCCTAGTAATTCATCAAAGGAGGTAAAGTTCAAAGGGACCGAATAAATGCTACTTAATTTTTTAGTACAGCTTAAAACTTGTGTAACAATTTTATCCATTTGATAAGGAGCTAGAACCACTTTCCTTACAGCTATTTCAGGAAGCAAGGTCTTTAACTGTTGTACCAATAACTCTTTTTGATAATTTAAATAGAGCAGTGAGGCTTTTCTAGCTGCAACTTGAGATTGGTAACGTGCTACCTCTCCAATATCTGTCACTCTACTTTTCAATCTTTTTTTAGCATCTTTCAGTTGATCCTGTGCTGTCTTATGCAAGTGTGTTGTAATCTTTAACGATTCACTGTTAGCAACCAATGCCCAGTATATTTTTCTAAGACTAGTCAAAAAAACTTTGGTTTGAATTAGTTTTTGTAGCTCTGCTTTTTTATGTGATAAGTCTAAAATAGCATCATTTGACTTGGTTATCTTACCCCAGAGGTTTTTATGCAGATCAATAGTCAACCTAGCAGAAACTCCAGAAGTTATTCCATCCGTCAGTGCACCATTTGCAGTAGAACTTTTATTGGTATAAAGAGTCGTACTAACTCCCATCCCGTTTTTGAAATTTTTGCTATATACCAGATTCATGTTCTCAACCGGTGTCATAACCGGTTTAAATGCCATCAGACTCTCTTCGTTTGACTTGGTATAATTGTACCCCGCGGTAAGACGATGGGCGAAGCCCTCATTGAATTGTGCATGTGTTTTTTGCACACCAAGCACCGCTATTTTTAGATCCTCTACAGATGGTGGATTATTTTTCACTAGTTCAGCCAAGCGCTGCTCTGATAGTAAAAATACACTTTGTGCGTTAGCCAAAGTGGTACTCAGTAGTACTGTAAAAGTAATTAGATAATTCATCATAGTATTTCCTTTTTTTAAACAAGTGTTTAATTTAAACGTTTGTTTAAAATTAAACAAGTTCTTTTTTAAGTAAATCGCCATTTGACCGAAAAGAGGGTAGAAAATATTTAATAATAGCTAGTTACCAAGGATTTATAATGGAAAAAAATGAACTTGCCCAAATGATCGACCACACTCT